>JAZKJB010000114.1:2863-6324 GCA_040384505.1 Bdellovibrionota bacterium | reverse complement strand
CTTCGAGAGAATGAATCCGTCACCGACCGGGTTCGGGTCGATCGCGCGAAGCTTCGCGTAAATCGGAACGAGGGGCCAGCTGATCTGCAGGCCTTTCACTTCGCACATGAGCGAGACGCACCGAACGTTCTTCGGAACCGGATGGCGCGAATTGAATTCGTCGATGTTCGCTTTCGTGAAGTTGGCGAAGTTGCTCTGCTTCGCGACTACGTCGTAGCCGACTTTCTTCAAGACCTTGGTGAGAACGGGAGATTTCTCGTGGAGCGTGAGACCGATGTCGGTCACGTGCGCACCGCCGTGGGGAGTGCCGAACGTGAAGATCGCTTTCGTTTGCTCGCGAAGTCCGGGTCTCGTGACGAGGGCGCGCGCGACGAGCCCGCCGAGCGAATGTCCGAGCAAAACGAGAGGGCGGCGTCCATCGAGAAGACCTTCGGTTCGAAGGCACTCGACGGCACGATCGGCTTGCTCGTCGATGGGGCCATAGCCGATCCCGCGAACGCCGACGAATTCGAAGCCGCGCAAACGAAGCGCATGCTCCCACTTGTCTTTCATCGCACCAGCGACGACCGGCCCGATGTGCACGAGTCCATCGGCGTAGGTATTTAAACCATGAATGAAAACGATCGTCGGTCTCACAACGCTCATCGTGTCGCTCCTGGACCCGCTTTGGCAAGACGTCGGTCGGGGATTCGTCTCGACCGTAGTCGAGTTTTGGCGCTGCGGCTCGGGGATTTCTCAACCCTTATCAGGGGTTCGCCGAAACGGAAGGTGAGGTGAAATCATGGGAGCAGTAGGAGCCATCATCGTCTTTCTCTGCGTGTTCGGTGCATATGCCGTTCACGGCGGACACCTTCTGGTGCTTTGGCAGCCGGCGGAGTTCGTGATCATCGGTGGAGCGGCTCTCGGCGCACTGATCATCGGAAATCCGATGTCGGTGGCGAAGACGTCGATCAGCATGGCGATCAAAGCTTGGTTCGGCAAAGGGCCGAGCAAGACGGATTACACCGAACTTCTGCAGATGATGTTCCAGCTCTTCCAGATCTTCCGGAAGGATGGTCCTCAAGCGGTCGAACGCCACATCGAAGAACCGGAAAAATCCGAGATCTTCAAACAGTATCCTTCGTTCCTGAAGAACCACCACGCGGTGGATTTCCTCTGTGACACGATGAAGATCACGTTGTCGGCGGATCTTTCGCAGTACGACGTCGACGATCTCCTAGATCAAGATTTGAAAGTCATGCACGAAGAAGAGCACGCCGCTCAGCACGCGATCAACCAGGTCGCAGAAGCTTTGCCGGGCCTCGGGATCGTCGCGGCCGTCTTGGGTGTCGTTCATACGATGGGTTACTTGACTGCCGGTACGGAGAAGATCGGTGAGCTCATCGGTGCCGCTCTCGTCGGTACGTTCTTCGGGGTCTTGATGTGTTACGGCTTCGTCGGCCCGACCGCGACGAAGATGGGACAAGACATCAATGCGGCTGGACGTTATCTCGCCGTCATCAAAGCTGCGATGGTCGCGCTTCAACGTGGCGCTCCTCCGTTGGTTTGCGTCGAGTACGCACGCCGTACCATCTATCCGCACGATCGTCCGACGTTCGCGGAAATGGATGCTGCTACTAAAGGTGCTAAAAAAGCAGCGTAAGCTGCGCTTGAGGGTGTTTCGTGGCCGCTGGAGAAAAGAAAGCTCAGATCGTCATCAAGAAGATCACCGTCGTCAGCGGCGGTGCTCACGGTGGCGCATGGAAAGTCGCTTTCGCGGACTTCATGACCGCCATGATGGCCTTCTTCCTCGTCATGTGGCTCGTCAACTCCGCTTCGCAAGAAGAGAAGAAGGCGATCTCGGATTATTTCTCCACTCCTTCGGTCATCGAATATCAATTCCAGAATTTCGGCGCCGAGCTCACGCTCGAGAAATTGTTCGTCGACTTGATCAACGAACCTCTCAAGACGCTCCAGTCTCTTGTCACTCCGGCGGACCGCACGCCGAACATGTTGCAACTCGGAACGAAGAAAGTCGTCATGGCTTACATGGCGGACCAACTGGGCTCGATGGCTTCGAACGTCGAAGTCACGGCCGATTCGGTCGTCTTCGAGATCCCGGATTCGATGGTCTTCGAATTCGGAACCGCGACTCCCACCGCAGGCTTCGTCACCATGATGGAGCGAGTGAAGGGCGTGACGATGGGTCTGGAAGATTCGAACGTCTCGGTCACGTCCGTCGTGTTCACGGACTCCGTTCGCGGCCGCGAGATGCTGATGGCGAAACAAGTTTCGGAGCAACGCTTGGATTTGATTCAAACGAAAGTCAAAGCGGGCATCGAAAGCGAATCGGTCGACCTGAATGGAAAAGCGATCGCGCGTCCTGACGACCGGAAAGCACACGAGAATCAAGCCGGTGGTGGCTTCATCCGCTTCGAGATCCGTCAGAAGACGGTTCTCCCGGATGGAAAGAAACCTCGCAAGATCCAAGACGGAATGTTCGGCGCCGCCGACCCCGAGAAGAACGTCTACGACAACTTCGTCGACCAAGTGTCGAAGACGAAGAAACGTCAGCCCGCTTCGAAACAATAATCTTATCTGCTGGTACCGCTCGGACGGCTCGTGCCGCTCGATGGACTCGAGCCCGTCGTTCGCGAGCGTTGGGTCGTCGAGTTCGATCGCGCCTGCGCCGTGTCCATACGCCGGCATTCGGTCTCTAGTTTCTGGATGATACCCGTACGGTGGGCCGAGCCGAACGAAATCAGACCGTTTTCATTTTGAGCGAGGGCATTCGTGACGACTTGGCTTTCGCGCCGATCGAAGGTGGCGAGAGAACTATTCGTTCCATTCAACAACGATCGTGCCCACGTCGCACCCGCCGGATTCGAAATCGACGACGTCAGACCGTGGATTTCGCTCGAGGTCAGTGGTCGTCGATCGCGGACCGCCGTGTTCGCGCGGGCTTGGAGAGATCTCGCGACGTCCTTCGAAATCGCACCAGATGCGACGAGATCGGGGAGCTGCGTGTACAGGCTGTCCTCGTTTCGAAGCTGCTCGAGACCGGAGGCTTTCGCCGAATCGTCTTCGAGAGGTACGTAGCGAGTTCGTGACCGCACGGTTTCGTTCGAGAGCCAAAGATGCGAGCCGGCTCCGATCGAGCCCGAGGTCAGAAATCTCGAGCGATCGCTTTCACTGACTCCGCGACGCGAAAGCGCGGACTGGGCGTCACGCTGAGTTCTCAGAAGTCCACTCGTGCCTCCGGCCTCACGAAGATCGTTCGGCGCGAGTTCGACTCCGATGTACGAGATCTTACCCTGCCGAACGAGATCTTCGATTCGGCGTGTGCGACGATCATGATCCTCGATCAAAGGAGCGCGTTGCTCGACGTAATCGGCGACGACGTATCTAATTCCGTCGCGCCCCGGGGCAGGCACTGGTGCTGCCGTCAGTTTCTCGAGGCGAGCGCGATCTTCGGCGGAACC
>JAZKJB010000114.1:2225-2823 GCA_040384505.1 Bdellovibrionota bacterium | reverse complement strand
GTGTTGCCCGAAATCCAAATAAATCGATTTTCCGTCGGGAGTGGTGAGGACGTCGTTCACGACGCGGCAATTCTCTGCGTGAGCACGCGGGAGGATGAAGAAGCTCACGACGATGAAAGTCACGAGAGTCCGAGTTCGCATGATGAGACATCGGTTTCTCGACGGAAGTCCTGGAGTCGGTTCTCAAATTGAGACGTTCTGAAAACGCGGGCAGTTTACCGGCGAAGGCTCTCGATCGCGGCAGCGGCTTCCGCGTTGATGCCCTGTTCGTTCTGCGTCGCCCTTGCGATCACGCCCGATAGGCCGCCCCCGAAGGTGACCTCGGTATTCGCTGCATTCACGATCGCGGTCGCGCGGTGCACGTTGAAATCGGTGATCGAGCCTTGATTGATTTCCATTCCGCCCATGGCGTCCATGCTTCGAAAATTCTCGCGTTCGACGATGGCCCAGCCTTCGCGGAAGGTTTGGACGTCGGCATCACCGAAGGCGACGAGGCGGATTTCGATCATCGAGCGCGAGTCTCGGGCCGTTCGAATGATCTCTGCTGCGAGCTCGGCCGGCGAGATCCCGAGCCGCTCGATGAATACGCCGCCGCCGA
>JAZKJB010000114.1:1866-2215 GCA_040384505.1 Bdellovibrionota bacterium | reverse complement strand
TCGCGATTCGCGCATGATTGAACTTCTCACCGAGCGCGATCGAGTTTCGAACGGAGAGCTTCACGCTTTCGAGCGTCGGCTCGTGATGACCGCCTTGCTGATTCATCGAACCGGTCGCCGCATGAATGATGGAGATGATCCCGGTTTCCTTCAAAGCTCCCGAGGTCGTAATGAGGGCGCTGCCTCGCGGAAGAAGACCTTGGCTCACTTCGCCTTTGTCGACCGTGACGTCGGCCACCATCGCGAAGTAGCTGCCGAACGCGTTCATCACCGATACGCCGCGCCCCTGTCCTTTAGGCACCGCAGCGCCCCAGTTGGCGGCACGCGTTGCCACGTCGAGCACATTCAG
>JAZKJB010000114.1:1095-1856 GCA_040384505.1 Bdellovibrionota bacterium | reverse complement strand
CGCCTTGCTGATTCATCGAACCGGTCGCCGCGTGAATGATCGAAATGATCCCGGTTTCTTTCAAAGCACCAGAAGTTGTAATGAGGGCCGAGCCTCGCGGGAGAAGTCCTTCGTTCACTTCACCTTTGTCGACCGTTCCGAGACGAGAGATGAAAGCGTTGCCACGCAGTTGATCCATGACGTTTTCCCTCTGGGAGTTGGCCGCGGGCTTCGATCCGAAAAGACCGAAGAGTCCTGGCTTGCGGGGATTGAAGACCGTTGCACATTCGTTCGGCGCGGCGAAAGCGCTGATCGAAACGAACATCACGAGAGCACCGGCCATGGGGGCGGTCCATGTTTTCATATTCTCCCCTTTGGCCCGCCTCTGACCGCGAGCTTCGTGGACTTACTGTTGCGGCTGCGGACCCGCGTTTCCTGCGACCGGTTTCAAAGTTTCGGTTTTCGATTTCTTGCGTGCGAGCGTGTAGCTCGTGTCACTCGAAAGCACGAGCGAAGGAAGCTTGCGATCGGCGTGACCGCCGACTTTCAAGCTCTTCGGGTGCTGGTAACCCACGACACGGCCTTCATCGACGAGGAAAACGCCCTTCAGCTCGCTCGCCGGCACCTTATAGAGGTTGCCTTCGACCGCGACGGGAGTGTGGTTCAACGAGAACGTTCCAGCGTCGAGGATGTCGTTGTCGGTCGGATTCTGCTTCGCGACCGTCGCCTGACGAGCCGTCGGTGCGAGTGGCGAGTTGATCCCTTCCTTCGTGAGGATGAAC
>JAZKJB010000114.1:0-1085 GCA_040384505.1 Bdellovibrionota bacterium | reverse complement strand
TTCCATTTCAACACGGGGAAGTCGTACTGCGTGAGCTTCTCGTCGCGGTAGCCTTCCTTCGCGTAGATGCGGATGACCTTCGAGCCCTTCGGCATGACGTCACGAGCGAAAGCGATCGCTTGGTTCTCGATGCGGGTGCAGCCTGCGCTACGAAGATGGTCGTACTTGGGTTCGCGTGTGACGCGAATGAATTTGTCACCGTCTTCGCTCCAGCCGAAAGTTCCGTGAGTCCACTGTTCGTCGGCATTCGGGCCGAGGTGGGCCGTGTACCAACCGAAAGCGCCACGCATTTGGCCTTTTCCTTCGGGCAAGTATTTTTTCGAGAGCCACGTTTGAACGCTTGCGCCCTCGTCCGGGAGTTTCGGGAAACCGGGAGCGTAGAACGAAGGAAAGAGATCTTGTTTGTCTTGGTAGAACTTGTACCACTGCGTGATGCGGAAACTGCCGAGGAGCGTACGGCGCTCTTTCGTACGCGTATCTTCACCTGCGGTCATCTCGGATTCGAGAATGAGGCGATGGACGCAGCTCCCGTCGGATTTTTTCGAAACGCAGTTCTCGTAGATCCGCGATTTCTCGGTCGCGACGTTTTGAATCATGAAATAGCGATCGGCTTGGTCCTGCTCTTGGGTTTTCGGCGGTGCCTCGGGTGCCACGTATTCGCGCGGTACCAGGATCGGCTGCGTCGGCTTGCTCGGAGCGCGCGTGTCGACGACGACGACTTCGACGTAGCCTTCTTTGCCTTTCGGATTCGGATCCTTGACGCGGAGACGGTCGCCGCCTTCGAGCGTGATCGGCGTTTCTCCGAGGGGCTGATTCGGATCCGTGCGGCCCGGAAGCCGATCGGGGATCACGACGACTTCTTGGCCCTGCTTCAACGGCGGGGTCGTCGGAGCTTTTTGTTGCTCGGCGATCGGGTCACCCGTTTTCGGGGCGACTTCTTGCCATTTCGAATTGGAGCAGGCCGTGAGCGCGGAAATCGTCACGATACAGCTCAAAAGCGTCAGCTTTTCAGAGGGTTTGCGGCCCATGGAGTCTCCTCGAGAGCCCTTGTCTATAAAACGGGGTCTCGGGGGTTCGAAAGAGCA
>JAZKJB010000113.1:0-10043 GCA_040384505.1 Bdellovibrionota bacterium | reverse complement strand
TTCGATCTTCGAATCCGTCGAAGCATCGTACGCGCCGAGGTCTTTGTTCTTCCAAGCTTGCTTGCAAGAGATCTTCGGGAACCAGGAGGGCCCGGAGGCGGCGAATGCGAAGTCGGCCGCGAAGAGGAGAACGAGAGAAAAGCCCAGCGCCGCGGCGAACGAATTCGCGAGCAAATTCGTCGAGAGCGGCGGCGCGAGGCTTTTCATGCGATCACTTGTTCGAGACATGGGTTGCGAATATTTCTGAGCGGTCTGGATCGCGATGTCGCGCCAGAACTTCGGAAGCGGCTGACCCGCCTGCCACGATTGCGCACCGACTTTGTTGTCGCCGTAAGACATCGCACGCGAATCCGAAAGCGGCATCCACAAGAAGTCGGGGTGCTTGTTGCTGTACCATTCGCCGCCGATGATCTGACCTTTCGCATTGAGCTCGAGGTCGTACATGTACGTCACGGTCTGCGTTTGGTCTTTCGCTTCCGAATCGATTTCGTTGTGGTTCGGCTCGGTCTCGACGACGTACGTGACGTCCATCTCGATGCCGATGACCGCGACCGCGTTCTTCGAGCGGAACTTCTTGAACTTGTCGTTCGTGAACGAGGCCACGTCGGTCGTGCCTTCCTTCATCGTCTTCGCCTTCGCGCCCGTCTGCGGATTGAAATAGCGGTACGTGTAACCGTAAACCGGTTGGTTCCACACTTCGTAATCGTAAGTGGCGTCGAGCACGAAGCTGCGTTTCGCGAGACCGATTTGGTTGATGGTCGCGACGTGCCAGTTGGCCGGGTTCGTGTCGAAGCATTCTTCGTTCAGGATGCGACCCGTTTGCGGATCTTTCTTCGGATCTTTCGCGTCACAACGTCCACCGAGGAACGAATTCGGAACGTCGACCTTCGCCCACAAGTACGAAGCGAGACCTTTCATGTCCGAGGGATAGAGCTTGATGTCGGTCTTGCCGTCGGCGGCCTTCACGACGATCGATTTCGTCGGACGCTTTTCCATGAACGCGGCGGGCGCCCAACCGTGGCAGATGCCCATCCAGTCTTCCACTTTGCCGGCGCTCTTGAAGTAGCCTTCGCCTTCTTGCCACATCGAGGGAGTCAGGTAACCGGACTCGTAGACTTTGCCCGCGAAGCCGCCTTTGAGATCGCCGATGATGAGGTCGTATTTTTCCGAGGGAGAAAGCGTGTCGATCTCTTTCGCGTCACCGCGCTGATAGATCGCAGCGAGCGAGGAATTCGGATTCGAGAGGACGTCGTAACGAGCTTTCCAGTCGTGACCGAAAGAGCTGAACGCCGGATTCGCGTAGCGAACGCCGAGGATGCCCTGCGAGATCGGCCAGTACGTGTCCGACCACGGCTTCACGTCGAGCTTCGCGGTCATGAGACCTTTCGCTTCCATTTCTTCGAGCGACGCCGTCGGCTTCACGCCTCGCGCCTGGAATTCGCGGAGATCCAACCAGTCGGCGACGTTCGCGCGTGCGGGAGCTTTTCCAGCTTTCACGTCGTCGAGGCAGACGCCGTTTTCGTCGCACATCGCGGGAACGAGAGCGCCGCCGGCTTTACCGAGGCGGTACTTCGATTTCTTTTCGATGAACGCACCCGACTTCACGTCGTTCTTCGAGAAGAACGAGTTCACCGCGATCGGTTTTCCGTTCGAGTCTTTCTTGAGCGGATTCATTTCCATGAACGCTTTGGGGTTCTTCTGGAAATCCTGCCAGCGCTCGGTGATCGTGGGCTGAGCTGCGCTCGCTTGGAAGGCGACGAGCGTGATCAGGCCGGCCGCGGCGATTCGATTCAACATTTGGTCTCTCTCCTAAAGGGGGGTTGGGGAAGATGTTGGAGCCGCGTCCTATGTAGATTCCCTGGCGTCGAATCTCCAGATAAACCTAAGTGCTCTATGATCTCTTCCCGGTCCCGAAACGGGTTCTATGTAGATTCGTCTTTCAAAAGATCGCGCGGCAGGCGGCGGCTTTCGCGGCACCAGTCGGAATGAACGACGTGGGCTCGTTCTGAGCGAGCTCGCCATCGGTTTTCATGACTCCGATGGCCTTCTTGATGACTTCGCCGTCGACGCCCGTGGCCTTCAGTAGAATCTTCACGGTTTGAGTCGTCGTCGGCTCGCCCTTCGTGATGAGGACTTGGTCGAAGGGGATATCGAGCATGCGCGCGATTTTTTGGGCGAGCTCGTCGACCGGCATCAGATCGGGCTTGTAGCTTCCCGAGGAATTCGAGATCACGACGACACGGGGAACTCCCGCCTTGTCTTTCACGATCATCAAAGTCCCCGCGACACGGACGTCGTTTCCACGCGCCATCAAAATGTGACCTGCCGAGCCTTGAGTAAAACGCACTTGGCCGTTGGCCATCTCGACGAACTCGATCATTGCCTTTTCGGGAAGAGCCGAGATCGACTCAGGGTTCATGAGCTTCACTTCGTCGAGTGAGCCTCCCGCAGCCGTGAATTCCGCGAGCTTCTGTTTGTAGAGCTCTCTCTTCTCTTTGGCGGTGAGCTCGCGTTCGTAGCGGTAGTTCGGCGAGTAGACGACGCTTCCGTCGGCTTTCTCGGTCGGGAGCTGGATCCCCGACGTACCCGGCTTCGCCGTATCGATCGCGCGAATCATGATTTCGAAGATGCGCTCGCCGCTGAAGCGGGCGTCGCCGTAGATCTTGAGCGCTCTGTATAAGAGGATCTCGCGTTCGTATTGGGACTCGATCTGCTTGTCGCTCAAGATCTTGCGAACGAGCCCGAGTGCGAGGGATTCGACATAGTAGATCTTTTCGGCTTGAACGACCGGGGCCTCGACGGCAGTGAGCGTGAGACCGTAGACCTTCGATTCGACCAGATCGAGGAGCTTCTGATAAAAGACGGCATAGGGATCGTGGACGGCAGAGCCCAACACACCGATCTCGGAGTTCTCACGGGCGGCGGGCAAGCCATCCGGCAGTTTCTCGAATTTCAACGGTCCTGCGCTGGCCGGGCCCAAGCCCACGAGCAGCGAAACTAAAGCGATCGAGGCGAACGATCTTTTCACGAGTCCTCCGAGTAGAACTCCCGACATGAGCAAGCCCCGTTCCCAACCTATATAGTGCGTCTTCGAAATCGAGGGCGTTTCGAGGACTTCGGGAGCGTGAGGGTTTGGTAAATACTAAAATTCCCGTGACGAATAGGGGCTTTCCCGCGGCGCTAAATCGATTTTATGAGGTCGTGAGTTTCGAAAAGCGGGGGCACAGGCCGTGCACAACGCCGGGTACGTACGTTTTCAAACTCAGAGGTGAAACATGTCCGTTCACGGTCAAATGCTCCGCGTTCTTTCGCTCGCGGCACTCGCTCCTTCGATGATCATCGCGCTCAGCGGCCAACCCGCGCACGCGCAAAACCTTTTCCTTCAAGGAAATCAGGTCACGCCGTCGGCAGCGGTCGATCCGACCCAGAAAGTTGCGCGCGGCTACATCACCGTGAATGCGGAGCCCGCGATCGGTGGAGCGAAAGTCATCGTCGAGGTGTTTCAAGACCGACTGAACTCACCCGTGAAACTCTCCCTCGGTGTCGCCGTGAATTCGCCGACTGCGGTCGGCGGCCAACGAGCAGGAACTCTTCAAATGCCGATCAAGCTTTTGAGCAACGGCATCAGCGATCCGAAGTTCTTCTATCAGAAAGAAGAGTTCTTCCTCAGCTACGACGAGCTCCAGAAGATCTTCTCGGTCGACGGAACGAATCCGAACGGATTGAAAGTCGAGCCTGGGACCGCATTCGTCGTGAAAGCTGATTTCCCCTCGGGTCACGACTGGGGTGGCTTCGACCGCGGTGGAGTCTTCTTCCTCCCGCCGCCGCTCGACGCTCAGGGTAAACCGATGGAAGTCGTACGTACGGGAAAAACCGCGTCGAACTTGCCGACGGCACGTCCGAGCGCGCTCGATCTCGCCTTCAACATCCCGACGACGATGACGAACATCTTCAACGACCGTAAAACCGGCGCGGGCCTCAAGCCCGGTGGCCAGATCCGCAGCCGTGTCGAAGGCGAAGGAAAATTCCAGATCAACCAAGCCGAATATCTGCACATCAAGAAACTCTTGATCGAGCTGTCGAACGATCCGAAGAAAGCAGCCGAACTCCTCGGTCCCGATTGGACGATCAAGTTCGAAGACCGCTACATGAAGAAGGATGCGGCCGGCCAGGTGATCAAAGGCGCGGACGGTCTCCCGATTCCCGACCCGATGGTCGACACTTATTATGACAACGAAAAGCTCGAGGCGGCGAAGAACGACATGGCGATCCGCTACCGTTGGACCGAAGGCAACAAGACCGGTTCGTGGAATTTCAAGCCGGGTATCGGTCGCAGCGACGCGAACGGCGTGATGTATCGCGTGGAGTTCGGTGGCGACACGACCGACGACAAGCCGTCGTCGATCAAAGCGTTCGCGGATAGCTTTCATCCGCTCAACTTCTGGCAGATCATCCGCCAAGTGATCCCGGGCGCGACGCCCTCGGAGTTTTTGAAGCCTGCGGTTCGTCTCGAGGACAACCGGTACAAGTTCAAGCTCCATCACAAGAACAATCTCGAGATCGAGATCTCGGTCGACGACGTTCGTGCTTTCGATCTTCGCAAAGGCAAAGCTCCGGCGCGCTATTACCAACTCGAGATGGACATCGCGCACTTGGCGACGAACTCGATGAACGTGGTCAACGGAACCGCGGGCACGAGCAATAACGGCATCGCGTACAAGACGACGAGTGGAACTTACTCTTACCAGAGCAATTTCGGCGGTCGCTGGTCGGATACGAAAGAGCTCCACGATGCGGTGAAGACGTTCCTCGCGGCCGTCGGTCCCGAGGCGCAGTTCGATGGTCGCCCCGTTCTCCACGATGCGATGGACGTCGCGAAGGACAGCTCGCTGCTCTTGAGCCGTAAGTTCGACTTCGACATGTCGGGACAGGTCATCGAGAAAGTCCGCAACTACACGATGCCCAAGGGTTGGCGCCCGGGCGCTCAGAAGTACGCGTTCGCAGCGGCGGCGCTGGGCCTCGTGGACGTGAACGAGATGTCGACTTCGAGCCAGAAGGTGAAGAACCAGGTTCTCGCGGTCAAAGGTCAACGCGGCATGGGTCCGCTCTGCTCGAACATGTTCGGCGGAAAGTGATTTCGTTTTTAGAAATTGAATTTTTGAACTTCAGAACTTTTTAAAGGTGGATGGAATGAAAGTCGCTTCTCTTCTCGCAGTCACGGCTGCAACGGCGTGTGTGCTCTCGGCCGGTCAAGCTCGAGCGTTCGGCATCGGTCCGACGTGCCAGTCGTATTTCGCGGCCGACGTCGTTCTCGGGATCCCGCACGCTCCGGAGGCCACGGGCCAGTGGCGCGCAGCCCTCACGAACGCGCAGATCACGGGCAACGTCGCTCCGACGTCGCAAGCTCGCGAAGAGTTCATCAATCGTGCGATGGGTTCGCAGCTCACGTTCTTGAACAGCCATCGCGACACGCCGGAAATGGTTTTCGTGCAGGCGGAAGGCGTTCAAGTTTCGGTTCCGTCGAAAGAAGCGCTGACTGACGCGACGATGATCCCGCTCGCCTACATCGCGGGCGCGGCGAAACAGACGAAACATTACGACGAAATTCCGCGCCTCCACGTCACGGGCCTCGGGCCCACTGGCGTATTGAAAGGCACGCTCCTTCTTCCCGTTTCCGGCCACACCGGTCTCGACAACGCGAACAAGTGGGCGAAGACGGATCTCTACAAAGTCGTGATCGCGGATGCTCAAGGGCGTGAGACCGGCAAGATCGTCGTGAATGCTCCGTCGAAAGGCGTGATCACGATTCAGGAACTCGAAGTTCAAATGGTTCCCGGCCAAGCGATCCAGATTCAATATGCACGAAACGGCTCGCTCGGCGTCGGCGGTTATGCCGAAGGCCGAGTCTACGAAATCGTCTGGGACGGAAAATGATTTTTCAACGTCGTCTCCTCACAGCGTCGGCTTTCGCATTGCTCGCGCTGTCGGGAGCGACGGCGCACGCTCAAAGCGCGTGCACGGATATCTTCGTCATCTCTCAGGCGCAAAAGGTCGCGAGCGCGCGTGCGATCGTGATCTCGGCTCCGAGCGGCGGTGGCAAGACGACGTTGATGAAGATGCTCGTGGACGAGTTTCCCGAGCTGTACGATTTCTCGGTCTCGACGACAACTCGCCAGCCCCGCACGGGCGAAGTGAACGGCAAGGACTACGAGTTCATCACGGTCGAAGAATTCAAGGCGCGGATCTCGAAAGGTGAATTCGTCGAGTTCGCCGAAGTGCACGGCAATTTCTACGGAACTTCGAAGACGCGCATTGAAAGCATCATGGCTTCGGGTCGCTCGCCGCTCTTGCTCGTCGACGTTCAGGGCGCGGACGTCCTCCGCAACAAGCTGAACGTTCCATATCAAACCATCTTCGTTCAACCGCCCAACATGAAAGTTCTCGAGCAGCGTCTTCGAGGCCGCAACACCGACGCCGAAGAAGTCATCCAGAAGCGACTGAAAAACGCCGCGGGCGAAATGGCGCGCGCGGGTGAGTTCGACACCGTCGTGATCAACGACAAACTCGACGCGGCATACGGGGATCTGAAGGCTCGTGTCTTAAAGCCGGCGTTCGCGCACGCGCCCGTCGCGAAGTTTTCTTGGCCCGCGAAAGACGCTCCGGCGGATTTCGAGAAGATCACTTCGCACGTCACGAAAGCGATGAAGAAGGAACTCCGGGTCACCCGAATCAACAGGGACAAAGACGTCGAGTGGATCGGCTTGAAGAACGCTCGGATCGGTTTCACGTATCCCTACGGCGATTTTCTGAAGGCCGGCAATCTTCGTTACAGCGAGAAGGATCAAGGGCGCGACGCTCTCACTGAGATCACCGGTGTCACGGCACTCGTGGGTATGGAGCAAGGGCTTCGTTTCGTATTCCATCCGAGCGTGAAAGCGAAACTCGCGGCGTCGGCACAATCGATTCGCGCGAACCTCGCGACTGGCGATTTGTCGAAAGCGGAGCAGGAATTCGTTCGTTAAGAACGGTGCGAAAGTTCAGTGGCCAGACGGCGGTTACCCCGTCGAAGTGTCCGAGCTCGCCGCGCGTCTCGTTCCCGTTTACGAACAAGCGTATCGAGTCGAAAGCTCCGGCGACACGAAAGCGATTCTCAAGAAACACATCGAAGACACCTTGAGACTCGGCATGGAGCAAGGTCGTCGAACGGCCGTTCAGCGGGAGTCGGGCGGAACGCTCAGCTTCGTGAATACGATGCTCTCGATGACCCGTCGATACTTCGAGATCGCGAAATCCGATGCCGATCCGGTTCGTCGTAAAGACTATCTACTTCGAGGTCGTGGTTGCAAACCTGCTTGAGACGAAACTGAAGATGGCCGAGACTGCGACCGACCCGAAAGTTCGCGCGAAACTCGACGAACTCCTCCTAGAAGACATCGAAACCCTCGAGCCTTACCTCGCCAACCTCTGACCCGTGAGTCCAAACCCGTCTCCATTTGAGACGGGATTTGTCGCGGGAAGCCCGAGATTGTCCCTAACACTTCGTTTCCACTGCGTAAAATCGCTCTCACGCTGGCACATGGCTTGTATTAAGGACAGGTATCACACCCCTCCACGGTCGGATCGGGGCTTAGGGAGTTCGCTGCCATGAAGTTTCACACCGCCATTATCGCCGTTCTTCTCCTTTTCGCTGGAACCGCCCAAGCCGAGATCAATATGGGTTTAGGCGTTATGGGTTTCCAGGCCTGGAAAGCGAGCCGAGTCGAGGAAGCCAAGACGCAAATCGATCGGATCCAAGGCGAGGCTGGTGTGGATAAGGTGACGGGCGAGCGCGCTCCAGGTGAGAAAAATCCGGTCGTGAAAGGTGCCGAAACGAAGTCTCTGGCGAAGGATCGGTTGCAGAAATCGCCGCGCATCGACCAGCGTCTTCAACAGGCCCAGCTCAACCTCGAAATCGCCCAAGAACTGAGTGTGAACGACTACTTCGTCCTCTACCTCTCCCCCTTCAAAGACCGCTCGGCCTTCCAGGAAGCCGCACGAAAACTGAGCGTCGACGAAACCGCCGACCTCATGCTCGCCTATCAAAGGTCGCTCGACGTGAACGCCGCCCCGGAAGCGGGTTTGCCGACGGCCATGATCCCTACCGAAGGCAGAACCGCCCGCCCCTGAGGTGCCATGCACCTTTCCGAAATGCGCCGCGTCTCGACCGACGCTTTTACCAGCTATAGAAAAATTTTTGCCCCCGCCTTGACTGTCTGAAGCCGCCCTTCATATTGGCTAAGCTTTTCAAGCAAAAATCTCAGGGGGTTATTCGTATGGCAAAAGCAGGCTCGGATCTGCAGGTTCGTCCGCTTCATGATCGCATTCTCGTCAAACGCATGGCCGAAGAAGACAAAACGGCTGGCGGCTTGATCATTCCCGATACCGCAAAAGAAAAACCACAGCGCGGTGAAGTCGTCGCGACGGGCAAAGGTCGCATCCTCGAAGACGGCAAAGTTCTTCCGCTCGAAGTTCGCGTCGGCGACAAAGTCCTCTTCTCGAAATACATGGGCACCGAGCTGAAACTCGACGGCCAAGAATTCCTCATGATCAAAGAAGAAGACGTCCTCGGCGTTTTCAACTGATTCGAATTTTAATTTAATTTTGTTTATCTAAGGAGATAACACATGTCCAAAGAACTCCGTTTCAGCGAAGACGCGCGCTCGGCCATCCTCCGCGGCGTCAACACTCTCGCGAATGCAGTGAAAGTCACTCTCGGGCCCAAGGGCCGTAACGTCGTCATCGAAAAATCGTTCGGCGCTCCCTTGATCACGAAAGACGGCGTCACCGTCGCGAAAGAGATCGAACTCGAGAACAAGTTCGAGAACATGGGCGCGCAGATGGTGAAAGAAGTCGCTTCGAAAACGAATGACGACGCCGGCGACGGTACGACCACGGCGACCGTTCTCGCACAAGCCATCTTCCGCGAAGGCGCGAAGATCGTGACCGCCGGTCACAACCCGATGCAAGTGAAGCGCGGAATCGACAAAGCCGTCGAAGCAGCCGTCGCGGAACTCAAGCGTCTCGCGAAGCCGATCAAGTCGGACAACGAGATCTCGCAAGTCGGAACGATCTCGGCGAACAACGATCCCGAAATCGGAAAGATGATCGCCGAAGCGATGGCGAAAGTCGGCCGCGAAGGCGTCATCACGATCGAAGAGTCGAAGACGGCAGCGACCGAGCTCGACGTCGTCGAAGGCATGCAGTTCGACCGTGGCTACCTCTCTCCGTACTTCGTGACGAATGCAGAGCGCATGGAAGCCCACCTCGAGAACGCTTACGTCCTGATCTACGACAAGAAGATCTCGAACATGCGCGACATGCTCGGCGTCCTCGAAGGCGTCGCGAAATCGGGTCGTCCCCTCTTGATCATCGCGGAAGACGTCGAAGGCGAAGCTCTCGCGACGCTCGTCGTGAACAAGCTCCGCGGCATGCTCAACGTCGTCGCCGTCAAAGCTCCTGGCTTCGGCGATCGTCGTAAGGCGATGCTCGAAGACATCGCGGCCCTCACGGGTGGCCAAGTCATCAGCGAAGACATCGGCCGCAAGCTCGAGCAAGCGACTCTCACGGACCTCGGTAACGCGAAATCGATCATCGTCGACAAAGACAACACGACGATCATCGACGGCGCCGGCAAAAAAGCCGACATCCAAGCTCGCGTCGCTCAAATCCGCGCACAAGTCGAAGAGACGACTTCGGATTACGACAAAGAGAAACTCAAAGAACGTCTCGCGAAACTCGCGGGCGGCGTCGCCGTGATCCACGTCGGTGCTCCCTCGGAAGTCGAGATGAAAGAGAAGAAGGCTCGCGTGGAAGACGCATTGAATGCGACTCGCGCGGCTGTCGAAGAAGGCGTCGTCGCCGGCGGCGGAACGGCTCTCGTTCGCGCAGCGGACGCGATCAAGCTCGCGGACTTCGATGAGAACCAGCGCTGGGGCGCTCAGATCATCAAGAGCGCGTGCGAAGAACCACTTCGCCAGATCGCTTTCAACGCCGGTCTCGACGGC
>JAZKJB010000112.1:1471-3210 GCA_040384505.1 Bdellovibrionota bacterium | reverse complement strand
CGGAACGCGAGGATGTCGTTGATCTGATCGTACTCCATGCTCCGGGCCGACATTTTCTTGTAGATCGAATACAAGTGCTTCGGGCGACCGTAGACTTCGAACTTCACTTTCGTGCGGTTCGTGAGCTCTTGGATGAGTAACTTTTTGGTGTCGTCGATGAACCGCTCGCGGTCCTTCTTTTTCACCGCGATCTTTTGCGCGAGCTGGTAGTACGCGTCCGGCAACGAATAGCGGAAACTCAAATCCTCGAGCTCCACTTTCAGCGCCATGATCCCGAGGCGGCCCGCGAGGGGTGCGTAGATGTCGAGAGTCTCTTGCGCGATCCGTGTCTGTTTTTCCGGCGGCATGTGCGAGAGCGAGCGCATGTTGTGAAGGCGATCGGCGAGCTTCACGAGGACGACGCGAACGTCTTTCCCCATGGCGACGATCATCTTGCGAATGTTCTCGCCTTGTTTTTCGTGCGTGTTGCGAAAGCTCATCTTCGAGATCTTCGTCACACCGTCGACGAGCTCGGCGACGGGCTTGCCGAATTCTTTTTCGATCTCTTCGAGAGTCGCATGGGTGTCTTCGACGGTGTCGTGAAGCAAACCCGTCGCGATGGATTGCAAATCGAGATTCAGTTCGGCCAAAATCGCGGCGACACCGAGCGGATGCGAGATGTACGCCTCGCCGCTTCGACGAACCTGACCGGAGTGAGCTTTTTCGGAGAAGTGATAGGCCTTCTCGATCAACGCGAGATCGGCATTTGGAAAATAGCCGCGGATGCGCTCGAGAAGATCTTCGAGTGTTTTTGGCGACCCGCTATTGGGGTCGTCTGACGATTCCAGCATCTATGCCCTCGAGGGTCAGGATAACTGATATCGCTAGGGATTACCAAACAAGGGACAAGGAGAGGGCTAGCCGGCTAGCCCTGAAGATCAGCCGTGAGATTCGCCGTTGCCCGAGTCATCGGGAGGCGGAGTGGTTTGATCGAAGTAGACGTGGCCGGCCGCGACTTCGCGGAGGGCGTTGACGATGTACTTGTTGTTCTTGGAGACGACGGTCGGCGCGGAACCTTTGAGGAGTTGCTTGGCCCGTTTCGACACGAGAAGGACGAGTGCGAAGCGATTATCGACCTTGTCTAGGCAGTCCTCGACCGTAACGCGAGCCATAAATCTTCCTCCGGGAAACAATGAGTCTTACTTACGGACCAGCAATTCTTCAATGATTTTCTTGAACTGGCGGTAGGATTCGGTGAAATCGTCGTTCACGAGCCGGATGTCGAAGTCATCCGCCCGAGCGATTTCATGTTCGGCGTTCTTCATCCGGACCTCTAAGTCGGCCGGAATCTTCCCATCCCGCTTCGTAACCCGGCGACGCAGCTCATCAATCGAGGGCGGCAGGATGAAAACCGTCACGGCGTCGGGGAACTTCCTCTTGAAGGTGTCCGCCCCCTGGACGTCCACGTCCATGATGACGACCTCGTCGCGTTCCCAGGCGTCGGTCAGCTGGTGCATGGGGGTGCCGTAGAGGTTCTCGTGGACGACGGCCCACTCGACGAAGAACTCCTGATTGAGGAGCTGCTCGAAACGCTCTTTCGTCACGAAATGATACGGCATGCCCTCGGACTCACCGGCCCGCATCTTCCGGGTCGTGTAGGTGATCGTGTCGCGCAGACGCGGGATCTCTTGCGTGATCTTCTCGACGAAGCTCGATTTCCCGGCGCCGCTCGGAGCGGCGAGGATGATCATCCGCACCTT
>JAZKJB010000112.1:0-1371 GCA_040384505.1 Bdellovibrionota bacterium | reverse complement strand
ACCAAGCTCGTGAGCTTGGCGATGTGGCTCTTGGATCCGATCGTGTTCACTTCGCGCAAGAGCTCTTGCGCGTAGAAGTCGAGCTTCTTGCCTTGGGGCTCTGGGCTCTTGAGAAGTTGGCGATACGCCTTCAAGTGTTCTTTCAAACGCTGAAGCTCTTCGGAGACATCGGCGCGGTCGAGCTGGATCACGACCTCTTGAGCGAGACGTTGATCGTCGACGGCACCGCCGAGTTCGAATTTTCCGAGCGCATCTTTGAGCCGATCGCGATATCGGCGCTCGAGCTCCGCATTCGCATCGACCTTCAAAGTTTCCATCTGCTTCGAGATGGCTTCGAGTTTCGAACAAAGGCTTTCGAGCTCCGTGCGAAGCGCTTCGCCCTCACGACGGCGTTCGACGTCGCAGGCTTCGGCGGCTTCTTCGACGAGCGAGCGCGCGAGTTTCTTTTCTGCGTCCGTGATGTCGCTGTTTTCGGTGACGATCATGACGTCAGGCACACGCGAGATGAGCTCGAGCGAGGCTTCGCTCTTGAGACCCAATTCTTTGCCGAGTTTGCGATAACCACTGAGCCACTCTTGCGCGAGAAGGGCGTTCACGGTGACTTCGGATTTCGCGGCAGCCGCACGACGAGCGACGTAGATATCGAGAGTTCCGCGCGAGAATTTTTCAGAGATGATCGCTTTGAATTCGCCTTCGAGACCGGCGTACTCACGGGGCATGTGAAAACGTAGCTCGAGGTAGCGACCGTTGACGGCCCGGAGAGAAATATCCAGGTTCACGTCTCCCGATTCAGCCGCGCGACCCTTCGTTCGCGTCTTACGCGTCCGAGTCGAGCTTCGGCCAAAACCGGTCATACTTTTCATGCGGGGAGTTTGGCCGCGAGGCCAGTTCGAGTCAAGTGAACCGCCTATGTTACGAGGAGTTCGCGTGCCTTTTCCAGAGGCGCGTCCAACCCCTTCTCGGTGTCGAACCATTGGATCGAGGTGTCCTTTCGGAACCACGTCATTTGACGCTTGGCGAGCTGCATGGTGCTGGTCACGATCGCCTCGATGAGTTGGGCTTCGGGCAAAGTCCCATCCAGGTAAGCCTGAACTTCGGCGTAACCCACGCTCTGCATCGGGCCCCAGGCGCCTAATCCCTCGGCACGGAGAGCTTTCACTTCGTCTACGAGCCCGGCGTTCAACATCGCGTGCGTGCGCTCGATGACTCGAGTCCTCAGCACGTCTCGTTCGCGAAAAAGCCCGATCTTCGAAACTCGAAACGGCGGAGCCTCGCGGTGGCGGTCGAAGTGAGCCTTGATCTCGGTCAGCGTTCGACCTTCGGGATCGGCCCGCAAGATCTCGAGCGCGCGGAGGATGCGATACGTATCGC
>JAZKJB010000111.1:294-1517 GCA_040384505.1 Bdellovibrionota bacterium | reverse complement strand
TCGACTTGTGGTCTCGAATTGGGCGCTTGGGAGCGTGGATTCGACGAAATAGACCGTCTCAATGCAGTGCGATGTCTCGACTTGGGACGGGAAATTTCGTGAGGACGCCTAGGCCGTGAATCCGCCTCCTTCTGATGGTTTGACAGGGTCACGCGTACCTACGTAAAACAGGTGGCTCATGCACCAAGTCAATGTCTCCCTCAAAGCCCGGTTGAGCTCTACCAATTCGAATCCTGTCGTCGGTTCTTGGATCTCGCTCGCTCATACGGGTGTCGCAGAGATCATGGCCCGGGCCGGATTCGATTTCCTCGTTCTCGATCTCGAGCACAGCTCGATGAGTCTCGCGCAAGCCGAAGACATGATCCGTGTGATCGGTCTTCACGGCACGCCGGTCCTCGCGCGGCTCTCGTCGCACGATTGGGCGCAAGCCAAACGGGTGATGGACATGGGAGCGACCGGTGTCATCGTGCCGATGATCAATTCGGCCGAGCAGGCGAAAGCGGCTGTCAGTGCAGTTTACTATCCACCTCGCGGAACCCGAGGAATGGGTCTCGCGCGTGCGCAAGGTTACGGCACGCGCTTCGAGGAATACCGCGTATGGTCCGCGAACGAAACAGTCGTCATCGCGCAGATCGAACACGTCGATGGCGTTCGCAACATGGAATCGATCATGAAAGTCGACGGCGTCGACGGTTACATCGTCGGTCCTTACGATCTCTCGAGCTCGATGAATCTCGCGGGACAATTCGATGCACCTCTCGTGAAAGAAGCGCTCGCGACGATCCGTGAGATCGGCAAAAAATCCGGTAAGCCCGGCGGTCTCCATCTCGTCGAGCCGGACGAAGTGAAATTGAAAGCCCTGATCGACGAAGGAAACCGCTTCATCGCCTACGGAGTCGATTTTCGTATGCTCGACGTCGCCGCTCGCAAAGGGGCCGCGCATAGCCTCACGAGTAAAGAGCGGGGTCGGGGATGAAGAGCCTCGTCGTCATTCCGGCCCGCATGGCGGCTTCGCGTTTTCCCGGGAAACCGATGGCGAAGATCCTCGGCATTCCGATGATCGGACACATCGTTCACCGTTGCTCGTACGCTGAGCTCGCCGATCACACTTACGTTGCGACTTGTGATCGCGAGATCCAGGACTACGTCGTGAGCCTCGGTGCGAAAGCCGTGATGACGGCCGATACGCACGAGCGCGCGACCGAGCGGGTAGCGGAAGCGTT
>JAZKJB010000111.1:0-284 GCA_040384505.1 Bdellovibrionota bacterium | reverse complement strand
CTGAAGAAAAATCCGTCGACTCAAGTGTTGAACCTCATGGTGAAGATCAACGATGAAGCCGAGTTCGACGATCCGAATGCGGTCAAAGTCGTTCTCGATCCGAAAGGTGATGCGCTTTACTTTTCGCGCGAGCCGATCCCATCGAAGAAAAAAGGACACACGGGCCCTCGCTACAAGCAGCTCGGCATGATCGGCTTCCGTCGCGACTATCTCCTCCGGTACGTGGCCCTTCCGCCGACGCCGCTCGAGGTCGCGGAAAGCGTCGACATGATGCGAGTCCTCGA
>JAZKJB010000110.1:3930-12495 GCA_040384505.1 Bdellovibrionota bacterium | reverse complement strand
TGAAAGTGCGACGGGTCGTTACCTCGTCCATCTCGAGCAGTTCGGCGAACATCTTGAAACGCGAACCGGGAGATCTCACTCGAAACGAGATCTGACGTTGTGGTTCGAATCCGTCGACGGCGAGAAGCCGCGAATCCCTTGGGCGAAAATCGAAGGTGGGGAAGTGTGGCACGCTTGCGTGCTCATGCGCGAGACGTTCTTCGAAGTCCGGCGCGTGCTCGGGAATTGAAGGCCTCTTCTCAGAGGTGCTCTTCGTCCTCGTGTCCGGGGACGTCTTTTTCGATCGCGACCTTCAACGTGTTCACGTCTTGCGCGGAGTAAGCGTTGAAAGGGTCGCCCGCGAGGTCTTGTTTCTCGATGCGCTTGATCCAGAGCGTGTAATCGTCCGGCAATTTCCAGGTCATCCAGATCCCGTCGTTCGTCGTCGGCCGACCGAGGCGACCGAAGGAGCTCTCGAGAGATCGAACGACTTCGTCCATCGTCTGACTCGGGCGGAATTCGAAGGACACGTACTGCGGATAATACCGGCCGGTCTCGTCGGTGAAATATTGCGCATGGAAGTAGCGCGTGCCGGGAAGGGCGTTCTGAGTTCGAACGATGACCATGGAACCCGTGAACTCGTTCGAGTCGCGTGACACGAGAGGCTTGTAGCCGAGCTGCGAGAGGCGGCTCACGAGCTCGTTCGGTTGAGTCGAGCCGCGAGTCTCCTGGAAGAGCAACGACGTCAGCGTATTCAGCGATGCCCGCTCTTCAGGCGTGACTGCGGCGAATGCGTCCGGTCGAGCGGATTTCGAAGTAGCAGGGGGAGCGACAGCCGCGACGCTGGCGACGTGCGACGGGGATTCATGCGCGTGCGCGCTCGACGTCTGCACTTCACTCGCGGTTTCCTCGAGGACGGTCGGCTCTGGAGCGGGGCGTTCGCGACGGGACTTCGTCCCGAACACGACGAGTGCCAAGATCGAGATCGCCGCCAAGACGACGACGATTCGAATTTCGGTATTGCTGTCTCGACCGAGGTTCCGCTTCATTACTCAGATCCTCACTTCAACGGCCACTTTTTGATGTACTTCGTCGGATCGACGAGATCCGAGCGACGATGGTATTTTCCGACGTTTTTCTGTGTGAGCGCACCGGTCTTCGAACCGCTGTAGATCTCCATGTGCAGCATCGGCTCGCAGCACGAGAGCTTCGCCATCGTCCCGACCTGCTGACCGCGCGTGACTTTCGTGCCGAGCGCGAGACCGAAGCTCTTGCCCGTGATTTCTCCGTAGCGAACGATGAAGCCACCTTCGTGACGGATGTCGACGGCCATCGTCTGACGCTTGAAGAAGTAAGGTGCACGCACGACTTGACCCGCGGAGACCGAACGAATTTTTTGACCGGTGCGGCCGTAGAGATCGACGCCTGCATGGATGCGGCCGCGGCGGCCCCAGCCGAAACGACCCATGCCCACGAGGAACGAGTCGGGGCGGTGTTCGATCGGCATCAAGCAGCAAGTCGGGCTATCGAGACCTTTCATGATGTTGGTCACGGTGTTCGCGACTTCACCGACGATTGGAGGAAGTGCGTCTTCCGCCATGCCCTCTTCCTCTTCGCCTTCTTCTCCCTCGTCTTCGAGTTCGTCGATGTACTTTTGCGCGTCGTTGATGCCGCTCGCGACCGAAGATGCGGGGAAGCCGGCGTTCACGCGCTTCTGGCAGGCCGCAGCTGGGGCGAGGTTGCCTTCGAAGACGAAGACGCCATTGGCGAGTGTCGGGGCGAAACGCGGCAGTTGAACGCGCACGAGAGGAATGGGCGTGTTGTTGAGCGAGACGTTCTTTTTGTTTTCGCCCCAGCCCTGGAACACCTTCACCGGTTCCATGGAGCTGACTTTCATGAACACTTTGGTCGCGTGGTCGAAGATTTCGACGGGTTGGCCGTTGAGGGAACAGATCACCATGTCCATGCTCTCGCCGACGTTCGTGGCGTTCACGTCGGTCGCGGCACGAGAGTCGGCCGCAAAGGCGAGAACGAGCGACGAGAGGCACAGGAATGTCGTCTTCATGGTACGGGTCACGCGGGGGCTCCGATGTTACGCGAGAAGGAAGGGTTCCGACTCGCGTGATGAGAATGTATCAAAGATGGTGCGAGGTTCCTCGTTAGGAGAGTGTGACGAGAACTCTCTTCCGAACCGTCAACATTCTAGTCAGTTGCGAGCGAAGCCAAAGAATCGCGAATGGCGGCGATCACCAGGGGATGATGAAAGACGGTGAGAAACGACGCCCATTTTGAGCGTCGAAACGAAGGGTTCAGCGAACCGAAAGGACGTTGATTCCGTCGATCGTCTTCGATGGCAGGGTCCCGTGGACGTAGTCCAAGAGAGGGATCTCGGTGACTTTCCCTTGGCCCGTGACGGGGTCGGGCGTCGGGCTCGCGTGGCGGAAATAGACGACGCCGTTCTTGTGGAAGGCGAAGCCTTGGTGAGTGATGTTCATGTGCGTGCCTGCGCCCTTCGTGACGTCGAAATTCGGTCTCACGACGTTGACGATGGCACCGTGGGGAATTCTCTCGAGAATTTCCGGGTGCGCGACGATCGCGTGCTTTCGTAAGTACGGTACGCGAGAGATCGTCTTTCCGTGCTTCGCACCGAGTGAGCGAAGCTCGATGAGGCGTGCGGGTTTTTCGGTTTCCGCGATTCCGGAGAGTCGTTCGATCTTGAGGAGCGCGTACCAAGAGTCTTTTTCGATCAGCGCCTCGGCCGTCGCGAGTGCGTCTCGATCGATCGTGCGAGTGATGTCCGTCACGATACGGGCGCGGGTGTTGTTCGCGATCCAATCGACGTCGGGGAAGTGATTGCGGGTTTCGAAACCGACTTTTCCGTTGGCGTACCGAATTCGGTCCATCCATCGTTCGACGTCGTTCGAGCGGCGGGCCTTCGCGATCGAGACGACCGTTTCCACGAAAGTCGTGCAGTCGAAGCCATCGAGGCGCAGCCGAGGGTCTTGATCGAAGCGGGCGCCGGGGCCTTCGCCGAGCGGATCGATGAGGTAGGGCTTGCCGATGAATTGAGAGGAAACGCGGTCCATGCGCTCGGCCAGCGCGCGCGGGGTGGCTTGAGCGACGAACGGGAATGCAATGAGGACGAGGACCAACAAACGTTTCACGGGGTGCAAAGGCTGCGATTTGCGGGCCATTCGGGGCGGTGGCCGGGGAACCGTTGCCTCGCATTTACGCTGTGCCCACGGGTCGGTCGGGTCGAGGGGGCCGCTCAAGGGTTCGACACCGGCGAAAAAAGGGCACTTTTCGAAAACCCGGGATTCCGAACAATCTGACATCGACGGTCGGGTCGCGAGCCGTAAACAAATAAACAAACTACCTTGAATTGACGGTCCCGACCCGGGGTTTTAGGGTCGCGGAATGCTTTCGAATCAGCAGTCGAACACCATGGAGCGAGCTCGAAGGATGCCGTCGGCTCGTCCGGAACGCCTTCAATTGCTCGCGCAAGCGGCCGAGCTCCTCGAGAACGGAACGGACTACGAGAAGACCCTCGATTGCGTCGCTCGCCTTCTCGTTTCGTCGCTCGCGAGCTGGTGCACGATCGATCTCGTAAACCAAGAGGGCGGCGTCGAGCGGGTCGCCGTCGCACACCGGGATGTTCGCAAAGACGAGCTGACGAAGTTGATGCTTCGAAGGTACCTGGCGAGCCCGAACGCGAAGAACGGCGTTTACCGGGTGATCGAAACTCGCGAAGCGATTCTGCGCCCCGTTCTCACTCGCGAGGACTGGGCGAGACGCGCCGACGACCCGAGGCATCTCGACATGATTATGGAGCTCGGGTCGACGTCGTACATGTGCGTCCCGCTGGTCGCACGAGCGCGCGTCGTCGGAGCCTTCATTCTGTTCTCGGACCTCAGAACTTATGACGAGGACGACCTCGAGACCGCGCTCGAGCTCGCGCGCTTGATCGCGATGGCCGTCGACAACGTCTCGATGTTTCGAAAGATGAAAGCCACTCTCGACGAGCTCGAGTCGACCCATCATCAACTCGTTCAGTCCTCGAAGCTCGCGGCGATCGGCTTGATCTCGGCGGGGATCGCGCACGAAATCAACAATCCGTTGACCGTGATCCGTTGCTATCTCACGCGTCTCGAGTCGATGTTCGAGAGGGGAACACCGCCGGGCCGGTGGGAGTTCACGTACTTCTCCGACAAGATGAATCGAAGTGTCGACCGGATCGTGAAGATCGTGAACAACGTGAAGGAATTCTCCCGCAGATCGGACCGCTGTACCGAGAAAGTGGATTTACGAGCGGTGACCGAGACGTCGCTGGCGCTCTTCGACGAAGTTTTGAAGATCCAACGCATTCAGGTCGAAACCCATTGGCCCTTGGCCCGCGCTTTCGTTCGCGGAGACACGAATCGACTCGAGCAAGTCATCGTCAACGTTATCAGCAACGCGCGAGATGCGATCACGTCGCGCCACCAGTTGGGCGGCCGGATCATCATCGCCGTCGCCGTCTTGGACGGTGGTGTTCGCATCACGGTGACCGATGACGGGCATGGGATGACGCCGGACCAGCGAAAGCGAGTTTTCGAACCGTTCTACACGACCAAAGAAGCCGGGCGTGGGACCGGGCTCGGGCTTTCGATTTCTCAGGGGATCGTCGAAGATCACGGCGGCAGGATCGAAATCGATTCTCGCGAAGGATACGGGACGACGGTCACGATGAGATTTCCGAGGTTTCGTGACGTCGCGGGCTCGCAGGGCGAGTTCTAGGTCGACTCGCCGGCTAGTTTCGCTGGCGCGTTTTTTTGGCTTATTTCTCGACGGGCAAGTGGCCGTCGGAAGTTTGCCGAATCTCCGGCACGCCGGTTTTCACCAGCTTCTTCGTCACGGGATCGCGTTCTCCGCCGGAGCAAGCACCGTATTCGGTTTCCATGCTATGAACGAGCGGAGCCGCTGTTGCGAGCGTCACGTGCTCGACGATTCGCGAGACGTGGCGCTGCACGATACAGAGCTTGATCCATTTCATTTCCGTCGTCACACCCGAGCGAGTCTCGATTTTCATGTTGTCCGTGACAGGGTTCCACTTGCCGGCCCAGAAGAGCGATCGGACGAGATCCATCGGCGTGAAGTTTTCGAAGGTGGCGGAGTCTTCGAGCTGAGCCGGAGTGAAGCCGCGAGAGTGAATCATGGCCTCGACGACACGCGGGCCGGCGTTGTAGGCGCCCACCGCGAGCAGCCAGCCGACATGGAGGGGATGAGGTTTTCCGTCGATTCGCTGAGCGCGTTTCAGACCGTTGGGAATGAAGACGCGGTACAGGTCGGCCAGTTCGTTGGCTTTCGCCGCGATCGCGTTCGTCGGGTTCGTGCAATTCTTCAAGAACGAATGCGCACGTCGCACTCTAAGTTCCTGAGTCGCACGATCCGCCGGAGGAAGAGACGTCACGACCTGGTCGTAACCGATTCCTTCGAAGAACTCGGCTTCAACGGCGGTGCCGAATCCTTTTTTCGCTTTCGCGATCGCGAAGAACGGCTTGATCCAAAGGCGATCGTCGGTTTGGCAAGAGTTCACCGTCGTGGGCCAACCGATCTCGGCTTTCTTCGCGGCATCGACGCCGTTCGCCCATTTGCACCATTCGTAGAGATTGATCTGGGCGACTCCGCAAGAATAGTTGTCGCCGTCGTCGGAAACGCCGAGCTCGGCGAAAAGGCTCTCTTGATAAAGAGCGCCGGTCAGAACGAGCGGCGGAACTCCGTAGATGCGGCTCGCGGAATTGACGGCGGCGATTTTCGTTTGGTGATTGCGAGTCGCCTGCAGCCGCATCGTGACGAGCGCGAGAGTCCCGGCCGTGAACGTTCCGGGTGTTTCCGTCTCACGACGTTGGATTTCTAGGGAGCGACAAAGCGGGAGCCTATACTTGCGCGCCTTCCAATAAGGGAGATCATCGGGCGCGACAGACGGCTCCAGCGGGTCTTTCGTGATGTCGACGACGGCCGTTAGATCCGGGCAGGGGCGGTCGGGCATTTGCGGAACGATGTCTTCCACTTTGGCGACGGGAGGCTGGCGCCAATCGACCGTGTCGGCCAGTGAAGACGAGGAAACGAGAAGCATTCCGAATGTGAGAGCGAGTCGGGCGGTTTTCATCGAAGCGCTGTTTTGCCAGATTCATACCGCTTGGAAGGCGAAGGATTTCGATTTGGCCACGATCGGACTGTCGAACAAATGGCCGGGGTATGAAACCCCGGCCCTAGAATCGAATCGGTAAGATCGGATTAGTGAGAGAGGTGATCGGTCACGCGATCCATGCCGCGCGAGACTTTGCCCGAGACCCCGCCGACGCCGAGATCGTCGGCAGCATCGCGAACCGAGTCGCGACCGGCAACGCCGATTTCACCCGCCGTGATGCGGTCGAGGCCCGTGCGAAGGAGCGGGAGCATGCGACGAACCACGTACGGTGCGATGAATGCGATACCTGCGGTGATGAAAGCGTTTCTCCAGCTGAAGTAGTTACGAACTGCCATGAGGATCCTCCTGTGAATGCGCACGCGTCCTTCGCGTGACGACGAAGACCCGAGCTTACGCTCGCGAATCATCGATTGAGTGACGATGTCGAGGAATCGCGGTTTCGAATTCGTCGCAAACCGAAACGGGACGTCTCGCGACGTTCGAGAACGAGAGTCGCTCGAGTTGTATCGCTAAGTCAGCTTCGCGAAGGGCTTTCGTTGGAGATTCGAATAACACCGTAGTGCGATGTCTCGTTCGGGCCTTAGTCTCCGTTTCAACACTTAACGAGAGGCTCTCGGCGCCGTAGCATCTCAGAGCTTTCACCCTCGGAGGAGGAAAACATCCCCGTGCGTGTACACATCTTGCTCATCGACGAGCCGAACGAAAGTCGGGAGTGCATGAAGCTCTCCCGCGGGAACGCGAAGGTCAAACTGGTCGCGGTCCGTGACGTCGCCGAAGCGCTCGCGAGCGCCAAGGATTTCGATCTCGTGATCCTCGGACTCCATCGACAGGCCACGCGCGCTCCGAAAGAAGAGATCGAGACTCTGTGTCGCCGCTTCGGACGCTCGAACGTCGTGGCACTCGGACTCGAAGCGCAGCGCGAGCTGTGTGAGATCGAATACGTCGTGCGACCCCTCGGCGCGAGTCACCTTCAGGAGCTGGTCGACCGACAGACGTTCGGTCTTTGCGACTTCGTCGGGACGAGTCCGATGATGAGAGGAGTCTTCGATCTCATCCGTAAAGCGGCGCGCACGAGCATCAGCGTGCTCATCACGGGAGAGAGCGGTTCGGGTAAGGAAGTCGCAGCGAAGGCGATCCATGCGTGTAGTGCTCGTGCCGACAAACCTTTCGTCGCGATCAACTGTGCCGCAATTCCCCAGGAGCTCCTCGAGAGCGAGCTCTTCGGTCATAGAAAAGGGGCCTTCACCGGGGCCGTCACCGAACGCCGCGGCCTCTTCATGGAAGCGAACGAAGGGACGATTCTCCTCGACGAGATCGGAGATCTTCCCCTTTCACTCCAAGCGAAGCTCCTTCGCCTCCTGCAAACGCGAGAAGTGCGACCCATCGGGCAAAACGAGAGCTTCAAAGTCGACGTGCGAATCATCGCCGCGACTCACAAGAATCTGCGCGAGTTGATCCGGACCGGAGAGTTTCGCGAGGATTTGTTCTACCGCCTCAACGTGATCCCGATCCAGATGCCAGCACTTCGGGAGCGAAGAGAAGACATCCGTCCACTCGCCGAACATTTCCTCGAGACGAATCTCCCGCTCTTCGATTGCGGACCGAAGGTTTTCGCGGAGGAAACGGTGAAGCTGCTCACACGCTCGCCTTGGGTCGGGAACGTGCGTGAGCTCGAGAACGTCGTGCTTCGATCGATCATGGTTTCCTCGGGCCCGATCATCGAGCCGAAAGACATCTTGATCGAGAGCGAAGTCTCGACTCTCGAGAAGCTCAACGGCAGAGACGGACCCATGGTGACACTCGACGAGCTGGAGAAGGAGTACATCCAGTACGTCCTCACCCGGACCGACAACAAGAGCGAAGCCGCCGCGGTGTTGGGGATCGATCGCAAGACTCTCTACAACAAAGAGAAGAAGTACGATCTCCCGACGGCGAATCCCAGAAGCGACGGCAGAAATGAAAACAGACAAGACGCCAGACAAGATGGCAGGGACGAGCCGGCGAAGCCCGGCGTCGTCGTTCCGCATCCTGCTCTGACGAACTGATGGGCGGAGTTGGTTATGCGCTTGATCCGAGTTCTCGTGGCTTTCCTCACCGTCTTCTTGCTCGCGAATCTCGCATTCGGTCAGGACGTCGTCGAAAGTGCAGCGCGAGCGCCGAACGAAAACTGGCAAGACGCCGCTCGACGCAGTCGCGGTAGCGAGCTCAGTTTCCTCAGTGCCACGACTCCGGAATCCTACGCCGTGCCGATCGAGCAGATCGCGAGTGAGCTCCCGCATCTTCCGGAATGGCTCGGTCCGATCGCGGGCCTTCGCGCGGCCTTCGAACATTCGCGTGACGAACGCTTTTACGACGACGGGAGCCACGATTTTCTTCGCCGCTCGAGCTGGATGTAT
>JAZKJB010000110.1:0-3920 GCA_040384505.1 Bdellovibrionota bacterium | reverse complement strand
GGCTGCTTCGCTCGAGCGGGTCATGTGGCCGCGAGTCTCGAGCGCGCTGGCGTCGTGAGGCCGGGGCGAGTGTTCGCCTTCGGAAACCTGAAGTTGAAGACGTCTTTCAATTCTCGTGGAGCGGTCTTCTGGTGGTATCACGTCGCGGCCGCTTACCGGAGTGGCAACCTCGTCGTGGTCCTCGACCCCGCCGTTCAGCATGACCGTCCGATGCTGCTCGAAGAATGGGTGAAGGCGATCTCGAAGAATCCCGCGACCACGAAAGTCGCTCTTTGCGACACGCACGCGTACATGTCGGGGCAAGCGTGTCTCGGTGGCGGTGCCGGACAAGAGCGAAGCCAAGTCAGCCATCAAAAGGGATATCTGCGCTCGGAATGGAAGAGGCTCGATCGCCTCGGCATGGGTCCCGCGAGCTTGCTGCGCGTGAACTCCGTTTGGGGTCCGCAGGTCACATACGAGCTCCCTTTCGCACTCGCTCCGAGCGCGAGTCGCTGAAGCCCACCCACGCGACAACTTTGCCCTCGTGAAACGGCGATCTCGAATTGCGATTCGAGATCGCCGTTCGCGTTTTCCCTCGTAAAGGCGACACGCGTGCGCGCTTTACCTAGGTAAAGCCGAAGGCGTGAGGAAATTCTCCCACCCCTCGATGGGGCAATCGTCTACCCCTTTGGTTCTCGCTTTTCAGAACGTAACAGACCCTACACCGATGACGTTTCGAATCTTTCGTTCTCATCACGATTGTCGTCGTAAATCTCAGGCTACGAGTGGGTACGGCTCTTGCTCTAACTAGAGTCTAAGTCACCGCTGGTGGTGGCGAAGTCTTTTTACGGAGGATTCAAATGAAACAGGCACTCGTCGTCGCTCTCGCCGTCATCGGTCTCGCTGGTTCGGCAAGCGCAGCTATCCCGTTCGGTCAGGAACAGAAACAGCAACAAGAACAAAAGCAGCAGCAACAGCAGCAGCAGCAAAAGCAGGAACAAAAGCAGCAGCAGCAAAAACAAGAGCAAAAGCAGCAGCAACAAGAGCAAAAACAAGAGCAGCAAAAACAAGAGCAAAAGCAACAGCAACAAGAGCAAAAGCAAGAACAGCAAAAACAAGAGCAAAAGCAACAGCAACAAGAGCAAAAGCAAGAGCAGCAGAAGCAAGAGCAGAAGCAGCAACAGCAAGAGCAAAAACAAGAGCAAAAGCAGCAACAACAAGAACAGAAGCAACAGCAACAAGAACAGAAACAAGAGCAGAAGCAGCAGCAACAAGAGCAAAAGCAAGAGCAGAAGCAGCAGCAACAAGAACAGAAACAGCAACAACAAGAGCAAAAACAAGAGAAGTAATTCTCTCGTCGCTCTCGTTTCTTTTCGGCCGCGGGTCCGTTTCAACGGGTTTGCTACCGCGCCGGCCGAACAAGAAGCCGTTTCACAACTTGGCGCAGGGAAGGGGAGCCACACGGGATGCTCCCTTTCTTTTTGCCCGGAGCGAAATGTGTGACATGTTGAACCGTTTGTCGTGAACGAAACACACGACGGCGCCATTCGTGCACTTCTCGCGATACCACTTCCGACCCCATTGCCCTTTACCTAACTGTCTGATGATCTTCCTGCGCGCCTCAGGAGGGCCTCACTCATGAAATCGCCTCTCAAAATGACGATCATCCTCACGATCCTCGCCGCTTCCCTGATCGGACTCGACGCTCGCGCCAGCGAGACGGCTTGTTACGGTTACCGTTCGCAAAACGCGGCGATGACGGCCCCGTCGAACAAGATGGTTCCACTCGACGTCCAGACGCGAGTGTGGTGCTACAAGAAGGTCAGTGCGCCACGCCCTGCGACTCTGATCTACAACGCCGACCAACCCGAGCTTCGTCCCGAGCTCGCCGTGCTCGTCGAATCAGGTTCGGTGACTCACGCTTCTCTTCTGAAAGGGAAGACGACGATCAACAAGCTCGCGGGTCGCTTCAATCCGCTCGGGGTGCCGCTCACTCCTCCGGGTGGAGCGAAGGTGATGCCGGAGAAGACGGATGAACGTTTTCTCAAATCCGTCGACAAGGTCCTCGACTATCTCATGACGGGCAAAAGCGCGAACTACTCCCTCCGAATGTTGGAAGGGGACATCAGCGCGACGGCGATCACGTCGCAGCATCTTCCGTGGCGGGGGTTTTGGTGGTCCTTCGCCGGGGGAAAGCTCCACGCGGGCCCTGAGTCGCCGCTCGCAAAATACGATCGCTACGTCGCGGCTCGCACCGGTCAACCCTCGCTCGCTCAGATCTGGGAGTCCGTGAAACACGCTCCCGATGGAAATCCGTGGTCGGGACACTGTAACGGTTGGGCCGCGAGCTCGATCATGCGTCCTGAACCGACGGCTCCGATCACCGATCCCGTGACCGGCATCACGTTCAGCATCGGCGATCAAAAGGGTATTCTCGCCTCGCAAGACAACTGCATGACGGCCGCGTTCTTCGGAGAGCGCTACAACGGTTGGCGCGGGGAGACGATGGACGACATCTACCCCGGCGATTTCCACAACGTGCTCCTCTATTATATCGGTCAGCTGCGCAAGCCCATCGCGATGGATCGCTTCCGCAACGCTTCGGTCGACAATCACGTCGCGAGCGGCTTCGACATGAAAATCAAACGTGAAGGCGATCACTTCGACGTCACGGTCGTCCTCAACATGCACAAGTACGATGCGGGGCCCGACAAAGCACCGGGACCGGCGCCGATGTATACGAAGGAATTCAAATATCGCCTTTGGCTCGGCGGAAAAGGCGACGTGATCAAGGCGCAGTGGCTCACCGAGAACAATCCCGATTTCATCTGGGTTCCGCTCGCGCCGCTCGACGGTTGTGAGCACGAGAATCCTTACGTTCAAGGGCAGTGGATCAACCAACTCATGGGCTACGGATCCTGAGGAGATGAAAATGTCGAATTCGATTTTTAAGGCCGCTCTCGCTCTCGCATTGATCGCACCGTCGGCGTCCTTCGCGCAGGACGCTTCGGGTGGATCGCAAGTCGGCACCAGCCGTGTCAGTGGAGCGGCTACTCGCTCGCGTGAAGACGCCGGCACGAGTCGAACGAACTTGAGCACGACGGCGAAGGCTTCGACCCGCAATTTGAAGTTCCAGTTCCTCAATCAGGCCTACGCCTATCAACGTGACATCTCCGAGGGCGAGCGTCCCGTCGCTTCGAACTACACTTACGTCGGAGCGACGTACAAGTTCGCTCCTTCGAACTACCTCGCTCTTCGAGTGCCGTTCTCTTACTACGTGCCGAAGTTCGAAGGCGAATCGCGCTTCGAGATGGAAGACGTCTATTTGAATTACTGGCGCGCGGATCTCGCGACGATCCCGTGGAAGGAGACTTCCGTCTCCGCGGCGCTGCGACTCTATTTCCCGACGGGTGAAGACTCTCGCTTCCTCGACAAGCGAAATGGCGCGGCTCGGCTCACGCTGATGACGTCGACGGAGTTCGCGAAACGCTGGAGTCTCGACTATCTCGCTTACGCCCAGCTCAACAACCACACGCAGGAAACGTATCGTCTCGACGATCGCACCTGGGCGAACATCGATCGCACGTTCGTTCAAGGCCCGACCGTGAGCTACGACCTCAACGACAAGTGGAGCTTCTCGCAACTCGTCGGTACGACCAGCAACTTCGCCGAGACGGGAGACCGTTACGGCGACAACGAGAACTTCTTGAACTTGGTTTCGTCGGTTTTCTTCCAGATCACCCCGAGCCTCTCGAGCTCGCTCGCGTTCCACAACGACGTGGAAATCGGTGACGACTTGAGACCGTTCCGACTCGGAATGAACGAAGACATCACGTACATCTTCTCGATCGCAGCGACGCTCTGAAAGGCTGAAGGAGGAAACATGAAAGACATCGTCAACGCCATCGTCGTAGGGATCGTCTGTGTGCTGGTGGTCGCCT
>JAZKJB010000109.1:0-8914 GCA_040384505.1 Bdellovibrionota bacterium | reverse complement strand
AAATGCGATTCCCGTCGCCGAGCCCGCCGCCGAATGGGGCGTGACCTTGATCATCTCGGCGACTTTGCCGACTCGCTCACGAATGGAGGTGATGTTGAGCCCGGCCGCCATGTTTTCGACGGAGGGCTCGAAGTCGATGAGAATCAGGTTCTGGCCCGCCGCGATTCCCTGAAGCGCTTGCTCCCGATCGCTCGCCGAAAGTGACCGGATCATCTCCTGGGGGAGCTCGAGCTCACGGTCGACCGAGGCCTTTGGAAGTTGCTGCTCGGAGATTTGAAAATGAATGAGCTCTTCGAGCAACCGCGCCGGAGCTTTCGCTAGACCGGCCACTCCGACTTTGGGGATCGATTTGATTCTCTCGTCGATGACTTCCGTGCCCTTCACGAGAAGCGTCAGTGCGGTCTCGGAAATACGGCCACCGGCGCGGTCGGCCGTTCTCAAGATCCCTTCCATTTCATGGGAGAGATCGACGACCGGCCCGGCTCCGACCATGGACGCGAGTCCTTTGATCGTGTGCAAAGATCTGAAGAGCTCGCGAACGGCGCGCGGATCCAGTCGGCCGGCCTTCAAGGCTTCGGCGACCGACACGAGGTTGCGATTCGCTGAGTGGAGGTGCTCGTCGGCTTCGAGGATGAAGCCTGCCACGAACTCCTGCAGGTTGATCCCCGAGGTCATTGTTACGACCCTGCTGTCTGCGCCAGGAGTCCCGAAACTTCGGACTGAATCATTTCTGGAGAGAACGGTTTCGTGAGAAAGCGGCTCGCGCCCGCCTGGAGAGCCTGGTCACGCGAAGAGTCGTCTCCGCGAGTCGTCACGACGACGATCGGGACGTTCTTCATACGATCTTGAGATCGAACGAACTGCACGACTTCGATTCCACCGATATCGGGCATGTTCAGATCGAGTAAAAGCAGATCGAACGGGCGTAGCGAGAGTTGTTCGATGGCCTCGAGGCCGCTGTTGGCTTGAGTGAAGGTCATGCCGTCTTGGCCACGGAGACATGCGATGAGCATCTCGCGCATGACCTTGCTGTCATCGACTACCAGGATGTCAGCCATGCAAAGTGCCTCCGCACGAAGAAGTTGGAGTGGGCGAAGTAACATGTACGCCAAGATGCGTCCACAACACTGTGATTTACGCACTTTTCGCCACAAACTGGGGCTATCAATACACACGGGACTATGTAAGAACGGGCCATGCCAGGCACGCGAGGTACAATATGGGTGATCGACGACAGCGCCACTGACGCTGAACGAGTCTCGAGTTCCCTTCGTGCCGATTACGACGTCGTCGTGTACCACGACGGTCCTGCAGCCCTTGAACAGCTCGCCTCTGCAAAACTTCCCGACCTCTTGATCCTCGATTGGGTCATGCCCAGCATGTCGGGCGTCGAGATTTGCAAGTTCGTGCGATCGGCCCGTCCGCCGATCTGTCAGGTTCCGATCATTCTCCTGACGTCACAGCATGGACCCGAAGAGATCGAAGAAGCGTTTCGTTGCGGCGCGAACGATTACATCGTGAAGCCGTTCGTCAACGCCGAGCTCATAGCTCGAGTCAAAACCCTCACGAGCTCCAAGCGCCACTTGGAAAGAGCTCAATCCTTGGTGAAAGACCTGCAGCGAAGTGAAGAGCGCCTTCTACTCGCGACCGGCGCGGGCGGCGTCGGCATCTGGGAGTGGGATATTCGGTCCGGCTCGGTCACGTCGACCGAACTCCACCGTAATATCTTCGAGCTTCCCGCAAGTGGTTCATTCATGTTCGGCAACTTGCTGGAGAAGGTCCTTCCCGAAGACCAAGCCGCAATTCAATACAATCTCGCCACTTCGATCGAAAAGAATTCGGATTACTCCTCGGAGTTTCGCATTCGAAAGTCCGACGGAACCGTCGCTTGGATCTACGGCCAGGGCCGCGCCGTCGTCGATGAAAATGGAAATCCTCTCCGGATGGTCGGCATTCATCTCGACATCACTTCGCGCAAGAAAACCGAAGACGAGCTCTTGCGCGCGAAGGAAGAAGCCGAGCGTGCAAACCGGATGAAGTCGGCTTTCCTCGCGAACATGTCGCACGAAATCAGAACTCCCCTTGGCGCGATGCTAGGTTTCGCCCATCTCATGCAGGATCCCTTGATCACCGAGCTCGAGCTCTCGGATTATCTCAATGTCCTGACCCGAAACGGTGAGCAGCTGTCGGTCATCATCGACGACATCCTCGATCTTTCGAAGGTCGAAGCCGGATTGCTGACGTACGAGTATCGCGAAGCCGATCCCGCGCAAATTTGCAGAGAAGTGGTGTCGCTCTTCAAGGCGAAGGCGAAAGACCAAAATCTAAAACTCGAGTACGTCAAAGATCCCTCGACGCCCGAGAACGTCACGACGGATGCGACTCGGCTTCGTCAGATTTTGATGAACTTGGTCAGCAACGCTTTGAAGTTCACGCGAGTCGGCGGAGTCACGATCACGAGCTCCGCGACTGAAGTGAATGGAAAATCTCTTCTCGCGTTCGAAGTCGTCGACACGGGACTCGGCGTTCCCGACGAACACGCGGAGCGAATTTTCGACATGTTCGTCCAAGGCGACGATTCGATGACTCGAAAATTCGGTGGCACGGGTATCGGTCTCGCTCTCTCGCGACAACTCGCACGCGAGCTCGGCGGCGACCTCGTGCTCGTCCATTCGGAGAAACTGCAAGGGAGCACGTTCCGTGTTTCCGTTTCGGATCGAACGAATCGAGCGACGGATGCCTCGAGGGCGCCGGCCTACGTCAGTTCGACCGAGCAAACGAAGATTTCACTCGATGGCGTACGGGTCTTGGTCGTCGACGATGCTCCCGACAATCAGCAATTGCTATCGCGCTATCTCACGAAGCGTGGCGCTGTCGTCGATCTCGCATCGAACGGGATCGACGGGTATCAGAAAGCCCTTCGCAATACCTACGACGTCGTCTTGATGGATCTTCAGATGCCGCAGATGGATGGGTATGCCGCGACCAAGAAGCTTCGGAACGAAGGCTATTCGAAACCGATCATCGCTCTAACGGCGCATGCGATGTCGGAAGTCAGCGCGAAATGTCTGGACGCAGGTTGTAACGGCTATCTACCCAAGCCGATCAATCCGAGCGAGCTCGTGAACGCGATCGCCGCGCACACACGCTGACGCTATCGGGATCCACGCGGATTCGGTCGGGCGGCCTTGTTGCTCGAACCCGGAAAACGGACGGTGTGGTTCACGTCTTTTTCCAACCACTCGATGAGTCTCTCCGATGGAACGTACTCGCATTGCACTTGATGCGTTTTCTCGTCGACCGAGACGATGTTCGTGATCAACCAAATCGCACGGCCAGGCTCGAACGCTCGCGAGAGACCGGGTCTCAGTCTCGAGCGACGCCCGCTCGTCGTGTCGTTACTCAAAACTTCGAAGATGACTGGCACTCGTCTCATCGCAGTCGCGAGAGCTTCGTTTCCACCGGCCGCGTCCGCGACCTTTTGAATTTCACCGAGCTGTCTTTTGATGCAGTTCACGTGAGTCACCGATCTGACTTGCGCGAGCGGCGCAAATGGATTGGGAGCGCCCGTGGCGAACGGTCGTACTTCGACCGGCAGTGGCGCCGGGAGGGCACTGACGATCTGGGCCGGCGTCACTCCGCCCGCCTGGGCGTACCCCGCGATCGGAGCGACTAGGAGTGCTACAGCTATCGAGAAACCGAGGACGCTCGTGCTACGCGATGACATCATGTCGTGATATCGGCATTCCGGTTTTGGAAGTCGAGGTGTCTCTAAACGAGACGACGAGGTGAACCCGGACTCAGCGGCGCGCGGGGTCGACCGATTGCGTGGTGGGCTCCGTCGTCTGGAGCGCGCGCGTATAGCTGGTGATCCAGGCGACGGTTCCGATCATCAAGACGACGACGATGATCACGAGACCTTTGCCTCGTGCCCAGAACGATTCGCTGTTACCGCGATAAGGGCTTTTTCCATTGTGCTGTCTGTTGTCTTTGGACATCGGGATCCTCCTAGGGATGTCGTGTAGCTATGCCGAGGTCTGGAGGAGGAGTCATCCTCGCGGTTGCTTAGATTCAATCAAATTCGCTATGGTCGGGTTTAGAGACTGTTACCACGGAGCGCAAATGAACGACTGGATGATCTACGGAGCCAACGGTTACACGGGTTCTCTCATCGCTCGCGAAGCGAAACGCCGTGGACTTACGCCGATCCTCGCCGGTCGCAATCGCGAGGCGTGCGAGACGTTGGGTGCGCAGCTTGGCTTACAAGTCAGAGTCTTCGCCTGTGCTTCGAGTGAGGAAATCGCGGGAAATTTAGCTGGCGTCTCTCTTGTCCTCCACTGTGCAGGCCCGTTCTCCGCGACGAGCCGACCGATGCTCGAAGCTTGTCTTGCAACGAAGACGAATTACCTCGACATCACCGGCGAGATCTCGGTCTTCGAGAACATTCACTCTCAAGACGCACGCATTCGCGAAGCCGGCATCGTCGCGATCCCGGGTGCGGGCTTCGATGTCGTGCCCACCGACGGTGTCGCTGCGATGCTGAAACAGAAAGTGCCCGACGCCGTGAAACTCGCTCTCGGCTTCGCCGGTTTCACTAGCATCAGCGCTGGAACAGCGAAGACGATGATCGAAGGACTCGGTGCCGACGGCGCGATTCGCCGGGACGGAAAGATCGTGAGCGTTCCTTCGGCGTACAAGACGAGAAAGATTCGCTTCAACAAATCTGAGCGCTTCGCGATGACGATTCCTTGGGGCGACGTCTCGACGGCATTTCATTCCACTGGAATACCGAACATCGAAGTTTACATGGCGACGAGCGCAGGGGCGGCGCGTATGGCCAAGGCCTCCGGTCTTTTGAAACCGTTGCTGGCTTCCGCGCTCGCGCAATCGCTTCTCAAGAAGCTCGCTGGCAAGTTCATCTCCGGCCCCAATGAGGCCGAGCGCACGACAGGTCGCATGTCGATCTGGGGTGAAGCCGTAAACGCAAAAGGCGAAACTCTGGAGCTTCGCTTGAGTACGCCTGAGTCCTATCAGCTGACGGTCCTCACGACGCTGGCTTCAGTCGCGAAAGTGCTCGCGGGAGAAGTCGCTCCTGGCGCATGGACGCCGTCGAAAGCTTTCGGAGCTGAGTTCGTTCTCTCGATCGATGGCGTTCAGCTGATCGAAGCCATCTCAGTTTGAGGCACGTCCCGGCAGATAACTAAAAATTACGATACACTGAAGCTCGAGGGTCAATCCTCCAGCCGTGATTCCATCGAAGATTTCCGCATGCAAGACCAGCCCCGAGGGATTCCTTCGGGGAAGGCTTGAGTCATGCGCTACGGTCGCTACGTCGGTCGCTCCATCATCGGGTGTTATCTCGTTTTACTCGGTGTCCAGTATTGGGCGAACCCTTTCGTTCCAGGCCCACTCGCGAGAAATTCCGATCGCACTCCTCAGAGCGCTCATGACATGACGATCTCTCCCGAGTATCGCGATCTCGTTCACACCGACAAACGCGGCCTCATCGTTCAAGCCGACGGAGACGGTGGCGACACCGCCCAGCGTACGGGCATGTACTACTACGTCCATCACGATCCGAAGAAATTTGCCGAAGCCCTCGATCGACTCGAGGTCGCTCCTGGAATCTACGTGAGACATCCCGATCAAGATGGCTTTCGTTCGGATCCCAGAAGATTTTCACGCGATCAACAGCGTCCTCTCGTGATCGCGCTCGGTCGTTACGGCATGCACGACCGACTCACGCGAATGGCAAATGAGCACGCACTTCGCCTAGGAAAATACCAGAATTTGGATTTCATCAGCCCCGTCGGCGTCGGCGAATACATCCGCGCGTTCGACTCGAAGCTCGGTTATCCGATCCTACTCGTGAGCGATATTTTTCTGTTTCTCGGCTCGGTTCAACTCGTCGTCACCGCGAGCTTCAACCCCGACGATGTCGACGACAACAACCACGTGATGACGTTGATGCAAGCTCGAGACGTGATGCCGACGCCGTTTAGCCTGCTCGCGATGAAAACATATTTGTGGCTCCGGCCCGAGAACTTGGGTAACTCGGTCTTCGGCATCGACGACCCGGTGGAAGGAGCGCTCGCGTGGTACCATCGTGCAGAAACCGGCGGCAACCCCGCCTTGGGCGATGCGGTTTACCAAGCTCTACCGAAAAACTGAAGAAGGGTTCGATGCGAGTCTTGATCTTCATGACACTCGCTCTTTTGCCGATCGCGGCAGTCTCGAAAGAGCAACCGAAGTGGGAAGCGGGTGCCGGCTTCGGTTATCTTCGCTTCGAACACTACCCTGCCTCCACTCAATACACCGACCTCGCGATCCCGTTTCCCACTTTCGTGTACCGAGGCGAAACTTTACGTGCGGACGATCGCGAGGGCGCGAAGATTTTTTTACTAAAATCTCCCGACTGGACACTCCAGTTCGGCGGCGTGCTGTTCCCCCCGCTTTCTTCTTCTAGCAATTCCGCTCGCACAGGAATGATTGATCTTCCCGTGGTCGTGGCACCTGGCCCGCAGCTCGTGAGAACTTTGAACGAAAACTGGTCGGCGAAGTTCGGCGTCTATCAGGCACTCGCGGCAAGTTGGACCTCGTTGCGCACGACGGGCGGCATCTGGGAGGGCACGACGACCTATCAGCACAGCTACGAACTCGGCTCTACGGTTTATGGATTCAACGAGGCGACAACGACCGTTTCGTTTGGCGTGATGGGCGCAAGCCAAGAATTGAACGAACTCTACTACGGTGTCCCAGCAGCAGACGCGACGGCGTCACGTGACGCCTACTACGCGAACGCAGGCCTTCTCGCGACTCAAGTCTCATTCTTCCAATCGATCAAACGCGGCGACTTGGCTATCTACGCCGGAGGAAGAGTTTCGGATTACGGCATCTCAGCGAACCGCGCGAGTCCACTCTTCGAAACGAACCAGAACATCGCTCTGCTATTTGGAGTGACGTACTCGCTTTTCAAGTCGGAGGCGATGGAAGCGCCTGGGGTGGGGAAGTAAAAGCAAAGCCGACCCAGTCCGCGACGGAGGGTAAATTATTGTAGGTAAATCTCGAAACCATCCGCTGATTTCGGAATTGCTTACCTTCCCTCTCCCCGCACTCACATCTCTGGGCCGACCGCGATAAGGGTTCTCATTTAAAGAATGACCTTGAGGATTCTGATTCAATGGAATGGCTCATCCGAACAAAAATGGTGGTCTCTATCATCTTCCAAGAAATCTTGGAGAGTCCCCTTTACCTTCTTGTGACAACTAGTGTGGCATTCTTTTGCTCAATTGCCGTTTTCTCTGGCATCTATTATTTCCTGCATCGGTACCACCTCGCGAGTGTCGAGATGTATAGGAACCAAGCCACATACGGCGGTCGAACTCCGCTCCCTGCATTTCAGATTTCCGACATTTTGCGAAAGCGACTTGAAGTTCGCGCCAAGAACGATCTTCGCCTGATCAACTTCAGGGCCGCACTTACCAACGTGAAGTGGCAGAACTTTAGTCGCGATCGATCGATGTTGCGTCAGTTTCCGGGAGAAGCCGAACAGTGGGACGACTTTCGTGACCGAATGGTGACCGGTCTCTCTCCAATGGAAATGGTCGAGAGTAAGTTCTCCGAGTACGGGCTTGTTACAGTCTCTGTAACTTCATATCGAGACAACTCTTTCGATCAAATATTCCCCTTAATGGTCATGGGGGAATACTTTGAAGCCAAGAGTCTTAAGGAAATGCACGATCGGATCATGAGCGGTCCGCTGCTACCAGATGAAGCCCAACTCTTGAGCGAACTTCGAATCGCTGCCTCGGAGATTCGCGTTTCAATTCTCGAAAATTCAAAACCGCGTGAGCTTTGGCAAATTGGCGCGCAACTAAAGAACGTCGCCGACAAAACAGTTGCTAGCGCCGCGAAGAAAAATCGACTGCGTGAAATATTGTATGGGGAAGTCTTATCAACCCTTTCACCACCTACGTCGCAGTTGGAATTCAACTTCCAAACCATGCCGATGGAGCCCGAGTTTTTAGACTTTGTTTGGCTGTCGAGCACGGTGGGTACATCGAATATTCCGTCGGAACTGACGCCACTAACTAATGACGCTCGGCTAGTGATGTGGCTGCAATTGATGCTGTCGTATTTCATATTGGCTCTGCTAGTCGCGGCGCTCGTTAAGATGATTGGGCTAGCTTAGAGGTTACTAAGAGCAATTAGAGCGCAGTCCGCCCGCTCCAGCGCTTTGACTTGAAAGCTTCCAGCCTCACTCGTGTGAAACACGTCGCCCGGATTAAGATAGAGCCCATCGATACGGAGCTCGCCTCGCGCGCACAAGATGAAACACTCCCCGCCTTTGAAATCGATCAGGGCACTTTTCTCAGCTTGAAGTTTGTGGATCGTCATCTCGCTCGTGAATTTCCCGCGCTTATAGATGACGCCGAAGTCTTTGACCGATTCTGCAATCGGTTCTGCCAAGAGCTTCGCTTCGATTGGCGTGTCGCCACTGAACTCGAAGGGATCGAGAGCTTCGTGCCGTGAGCCGTTGATCAAGATGCCAGGCCCACTCCACACGACGAGCTGGCGATCGTAGCCAGGGAAAGCCGAGAACGGCCCGTCGGCATCGACATTCGCGATCGAAACACGCCAATCGAAATCGAGAAGTCCGACTTCCGCACGCGAAGGCGAAATGGCGACCTGAAGAGTCGTGCCTCCGCCGTTTTTCCACGGCATCGCTTTCATATCGTTAGGTTTGAGGAGTCGCGCGTTGCGATTCATGCGGCGATCCTACTTCCACGGAGCGCCCTTAGCCAATCGAGCCCGATGACGCACTCGTACCCGCGACGTCGCGGGTTGCGGACTCAGGTGGCCCCGGGCACCGTCGCTCTCATTACCTCCGTGAGCGATCCGCGGTTGGTTTAAA
>JAZKJB010000108.1:1818-5799 GCA_040384505.1 Bdellovibrionota bacterium | reverse complement strand
GCCTCCGCCAAGACGAATCCATCGCGGTCTTTGTCCCACGGACGGCTCGCCATCTTCGGTTGTTCGTTTCGTGTCGAAAGCGCTTTCATCGCGGCGAAACCGCCGATAGCGAGGGGAGTGACGGTGGCTTCCGTTCCGCCGGCCAACATCACGTCGCAGTGACCGCGACGGATGTACGTCGTCGCTTCACCGATCGCGTGAGCGCCAGACGCGCAAGCCGATGTGACGCAGTAATTGGCTCCGCGAAGCCCGTGCTTGATGGAGACTTGGCCCGCGGCCATGTTCGCAATCACTTGCGGAATGAAGAAAGGCGAGATGCGTGAGGGTCCGCGATCTTTCAGAGTCGTATGCATCGCCTCGATGCCGCCCAAGCCGCCGATGCCGTTGCCGATGAAGCATCCGGCGCGGTCCTTGAGCTCTTCCGAAAGAGTGAGACCGGAATCCTTCATCGCCATGTCCGCGCAGGCCATCGCGAAGTGGATGAACCGATCCATCTTCTTCTGTTCTTTTTTGTCGATGTAGAGATTCGCATCGAAGTTCTTCACTTCGCCGGCGAATTTGACGTCGAAACCGGAAGCATCGAACTGAGTGATCGTTTCGATCCCGCTGACACCCGCGAGCGCGTTCTTCCAGCTCTCCTCGGCCGTGAGGCCGATCGGAGTCACCATCCCGATACCGGTGATGACCACGCGGCGTTCGGGTTTGTTGGGAGGACGGACGTAGATGTCGGTCGGCGTCTTTTGGGACATGGAAACCTCGTGCTTCCGGGTATTGCTTAAAAGGCAATCTAGCAGAGGCGACCCGGCAATGGGTCACCCGCGCGACTGACTTAAGCTTTACCTTTTGCCTGGAGGTAGTTGCAGACGTCGGAGACGGTCTTGAGTTTCTCGGCGTCTTCATCGGGGATTTCGATGCCGAACTCTTCTTCCATCGCCATGACGAGCTCGACGATGTCGAGCGAATCCGCACCGAGGTCGTCGATGAACGAAGCTTCCAACTTCACGCGCTCGGGATCCACGCCGAGTTGTTCGACGATCACTTCTTTCACTTTGGGTTGCACTGCCGTCATCATTGTCTGACCTCCCTAGGTCCTTGTTTACATGTAAAGTCCACCGTTCACGCTCAAAACGTGGCCGGTGATGTATTTCGATTCGTTGCTCAAGAGAAACGCCGTCGCCAACGCCACGTCGTTCGAATCTCCCAGTGTTCCGAGCGGAACCTTCGAGAGAATCGCCGTTTTCTGCTGTTCGTTCATCGCGTCCGTCATGTCGGTGACGATGAAGCCGGGTGCGACGCAGTTCACGCGGATCATGCGTGAGCCGACCTCTTGTGCGATCGATTTCGTGAAGCCTTCGACGCCGGCTTTCGAAGCCGCGTAATTCGCCTGCCCTGCGTTCCCCATTTCGCCGATCACGCTCGTGATATTCACGATGGAGCCTTGGCGCGCCTTCAGCATCATCTTCACCGCGGCCCGCGTGCAGAGATAAGTGCCTTTCAAATTCGTGTCGATGACGGCGGAAAAATCTTCGGGACGCATTCGGAGAAGGAGCGTGTCGCGAGTGATGCCAGCGTTGTTCACGAGGCCATCGAGATGGCCCCACTTCAATGCGATTTGCTCGAACGCCGCCGTCACGGACTCTTCGTTCGAGACGTTGAGGTTCAGGAGCAAGTGTCCCTCGCCGGGAAGAGCAGCCAAGATGCGCTCGGCGGCTTCACCATTCGACGAGTAAGTGATCCCGACTTTCGCGCCTTCATGAGCGAGACGGGTCGCGATCGCAGCACCGATGCCGCGACTGGAGCCCGTGACGAGAATGGTCTTACCTTCGAAACGCTTCAATGAGTCGTCCTCGCGAGGCTCGATTCGAGTGCTTTGATGTCTTCTAAACCGTTGATATTCAAAGGTGGTTCGCCGTTCGAGTCAATTTTTTTCGCCAGGCCCGAGAGGACCTTGCCTGCGCCGAACTCGATGGAGCGGGTCACGCCGAGCTCTTTCAGTCGCGACACGCATTGAGTCCAGCGAACGGCGCCGGAAATCTGCTTCACGAGGTTCGAACGCAGTGTTTCAGCGTCGGTCGTCTCGCGCGCCGTGACGTTTTGCACAACGGGCCATGCGGCTTTGCTGAACTTCGTGGCACCCAGCACGAGCGCCATCTCTTCTTCAGCGGGCTTCATCAAGCTGCAGTGAAAGGGAGCGCTGACGGCCAAGGGAATGAGTTTCATGCGAGGAGTTTCAGGTGCGAAGATCTCAGCTTTCGCGTTCGCGCGTAGCCATTCGATCGCTTTTTGCGAACCGCTGATCACGACCTGCCCGGGAGCATTGAAATTCGCAGGCTCGATTGGCTTCAGCCCAGAGGTCTCTTCGGTCCATTGGCAGAGCTTTAGAACTTGGTTGTCGCTGAGACCCAAGACGGCGACCATTCCCCCTTGTCCAACGGGAACGGCTTTCTGCATGGCTTGTCCACGCGCACGCACGGCCCGCATCGCATCCGAGAACGAAACGGAACCCGCCGCGACGACGGCAGCATACTCACCGACGGAATGTCCCGCGCCAGCCGTGATCTCGACTCCGAGAATCGTGTTGATCACTCGAAAGGTCGCAGTCGAAACGAGGAGGAGGGCAGGTTGCGTGTTCTCCGTGAGCTGGAGATCGCTTTCGGGCCCATCGAAGCAGAGCTTCTTGAAATCGAGTTTCAGCGCGTCGCTCGCTTCTTCGAACGTCTGCCGAGCGATCGGGAACTCGTCGAAGAGGAAGCGGCCCATTCCGACCGATTGGCTGCCTTGTCCCGGGAAGAGCGCAGCCCACTTTTGCGGATTATCCATGATCAGAACTTCATCATGATGCTGCCCGAAGTGAGGCCGGCACCGAAGGCGGTGAGGAGCACGTGCTGTCCGCGTTTGATGCGTCCGTCACGAACCGCTTGATCGAACGCGACCGGAACGGTGGCGGCCGACGTATTTCCCATCGTCTGGACGTTGATGACGACTTTCTCCGGTTCGATTCCGAAGTGCGAGCCGACGGCGTCGATGATGCGAAGATTCGCCTGATGCGGGATGACCCAGTCGATCTGATCGATCGTCATCGCATTCGCGTCGAGTGCGTCTTGGCAGACCTGGCTCATCGTACGAACCGCGTGCTTGAAGATCTCGCGACCTTTCATGCGGACGTACTGATCGCCACGATCGAGAACCGATTGATCGAACGGCATCGCGGAGCCGCCAGCCGGAAGAACGAAGAGATCGCCGAGCGATCCGTCCGAACGCAAGTGCGCGCTCATGATGCCTTCGGTTTCGCTGGTCGTACGCTGTGCGATCACGGCACCTGCGCCGTCACCGAAGAGGATGCAAGTTTCGCGGTCTTTGTAGTTCACGTAGCGGTGAAGAACTTCGGCTCCGACGACGAGAACGTTCTTGTACATGCCCGTACGGATGAATTGATCCGCTGTCGCGAGACCATAAACGAAGCCCGAGCACGCAGCCGAAAGATCGAAGGCCATGATGTTGCGAGCGCCGATTTTCTGCTGGAGCACGCAAGCGCAAGACGGCATCACTTGGTCGGGAGAAACCGTGCAGACGATGATGAGATCGAGATCTTGAGCGGTGAGGTTGGCCGCTTCGAGGGCCTTCTGCGCGGCCTTCAGTGCGAGGTCGCTCGTGAACTCGCCGTCGGCGGCGATGTGACGATGTTGAATGCCGGTGCGTTCGCGAATCCACGCGTCGTTCGTGTCGACGAGCTTTTCGATGTCGGCATTCGTGAGCAGTTTTTCCGGGAGATAGGAGCCGGTGCCTGCGATGCGGGTTCTGAACGGCGTTTTCGATGTCATTCCGTGACCTTCCTGATTGAGGAGAGAGCCGCCGAATGAAACTCGTCATTTAAACGAAAGGGGTGTCCGCGCATCCCGCGAAAACACCCCAAAGCGCGGCGTCATGTTTGGAGAAGGCTTACGCCTTCGCTACGACGATTTCTTTGCCCTTGTAGTGACC
>JAZKJB010000108.1:0-1808 GCA_040384505.1 Bdellovibrionota bacterium | reverse complement strand
AACATGGTGCGGTTTCACGAGGGATTGGCAGTTGGGGCAATTGACTGTCGTCACCGGCACGAGGAAATCGTGCGAGCGGCGCATGTCACGGCGTGAACGGGACGTTCGTTTCTTGGGGGTCGGCATTCTCTTCTCCAGGTTGTCGCAAAGAAGCCGCAAATCTCGCGCATCCGGGCTTCGAAATCAACAATAAATTGAATCGCTTCGCCGACTTAGTCGAAGTCCGAAAGGAGTCTTCGTGAGCTTGCAGTGCCCGAATCCTCCGCAGTGCAGCGAGGCCCCCTGAGAAACGCTTGGGGTTTCAAGGGCCTAAGAGATCGTATCGGCCCCACTCGGTTCGTCAGGGCGATGTCGAAAGTCTTGACGGGTATCACGCCCAGAATGTCCTCCGCGCGGGACAGTGGTCGCCAGCTCGAACCTACGGCTCAGCCAGGCGGAACGTCCCTTGTATTGATGGAGGGTGGATACCAAAACTTTTACGGAGGAACCGAAGATGAAAACCAAAACCCTGCTCGCTCTCGTGGCGGCCGCGGTATTGATGGGTTCGGTTTCGAGCGCGATGGCTCGGAGCCATGACCTCGTCAACCAAGCGTTGGACAAGACCCTCAACGAACGTGCTCGGGTCGAGAGAAGTTACGAACAAAAGATGGGTGGTCGCCCGGCCGACGACTTCCGCGAGAAGAACGGCGAACGCAAGATCGAAGTCGTCATGGACGGCGAGATCGGCGGACGCGGTGGGCGCATCCGCGATCTCGATCGCTCGGATCGCACGTTCCGCGAGCGCAACGTCGAAGCGAGACTCGATCGTGAAGCGAAAGAAATCGATCGCAGCCTCGAGCGTGAAGCTCGTGCCGAGCGTTCGAACTCACGTGAACGCGAAGTTCGCGCCTACGGCGATCGCGCACGTCGCTCGCGCAACGAGTAAATCGCGCTTCACATCAGGCGGGCGTGCTCTTTCAAGATACATTTATTCGAAATGACTTTGAGGCCGAGTTTCTCGGCCTTTTCTTCTGCCGCTGGATTCGTGACTCCTTCTTGGAGCCATAGCGCCTTCGGCCTGCGATCGGCCGGCTTGTCTTTCATCCACGCTTCGATTTCATCGACCAATTGAGGGACCGCTTCGGAGTTGCGGAAGACGTCGATGATGTCGATGTCTTCCGTCAATTGCGAGAGCGCTTCCACGCAAGGGCGACCGAGAATTTCGGGCGGTGAGGCGGGGCGGACGCCGAAGATTTCATAGCCCTTCGAGATCATGTAGCGAGAGACCCCGTAGCTCGGGCGTGCCGGGACGGGTGAAAGTCCCACGACCGCGATCCGCGCGCCGCTCTGCAAGAGATCGCGAAGTTGTGCGTCGCTGAGTTTCGAAGCCATGACTTGGTCCTTCCCAAAACACGCTCAGAGAATCAGTTTCCTGAGCTCGGACTGAGAATACACGTAATCCGCGTAAATCATCGTGTTGGTAATGTTGCGATGACCCAGTGCTACTTGCACGAGCCGCAGGTCCTTCGTTTTGCGGTAAAGGCGAATCGCGAACGTATGTCGCAAAGAATGGAACTTCTTCGGGGCCGGACGGTACCAATCCCAAATCTGCCGGAGACGATGATACCCGATCGGGAAGAGCTCGCTCGAGCGCGGGACGGTCGAGGCGTAGTTCAAGAGCCTTTCGAAAATCTCAGCTTTGATCGGGATCTCGCGGTCGTTCGATCCCTTGATTCCGTGAATGAATACGGTTCTGTCATACGGATTCAGGTCGACATGTCGAAGGCGGAGGAGCTCCGTCGCACGTGCCCCGGTTTTGAGAGCGAGCT
>JAZKJB010000107.1:1842-2437 GCA_040384505.1 Bdellovibrionota bacterium | reverse complement strand
CCGCGAGCCCCTCCAGCCGCATCAGCTGTCGGGGGAGCGGCATCGGCCACGGCTTCGGCTACGGCAAACAACCCTTCGACATCGGTGATTCGATTGTCGAACTCGTTCTCCTGCGTGAAAGGAAGATCCTGGGGGATCGCTGCAATCGTCGCCGCAACTGCGGACGTCGACATCACGTCATCGCCGAAGATCGCGGCGAGCGAGCTCAGTACTTCCTTTTTAGTGAGTCTCCGATTGCGCTGCTCATCTCGTCCGATGTCGCTCGCGACGCATTTGAACGGTGAAGATGAGAGGCTCGTGGAGCTTTGATCGAGGGGCTGCGTGACGAACTCACTGCACGCGTTGTACGCCATCGTGAGAGCGAAAACGGCGACTAGAAGAGACGTACTCTTCACAGCGCGCCCGATCCTCTTTTTTCGCGCCAAGTCTTTCGTCATGGTTCTCCTGTTGTAACTTATCGGTCGCCCAATCCGGGAGCCGAGAAGTGTGACCGTGTCCGAACGAACGCCCATCACTTTCTCATTTTGAGACGGCAGTAATCATTGTCTTCCGTGAATGTCGGAGGTTCCTGATTGGTTTCTAACTTGAATTGGGT
>JAZKJB010000107.1:0-1832 GCA_040384505.1 Bdellovibrionota bacterium | reverse complement strand
ACGTCGCCGTCGGCGACTGACCGAGAGGTCCAGTTCCGTGTTCGTATTCCGTCAGGATCTCGTCCTGACGGATTCCTGACTGTCAGGATCTGCCATTAGCGTGCGGCAATGGTCGTATGTTCCTTGCCGACCTGCACGTTCATTCTAATTTCAGCGACGGGCGTCTCACGATCCCCGAGGTCGTCGACTTCTATGGGAAGCGAGGCTTCGGTGCGATCGCAATCACGGACCACATCTGCGAGCGCACGAGTTTCCTCGGCTTTGCCGCGAGCCATTTGCGATACACACTGAATCCCGCCACGTTCCCGCTCTACATCGAGATCCTACGAAGCGAAAAAGTGCGAGCCTGGGAGCAATACCGAATGGTGGTCATCCCCGGCTTCGAGCTTTCGAAAAACTCCCTCAGCAATCATCGCTCGGCCCACGTTCTCGGCATCGGGATTTCGGATTATGTTTCAGCCGAAGGGGACGTCGCCGATCTATTGAAGTCGATTCGATCTCAAGGCGGCCTCACGATAGGCGCCCACCCCGTCTCCACTCGGAAGTTCGAAAAGCAAACGTATCATCTTTGGAGTCGTCGCAACGAACTCGCACCGCTGGTGGACGCATGGGAAGTCGCGAGCGGCACGATTTTGTTTCCGGAAGTCATGAACTCCGGACTCCCGATGATCGCGTCCTCGGACTTCCATCACGAAAAACAGATCAATGCCTGGAAATCGGTTTTCCACTGCGAGCGAAGCGAAGAAGCCATTCTCGACGCCGTTCGCACACAGCACATCGGCTTCCATTTCTACCAGGAGAAAAGCCACCTTCATGACTTCGTCGATACATTGGCTAGCTTCTGCTCTCTGGGCACTCGCAGTCGGTCTCACTTTGCTCGGGAGCCATCTATCGCATAGGCGACGTCGTCGTGCGAACTGGCGAGTGCGCCAAATTGCGACGGCCGATCCCGCACGGTTCAAACCGATTTCCATCTTGAAGCCGCTAAAAGGGACCGATCCTGGTCTTCGCGAGAACCTTCGGTCGTTCTTCGAGATCGAATACCCGAGCTTCGAATTGGTTTTTTCGATCGCGGACCCCGCCGACCCGGCCCGCGAAATCATCGTCGAGATGCAACGCCTGTTCCCCGAAGTTCGGTCTCACCTCGTCGTGGGCTCCGTCGAGGTCGGCGCGAATCCGAAAGTGAACAATCTCATCAAGAGCTTCGATCTCGCCCAGCACGACTGGGTGCTCATCAGCGACAGCAACGTTCGAGTGAATCCCGACTACTTGAAACGCCTCGCACTTCAATTCGACGAAAACGTCGGGGTCTTGACAGCGGTCGTTCGCGGAAGCCATGCCGACACTTTCGGCGGGCGCCTCGAGGCGACGTTTCTCAACACCTTTTACGCACGGTGGATGTATCTCGCTTTCGCATTCGACGAGCCCATCGTTCTCGGCAAATCGATGCTGCTACAAAGAAGTGTCGCGCGGCGCTTCGGAGGCTTCAAAACCTTGGCGCGCTATCTCGCCGAAGACTACATGGCGGGAGAAGCGATGCAAAAACTCGGCTTCCGCATCGAGCTCCTCGATGATCCCGTTTCGCAGCCGCTGAGTGGATATCGTTTCGACGACTTCTGGAAACGCCATGTTCGATGGGGCCGCATCCGAAAGAGCCAGGCCCCGATTTTATTCTTATTCGAGCCGCTGTTGACTTCGATTCCCTCAGGCTTGATCGGCGCGGCCACACTCGCGCCGTGGCTCGATCTTTCGGCATTGGGGTTTTTCGCGCTTCACTTGTTCATTTGGTACTCCGCCGATCAAATCATCGAGCGAAGTCTCGCGGGACGACG
>JAZKJB010000106.1:2692-3141 GCA_040384505.1 Bdellovibrionota bacterium | reverse complement strand
CTCGGAGTCTTGGCCGTTTCATGGGTCGTCTACGACCTGATTTGGCAATCGAAGCTCGCGCTCGAGAAAAATGCAGTGGCGCTGACGCTTTCGCTTTTGCTCGCGATCGGTGCCGCCTATCTCCTGTGTCACTGCTTGAGCGGACGAGCCGCGTTCATCCATCTCGGCGCGATGTTCGGTACGATCATGGTCACGAACGTGTGGATGCGGATCCTTCCCTCGCAGCAGAAAATGATCGATGCGACGAAGGAAGGTCGAAAGCCCGATTACAACTTGAGTGCTAAAGCGAAGCGTCGCTCGGTGCACAATTCGTACATGACGTTTCCAGTCTTGCTCACGATGATCAGCAACCACTACGCGAACGTGACGAGCGGACCGAACAACTGGATTCATCTCGTTCTCCTCGTGATTTTCGGCGGCGCCGTCCGTCACGTCGCTCTGGCGAAAAC
>JAZKJB010000106.1:1893-2682 GCA_040384505.1 Bdellovibrionota bacterium | reverse complement strand
GGTGTTTTGATTTTCATGACCGCACCCCGCGCGGCTGCGACGCCATCGCCCGATTCATTGCCGACGTTCGCGGCCGTTCAACGCGTGATCGAAACGCGCTGTCTCCAATGTCATTCTCCGAATCCCACGATCACCGAGCTCGGCACTGTTCCCGCGGGAGTCTACTTCGACGAGCCGACGAAGATCGCGGCCTTTGCCGACAAGATCAAACTTCGCACGGTCGACACGCAGACGATGCCCCCGGTGAACAAGACCGGCATGACTGAAGAAGAGCGGATGCTATTGGGTCGCTGGATCGCGGGCGGCGCGCGCATCGAGGGCCCCTGACGATGGCGAATCACTCATACATCAAGAGCCAGCGGGTCATCTTCTCCGATGGAACGATTCGACCGGCGACGGTCATGATCCAAGACGAAAAGGTCGCCGACATCTTCGACTATGCGACGAACCCGCGTGGCACGCCGGGAATCGACGTCGGCTCGTCGGTCCTCATGCCCGGCCTCGTCGACACGCACGTCCACATCAACGAGCCTGGTCGTACGGAGTGGGAAGGTTTCCGAACCGCGACGCAAGCTGCGGCTGCCGGTGGAATCACGACCGTCGTCGACATGCCTTTGAACTCGATTCCCGCGACGACGACTGTCGCGGCACTCTTGACGAAGGAAGAATCCGCGCGTGGTCATTGCATGATCGACTTCGGTCTCTGGGGCGGAGTCGTTCCCGGAAATGCAGGCGAGCTCGCATTGATGGCCGACAAGGGTGCGCTCGGTTTCAAAGCCTTCTTGATCG
>JAZKJB010000106.1:396-1883 GCA_040384505.1 Bdellovibrionota bacterium | reverse complement strand
GTCGAAGGAGAAAGACCTTCGCGAAGCGATGCCGATCCTCGCGAGCAAAGGCGTTCCGTTACTCGTGCACGCCGAGCTCGAAGGACTCTGTCACCTCTCCAATACCGACCCACGTGAGTACAAGACGTTCCTCGAGAGCCGACCCGCCGAGTGGGAAGTGAACGCGATCCGAATGATGATCCGTCTTTCCCGTGAGACCGGTTGCCGGGTTCACATCGTTCATTTGTCGGCCGCCGATGCACTCGACGACATCAAAGCGGCGCGCGCCGAGGGCGTGAACATCACCGCGGAGACCTGCCCGCACTATCTCTATTTCGCCGCAGAAGAAATTCCTCCCGGCGCGACGCAGTTCAAATGTACACCTCCCATACGTGAGCGCGAAAACCGCGAGCGTCTTTGGCAGGGTTTGCGTGAATCTGCGATCGACTTCGTCGTCTCGGATCACTCCCCGTGTACGCCCCGCTTGAAAAAACTCGAGCAGGGAAAATTCGACGAGGCTTGGGGCGGGATTTCGGGCTTGCAGTTCGGTCTCTCGGTGGTCTGGACCGCGATGAAAGATCGCGGCTTCGGCCCGGAGACTCTTTGCAAGTGGATGTCACTGAAGCCCGCAGAATTCATCGGGCTTCGTCACGGCATCGCGAAAGGCAACGACGCGAGCCTCACGGTGTGGAATCCAGAGCGCTCCTTCCGACTCGAAGAAAAATTGATCCAGCACAAACACAAACTGACTCCCTATTCCGATCGAACTTTGTTCGGAGTCGTCGAGAAAACTTTCGTTCGCGGCCAGCAGGTCTTCGACGAGAGAATTTCGGCGGCGGCCTTCGGGCGCGTCGGTCGACAAGTTTTCAGAGGAGCCTGAATGAACATCGCCACTGCCGCCGACCGCTCTCGCGTTCCGTTCACCGACTTGATCGACTTGGCCTCGGAAATGCTCGGTGGTCGAGTCCTCGAAACGAACGATGACTTCTTCGCGCCGAAAGAGAACCTGATCAGCGCGGCTGCCCCAGTCTTCATTCCCGACAAGTACACCGAATTCGGAAAGTGGATGGACGGTTGGGAATCGCGTCGCAAACGAAACCTCGCGCCCGGGAACGATCACGACTGGTGCGTGCTTCGGTTGGGTGCCCCGGGCGTCATTCATGGTGTCGACGTGGATACGGCTTTCTTCACTGGAAACTATCCCGAATACTGCTCGCTCGAGGCCGTTTACGCGCCGGAGGAATCCGGAGTTCCGAAATCGACGAACTGGACGGAGATTCTACCCAAAGCCCAGCTTCGCGGAGGAACACGAAACCTTTTCGCGATTGCTTCGAGCGAAACTTGGACGCACTTGCGCCTGAAGATCTTTCCCGATGGCGGCGTCGCTCGGCTTCGCGTTCACGGCCAGGTGAGACCCGACTGGTCGAGGATCAAAAAGGCGAACGGCCATATCGATCTCGCGGCCGCCGAAAATGGCGCCGAAGTCGTCACCTGCAACGACATGTACT
>JAZKJB010000106.1:0-386 GCA_040384505.1 Bdellovibrionota bacterium | reverse complement strand
ATGTACTTCGGACAAAAGGACAACTTGTTGCTCCCGGGTCGAGCGAAGACGATGGGCGAAGGATGGGAAACACGCCGGCGCCGAGGCCCGGGGCACGATTGGCTCATCGCGAAGCTCGCGACGACGGGAACGATCTCGAAAATCGAAGTCGATACGAATCACTTCAAGGGCAATTTCCCCGAGAGCTGCTCGATCGACGTTTGCGTCTGGCCCAAACGCGATCTCTTGCCGGTCGATTTTCGCGACCGGAAAGACGTCGCGTGGATGGAGATTCTGCCGCGGACCAAGCTCCAGGCCCATCATCAGCATAACTTCGATAAAGAGCTCATAGCCGCCGCCCGCGCGCTGAAAGTCGACTACGTTCGCTTGAACATCTATCCCGACGG
>JAZKJB010000105.1:0-3705 GCA_040384505.1 Bdellovibrionota bacterium | reverse complement strand
CGATTTCAGATCTTTGAATCGGATGTGATAGCGTTCGGAACCGTCGAAGTCCGTGCTGTATGCAAGCATCGTTTGGTCGGGACTCACTTCGTAACCTGTCGTGTGGAAGTACTTCTTCCCTTTTGCCAGCGCGTTGCCGTCGAGGAGGATTTGCTCTCGCCCGCCCGCGCGAGGTTTGCGGCACTGGAGTGGATACTGTTTCCCTTTCTGAAAACGGGAGTAGTACTTGAAGTCGCGATAAGGCGAGGGAACGCTGGAATCGTCTTCCTTGATTCGCGATCGCATCTCTTTGAAGAGCTTCTTCGTGAGCGCCTCGACCGGCTCGAGTTGCGATTCGTAGTAGGCGTTCTCTTCGCGCAGATACTTCATCGTCGCCGGATTCTTTTTCTCGCGGAGCCAGAAGTAATCGTCTTTGCGAACGTCGCCATGGAGACGAAACGTCCTCGTTTTCTTCGGTGCGGTCGGTGGCGTCTTTTGCGATGTCTGAATGAATGTCTGCATGGTGGCCCTCTTTTTCGAAACGATCGTAGCGAGGGTCGCTCGCTCGGTCTAGTGACCGAGTTCGCGAGACGCGCAGACCCATGAGTCTCGTCCTGAGACGCCTCGAATTCGATGGTGTTTTACCTGCGGTCACGTGTCGAGGTTTCGACGGCCGAAGTGCGATGGGTTCTCCATGATTGGGCGCCTCGATTGCACTCCTTTAGAGTGGGGGAACATCATGAACAAGGCACATGTCTCATTATCGATCGCTCTCGCTCTCTTGGCTTTCCAGAACTGCGCTCCTTCGCCCGAGACTTCGCAAAAGGCGAGCTCGACGACGAACGGTGGTACGACCATCGGTGGAACCTACGTAGGTGCGCCAGTGAGCCCGTTCGGCAACTCGGCGAACCCGACCTTCGATGTCCCCGTGGACTTCGGGACGGTCACGGAAGCACCTCCTGTTCCAGCGGGAACTCTCATTTCGTCATCGGGAACGACCTCGTTCAACGGTTCGAGCTGGACGCTATTCAAGAGCGGAGTGAATGGCGATTCAATCGCAGGCACCGCCGGTCGTGACGCGATCCAAGGCAACGACGGTGACGACATCATCGGAGGCGCCACGGGAGATGATTACATCCACGCGAACAGGGGGAACGACACCGTCAACGGCGGCGCCGGAAACGACGTGATTTATGGTGGGCGCGGCGACGATACGCTTTACGGCGATCGCGGCGACGACATCCTCTTCGGTGACCTCGGAAAGAACACGCTTCACGGAGCGAATCCGAACTTCGCCGGCACCTCGGAAGACGGCAACGATACGTTCGTGGTTTTCATCGCCGAAGACAACGCAGCCGAGTACGCGACCAACACGATCTTCGACAAGGGAGGATCGAATCGCCTCCTTTGTCGGAACACCGCCTTCACGGCACCGGTCGGTGGAACCGCATGGTACGAAGGCAATGATCTCGTGATCTTCTTCACCGGTCGCGGCAGCGTGAAGATCGTCGACTACAAGCTCGCACCGTTCGCCGCGATCGACTGCGGCCCGATCAGTTTGATCCAGTGATCTGAACCAGCGACGAGAGCTGGACTCCGTCATCCAAGAGCGGCATCCTTTACCGGATGCCGACTCTCGATGCGCGAACCGCGCGCCGCCTGAAAATCTTCATCTTGTTGGCTGGGCTCGCCCTTCGTTTCGTATGGGTCGTAGGCCGGGGCCTCTCGCGCGACGAGCTCACCTCGTTCGCCTATGTCTTCGCACCCGAATGGCAGAGCCTCTTCTGGGACAATGCTCCTCCGACATTCTATGCGCTCATGAAAGGTCTTTACGCGCTCGCCGGCAGCGAGTGGGTCCTTCGTGGGTTCGCCTTTCTGGCCTCTGCGACGAGCTTCATTCTCTTCTTTCGATTCTTGGATCGCGAGGAGAGCAATCTCTGGCTGCTCGGGTTCTGGGCGGTTTCTCCGACGTCGGTGGTGAATGCCTCGTTTCGACCGACGGTGTTGGTCGAGCTCGCCGGGATCGTGTTTTTTCTCACGTTGCGATCTTCGTCGCTTCTTCGGATCTTGGCTGCGCTCGGCGGTTTGGCCGCGACCTCCTACTTGGCTTTTCTGGCCCCGCTCGTCGCGTTGAGCGAAATCGATTGGCGCGATCGGCGTCGACTGTGGCTGCTCGGCGCCGGATTTCTCGTCGCGGGTGTCGGGGTCGCTCGCATCAACTGGAATGCCTTGAATTGGCTCAGCGCCGGTGACCCGTGGGCCCTGGGGAAATCGAGTTTCTTGATGCTCTCTCAACTTTGGGGCTTCTCGTTACCGCTCTTCGCGGCCGTGACTTGGGTTTTGGTTTCCCACCGAAAAGTTCCGCGGTCGTTCATCGTGATCGTCGGTTTGATCTTGATCGGACCTTTCGTGACGGGTCATCGATTTTCATCGTCGCGATTTTTGATCCTGTTCACGCCTTGGGTCGTGATGTCGATCGCCGCCGTACTCAGACTTCGACGGGATATCGCGGCAGGAGCTTTGATCGTTTTGATTCCGGCCGTGACCACGACGTGGTTCTTGTCACACGAGAAATCCGGATGGCGAGAAGCCGGTTCGTTCGCCGTCTGGACCGGTGCAGATGCGATCTTTTATACTCCCACTCCGATGGCTAGGCTCTTCTCGACACGCTTCGAGCAGGGGGACGTCGATCTGAAAACCGCGATCCCTCGTCAATTGAAGGCGGGCGGTTGGGTCTTGCGCGCGAATCCGGAGCGAGACATCGGGATGAACGCGTTTTTGAAGAGCGGCGGCGCTGCGGGTTTCGCGCCAGCGGAAATTAGAATTTTCGGTGAAGGGTCCCTCGAACCCGTGCGTGCCGTGCGAGTCGTTCCCGTCCCTTCGAACTGATCAACTTCTCGTCGGCGCTCTCAATTCGCGTCACTCGATCGAAATCCTTTATGCGTCACTTAGGGTGCGAGGCCCATGATCAAGTGTGCGTTTCTATTCCGAGTTCGTAACAATCGTGCCCCTTTCAGGCGTGTTTTAGCGATGTAAGCTCTTCAGCATCAAAGCCTTTTTTAATTCGAGATGGCGGGCCCGTTCTTTGCGTTGAACGCGAGGGAAACCAAATAGTCTCCGTCGAAAGGCCGATCATGTATCAGCGTCTCATCGCCATTCTTGCCGTCGTTTCCATGTCGTCAGCGCCGATGTCGGCTTTCGCTCAGTCGAATGCCGGTGGCAATTCGGGCGGGTCGGGCGGATCGGGTGGAAACTCGTCATCTAGTAGTTCCGGCGGAAACGGCAATGCTTCGAGCAGCGGAGCCAACGCTTCTTCGAGCGGTTCGAACGCATCGAGCGGCGGTAGCAACGCTTCGTCGTCGGGTGGCTCGACTTCAAGCGGATCTTCTGGTGGCGTGACACCCGGTAATCCCAATGGCGGAGGCAACGGCAACGTCGGCGGCCCGGGCAATGGGAACGACAACAATGGAAACACCGGCTGCCAAAATGGTTGCACGGGTAACAGCGGAAACGGCGTCGGCAATACCGGGCCCGGGAACCAAGGCAACACGGGCGACAACGGAAACGCCGGCGGCTCTTCGAGCGGCGGCAGCTCTTCGTCAGGTGGCTCGTCTTCGGGCGGCGCCTCCTCAAGTGGTGCTTCGTCGTCGAGCGGTGGTAACAACGGATCGTCGGGCGGTAATAACGGATCATCGGGATCGTCGAGCTCGGCGTGACGCGAGCTCG
>JAZKJB010000104.1:5965-13644 GCA_040384505.1 Bdellovibrionota bacterium | reverse complement strand
ATGACGAATCCGCCGGAGTGAATGCCGAGATGGCGAGGGAATCCTTGCAGCTCGAGCGACATGCGAAGCAGTTTTTGGAACTGTTTCGGCGAGAGGCCGATCTTCGCCAGGTCGAATGTGTGACCACGATCGAGACCTTCGGCGCTCGGATCGAGCGCTTGGCCTTCGTGCGTGAGATTCTCCGAGGCGTGAGCGTGCGGTCGCAAGTATTCGTCGACGAGGCGAGAGAGTCCTTCGCGACCCATGAACTTGACCAGGGCGTCGACTTGTTTCAGCGGAACACCCATGACTTTCGCGACCTCGCGAATCGCCATGCGCGAGCGGTAACAGATCACCGTGCACACCATCGCCGCGCGTTGGTCGCCGTACTTCGCGTAAATGTGCTGGATGACTTCTTCCCTGCGCGCGTGTTCGAAATCGATGTCGATGTCGGGCGGCTCTCCGCGTTCGGTCGAGATGAAGCGCTCGAAGAGCAAACCCAGCTCGAGCGGATCGATCGCCGTCAGCTTCAGCGCATAACAGACGACCGAGTTCGCAGCCGACCCGCGGCCTTGGTGCAAGATGCCTTGGCGGGTCGCGAACTCGCAAATTTCGTAAAGTGTCAGGAAGTAATCCTCGTACTCCATCTGCGTGATGACATTGAGCTCGTGCTCGACTTGCTTTCGAACGGCCTGCAGAAAGCCTTTCATCTGCGGTTGGGTCCGTTTCTTTCCCGTGATCGTCGTGAAGAGACCTTCCTTCGCGTCAGGCGATTTCGCGAACGCGATGTGCTCGCCGTATCTGTCGCGCAGACCTTTCTCCACGAGATCGCGAAGGTGTTCGGCCGCGGTTTTCCCCATGGGGAGATGTTCTTGCGGGTATTTGTAGCGAAGCTCCGAGAGTGAAAACGTGATGCGAGCCGCGATCTCGAGCGTTCGCTTCACGAGATCGGGACGCTCGCGGAAGAGAGCTTCGATCTGCTCGGGCGTTTTCAGATACCGCTCACGATTCAAGGTCAGGTTCGTTCCGGCCTCTTGAATGGTGGTGCCGTGGAGGATGCACGTGAGCACGTCATGCAGAGGTTTTCTCGCGGCATCGTGGAAAAGCGGTCGCCCCGTCGCGAAGGGCAAGATGCCGAGCGACTGTTCCATCTTCAACGCCTGCTGATAGGTACGAATGGATTCCCAGGTGAAATCCTTGTGCACGGGAAGATAGACCCGGTCTTGAAACGCGGCTTGCAAGCGCTTCAAGTGATCTTCTTTCCAGGGCGGAAGAGGAAACGCGATCAAGTCCTCGTTCTTGTCGCAGATGTCCTCGAGCGACAAGACGATGTGGCCCTTCGGAGCTTTTCTCTTCGCGTACGTGATCAAGTGGCAAAGACGAACGTAGCCGTCTTTGTTCATCGGGATCAGGACGACGGGCTGCGAGTCGTACGGTGTCAGCTCGGAGCCGCACATGTAATGGAACGGCTCTTTCATCGAGCCATCCGCATTCGCGAACTCGAGTTGCTCGGCATCGAAAGACGAAGGTTTCTCCGCGGCCTGGTAACCGCGCACGACTCCGTAGAGGCCGTTCACGTCGCAGATCGCGAGGCCTTTGTAGCCGAGGCGCTTCGCTGCGAGCACCATTTCTTCGGGGTGCGAAGCGCCTTGCAGGAACGAGAAGTTGGAACGAGCGAGAAGCTCGACGAACTCCGGTGTGTCGGCGAAGGGAACGAGATCTTTTGCTTTGCCCCTGAGTTTCCACTCACCGGGGCCTGCGAATTCTCGTCCCTTCGAGCCGAAAGCCGAAGCGTCGACCGGAGGAGGTGTCGACGCCTCAGAATTTGAGGGTGACGTCGGCGAGGGCGACGACGAGGAGGACGACGAAGGAGACACAGGCAAAGAATAGTTCTTGGGATGCTTCATGTTTTTGGACCCTCGTACGCTTCGCGCGTTGCTCTCTCATCAGAGCGCTGGGGGTATATCGAATCGTCATCACCGTCTCCTTGGTTAATGGTTCCACTCGTTCGTTAACAACTTTAAAAATCAACGAGAGGATCCCCTTCGGGGGAGGGACCTTCGGAGGACCCTCTCGTACTGCCATTTTCATCACACGGTCGGACTCAGCGTGATCACCGGAGCAGCGGAACGGAGCAATTGGACGGTCAAAGTCTTCTTGTTGTTTCATCCTTCTCGCGGCCCCATGCCGTGAGCGAACGGACTCTCCCATCCAAAAAATCAGTCGAAGTAACCGTGCAGGAAGTATTCGTCGGAGAGCAGGTCCTGGTAGATCCAGAGACACTGGCCCTCGGGCGAAACCGCGAAATAATAATCGCGCTTCGTGCCGAGAGCGCTCGTGCCGCACTCGGGTTCGTCTTCCCACCATGCGTTCTCGAGCCGCTCGATCGGGTTGTGCGAGAGAATCCTCGATCGTGAGAGGCACGGGACGCTTCAAAACTCGTGTCGGTCGCGGTGCCGTCATCACGTTCTCGCCGTATTTCGGCTGAGACATGATGGCGGGCTCGTTCGTTTGTGCCGCGAGGGTCGCCCAGCTATTGCGGACCGCGGCTCTTTCAGGTTTCCGTTTGATTCGCTTTCCCGCGGCGACCATGCGCTTTCCGCCGCCCGCCAATTGTGGATAACGTTGTGTGGATTTGTGGACTGCGGTCGTTTCCGTGACAGAACCATATGCGCCACTGTCAGCTTTCGGTTCAGACACGATCCGCCACGAACGCTCGGGGAGGACCGAGGCTTCGATCTCGTAGAGGCCCGGCTTGATCGACGACTGAAGCAGCAAACTGAACAATGTTTGCAGTTTGTCCTGGTCGGTCGTGCGCGGTTCGAAGAAGTCGAGTTGGTGTGACTTCTCCGGGCACGGCACGATCGCCACTTCGAAATCGCGGATCGGGTTCTGCAGATCGAGCTCCGAGAGGCGATTCTCGAGCAGCGTCGCGAACAGCGTGCGATCGCGTGAGGGAACGTTCGGCTCGATCTCGACCTTGTACTTCGTCTCCGAGTACTCGCAGTGCAAAGTCACGACGAGCTTGCGCGCGAACATGCGGCGGCCCGAGAGACGCGAGAACAAATAGTCGAGCGACTTGTCCGTGTGATGCAGGAGCAACGACACGAGCGTCACCGGGAAGTCGAGATGGACGTAATCCTCGAGCGGATCGGTCGGAACGAGCGGCGAGATCACCTGGCGATCTTGCGCGTGCAAGCGTTGCCAGAAGATCACGCCCGTCTCGCCCCAACGCTCTTGGAACGAAGCGAGAGTGAATCGCGCGAGCTCGCCCGCCGTCTTGAAACCCAACATCAAGAAGAACGTGAGGATCGATTCGATCTGCGACGGACGCACCCATGGTTGCAACCCCTCCATGTGGAGAAGCAAGGGGAGGGAGAGTGTTTTGAGACGGTCTCTCTCCTCCCCCATAGGGAGAATGGAACCGGGGTGGGATACGGCAAAGGCCTGGGCTCCGGCTGGCGTGTCAGCGACCGCGCACTGAACACCGAACCCTAGGTCTCGGGCAAGAAGCGATGCGGCCTTCATCACTCCTTCTTCACCTTGAAACAAATGAGAGGTCGACGCGATGTCGACGAACACCCACGCGTTGTGAGCGTCTTCGCGAAACGAAACGCGAGGAGAGAACTTCAAGAAGCACTCGCTGACGGCTCTCAGCGTTTTCCCGCGGCGCTTAGAGCCCGACTGCGGAAGGGCCTGGAGCTTGAGGCAGAGCACCCGGCTCTGGCTGCGAGTGGTCGGAAGGTTCGCGGAGTTGGCCGGTGTCCGGAGAACCAAATCCGATGCGATCTGACGTAGCGTGGGTGAAGCGAGCATAAGTAACGCTCCTGGTGAAGGTGTGCGGTGTCTGGCGATGAAGAGCGCGTTCGATGACGATTCGTTTGCGTTCGAAGTTCACGATCAGTGAGAACAGGGACGCGATCGATCCTCGCAGCCTGTACACACGTCTGCTCGGCAGCCGCAGGCGCGCATCTTGTTGCGAGAGGAAAACCAGCGCCGCGTTCGACGTGCGAGCTTGCGCTTGCAGTTTGCGGAGTTGGTGTTCTTTCAAGTTCAACTGACCGAGATCGCAACCGACGAGGTCGAAGAGTTGCGCGCTCATCAGCTCTTGCAAGAGCCAGAATAGTTTCTCGCTGTCCTCCGGCGCTTCGATCGAGACGAAGTGCCCGAGGTTCATTCCTTTGTGTTGAAGCGGAAGCGGGGACAACGGCACGTCGCGGTTGATCCACACCACCCATTTGCCTGCAGCGAGAGTCTTGGCTGCAGCTTCGATCCAGAGAGAGGTCGCGCCGGTTCCGAGCGCGCCGTTGAACGACGTCAAAGCGCCTTTCGGAATCCCGTGCCAGAACAAGAAACGATCGAGCTCTTGGAAGCCCGTCTCGATCCCGTCGGGACGTTTCAAGTTCCCTTCTTCGCGAAGGTGCGTGGCTAAAGCCAACTTCAGCTTCTGCAACCCCGTACTCTCTAGATTTTCAAAGTTTGCATTCTGCATAACTTCGTCCGGAGACATAGCTCCGCCTTTCGAGGCGCGAAACGCACCTCGGCCTTCGTCACCCGCGTTATTGCGAGCGACGTTTCCTTCTCGGTCACCTCACTCTCGTGAGGCTCTGTTCACGATAAAGGCGTCACACAAAACGTCGGATCAAACCGACGACGACGCCTCGGATCTGCACTTCACTGGGATGGAACCACATGGGGGCCATGCTGGAGTTGGCAGGTCTCAATTCGATCAAACGATCGAATGCTTGCTGATTTTCACTGTTCTCGTCATTCGACATCCCCATCCTCTCGAACATTTCTCCGAGGGCTTCGTTGGGAACGCCTTTGGCTCCGCGGTGCGTGTAGAAGCGCTTCACGGTCGCTTCTTCACCGATCATCGCGACGGTGATCTCACCGTTTTGAGCCGTGTTCTGTCTTTGCACGAGGATCACGTCGCCATCCAGGATGCCATCGTCGATCATCGACTGTCCCTGCACGCGCAGAGCATAAGTGCGATCGGCGTGGCGAACGAGCGACGCAGGCACTTCGATGAACTCGTCGTGCTCGGTCGCTTCGATCGGGGCACCTGCGGCGACACGACCGAGCAGCGGGAGCGACAAGCTCTCGATCGGCATGATCGCGGGAGTGACCGACGACTGAGAAGAGGAGCGATCGTCGTCGTCGTCACGCAACGAATCCTGCAAAGCCGACGCGGGATGAAGCAAAGTGATCGCGCGTTTCTGGTTCGCCCATGGAAGCTGGATGTAACCCTTCGCTTCGAGCTGTTTCAGATAACGTTGGACGGAGTTGAAGCTGGCGAAACCGAAGTGCTTGCAGATCTCTTGGTAGGTCGGCGAGACGCCGTGCTCACGCATGTAGTTCTCGAGGAACTCGAGGACGTTCTTCTCTTTGAGGGAGAGAGGGCGCGGGCCTTCGGCTCGGACGTCACTGATCCCATCTTTTACCATCGCGAGCTTGCGGGTTCCTTTTTGCGTTTCAGTCTTCGTCTTGTCTGCCATCGCTCTACCTCATCCTTGATGCTCGTACGGGGTGCCTGAACTTCTCCGACAGCATACGTGTAAGTGTGCTGTAAGAGAAGTGTAAGTTACTTGTAAGTTAATGGGAGAAAACGTGTAAGTCAACGGGGTCCGAGGCAGAACTGGACGGCCAGATCGACCGTGAGAAAAAGCCGAAAGCGAACGGGGATTTACGGATTCGCCTCGCTCAAAACCGGCTGCGTTTTGGGCAACCTGAGCACGAAAGTCGTGTGCGGACTTTCACTATCCAGCATCAATTTGCCCGAATGCGACCGCGCGATGCTCGCCGAAACGCTCAAACCGAGGCCCGTTCCCTTGCCGACTTCTTTCGTCGTGAAGAACGGATCGAAGATCCGCTCGCGCAAGTGCGGAGCGACACCGTCTCCGGAATCCGTGACGCGAAGATCGACTTCGTCTTCGTGCTCCACGTAGTCGACGCGAATCCAGCGCGCGCGCGGCTTTCCTTCCACCGCGTGTTGCGCGTTCGAGAGCAGATTCACCAAAACCTGGCTGATCTGCACGGGTCGGCACTCCACGATGAGCGAGTCGGGAACCTTCGTGATCATGAGCTCGATCTGCAGGTGCTTGAGTTTTTCCGAGCACAGCGCGAGAGCGTCGGAAACGAGAGTCGTCAGCTTCGCCGGCACCATGAAATCTTCCGCGCCGTCGCGCGCGAGCGTTCGCAGTCCCGCGATGATGCGGCTGATGCGCATGCAGACGTTCTCGATCTTCTCGGCGGAAACGTCGACCGCGCGGTCGTCCAAGCGACCTTCGTGCGCGAGATCCCGCAGCCGACTCGCGTACGCGTGCGCGACGGTGAGCGGATTGTTGATCTCGTGCGCGATCCCGCCGGCCATCTCACCGAGCGCGGCGAGGCGGCTGGAAGCGCTCATCATCGCCTGCTGTTCTTGCAGCTGGCGACGCAACATGTGCTCTTCGGTGACGTCGAGAGCGATGCCGTTCCAGATCAAGGAGCCGTCTTTCTCCTTGCGTGGAGTCGCGAGGATGCGGATCCACTTACACGCGCCTGCGGCGACGAAGACGCGTCCTTCCCACGAGACGCTCGTCTGCGTGGCGCCGGACTCGCGGAATGCGGCTTTCAGACCCGGCTCGTCTTCCTTGTGCGCGAACGGAGGCCGGATGCCGTCATAGCCGCGCTCTTTCAATTCTTCCGCGGTGACGCCGAGGATCTCGGAGGCCTTGTCGTTCGCGAATGGAAACGAATTTCGTTTATCGGGCCACGACTGGAACTGGAAGATCATCCCGGGAACGTGACGAGAAAGAGTCCGCAGCCGATCTTCGACCTCGCGCCGCGCGGTCTCGGCCTTGCGGTTCACGGTGATGTCCCGGACGACGATGAGAGCGTTGCCGCCGGTCCCGCGCGTGATCCGCGTTTCGAAATCGATGTGGGTGCCGCGAACGTCCATCTCGTCGACGGTCGTCGTCACTTGACCGGATTCGATCGCGGCCCGGATCGCGACCAGGCGTTTGTCCGCCACCGGTTTCGGCAGCAGATCGTGGATCGACTTGCCGATCATCTCGTGCGGCGGGACGACCAAGACCGGCCAGTTGTGCGCGTGCACTTCGCGATAAATGCCGTCGCGGTCGATGCTCATGATCAAATCCGGCAACGCATCGAGAAGATTGCGGCTGCGTTCTTCGGAGATCTTCAATTTCTCGAGAGCTTCGACTTTCTCGGTGACGTCGAAGTTCCAGCCGGTCATGCGAAGGATCTTTCCGTTCTCGTCACGTGTCGAAGCGCCGACGCTCATGACCCAGCGATACGATCCATCTTTCGCGCGCATCCTGAACTCGCGCTGGAACGTCGTTTCCCGGCTCGGGACGTAGAGAGCGTAGAACGCGGAGGATTCCACGGCGTCGTCGGGGTGCAAGAGCATCTGCCACGACTCGCGCGAAGCCGGGAACTCGTTCGGCTCGTAACCGAGCATTCGGTAATATTGCTTCGAGAACCAATAAACGTTCGAAAGGACGTCGAGATCCCAGTAGCCCGCGACGGTTCCCTCCAGCGCCCGGTTCCAGCGTTCGACCATCTCGTTCTCGAATTCCATCCAAGGCAACGCGCTCACGAGGGCCGTCTCGCCGTCGAACACTTGCGCGATCTTGCAGGCGACCGATCGCCCGTTCTGCGCGGGAAAAGCGACGGCGGAAGGCGGAAGCTTGAAG
>JAZKJB010000104.1:0-5955 GCA_040384505.1 Bdellovibrionota bacterium | reverse complement strand
TCAAGACGAAGCTCGTGATCGAACGACCGACGACGTCTTGGGGGTCGAGGCCGAGCACCTTCGACCAGGCACGATTGGCTCGCAAGATCGTGCCGTCGGTCTTGCAGACCGCGAGCAGCTCCTGGGCCAAGTCGAAAAATCCGGATTCCATGTCGCTCATGTGGCGAGGATTTCGCCTCTAGAGCAAAGGCTTGTAAAGGCCCATCTCCTCGCTAGGAGGAAAAGTTGGGGACCCGGTCCGCAGGGTGATCAAAATGGACCTGCCCTAAACGAGAGGTGTAGGCTTTTCACGCGCCCGAGGCTCAGTGGATCATGTGTCGGCCCTCGATGACCGACTGGATTTCTGCGTCGCGCTCGGAGGTGTCGACCGAATCGGCGAACCAGGCTTCGAGCTGATCGAGCATCTTGTCTTTCGCTTCCGCGAAGGCTTCGTAAATGTCTCCGTCGCGGCCTTCGGATTCCATGCGGAAATCTCCGAGCGTCGCGACGAGCGTCAACACGTGCTCGACGTTCGAGCCGTCTTCGTCGCTCTCGAGTTGCACGAGAACGGCGATCTGCGACTCGGGAGCCAAGAAGGGCTGGAGGTCGACGAGATTTTGATAGATGTGGGCCTTGAGCTCGCGGTCGTTCTCGATCGAAACGGCGCTCTCCTCGAGAGGAGTGCTGGCTTTTAGATCTTCCATCGTTCCCTCCATCCGGGCACGTTCGTGCCCTCACCTTCCAATTTGAACCTGATGGGAAAAATGTCAATGGGGGGAGCCGCGGCGTTCCCATGTGCGAACGCGTTCCGTGACACCGTTTCCCTAGGTAAACCATCGAGTTTTAGTGCTGCGACGAATGCGTGGAGATATCGACACCAAACCGAAGATTAGGTTTAGCGACATTGAGAAAGCGTTTTCGCGCTCGTTTTCACCAGGCGTGCGGGTCGCGGGCGCTTCGAGACGTAAGGGTTGTCGCGCTCGTGAAACCGGAGTGGCCATGCGGCCGCTTCGCCTGCGTAATCCACTCCGATCCGCGGGGACGCTTCGATCTTCGAGGGGAAGACGCGCTTCGATTCTTCGATGAACAACGGAACTTCGTCGAGGCGATGGGCATCGAGAGAGCGATCGATCGCGAGCGCGCGGCAGAGTTTTCCGGGACCGCTCGTCAGATCGAGATCGCGCTTCACGGTTCGGTTCTCGCGCATGATCTCGATTCCTTCGACGGGCTCGAGCGCACGAATCAAGACGGCTTGGGGATCTCCTGATTTTCTCGTCACGACGTTGAAGCACTCGTACATTCCGTAAATGAGAAAGACATAGGAGTGGCCGGCGCCGAGATAGAGCGAGCTCGTGCGCTTCGTTCGTCGGTCTCCGAACGCGTGGCAGGCCCCGTCCTCGATGCCGATGTACGCTTCAGTTTCGACGATCCGAGCGACGACGCGCCGACCGTCGGGCATGACGCGAACGAGGTGCTGCCCGAGCAGCTCCTTGGCGACTTTCGCCGTGTCGCGATCGTAGAATGAAAGAGGCAGTATTTTCGCCATGGGCTCGTTTCTACTCCCCGCAATCGTGATTGCACAAGGAGCCGCGAGGAGTTTTACTTCGGCTGCTCAACGGGGGGTTCATCGTGGAGAAAACGGCAAAACTCGATCATGCGGTTCTCGACGTGAAATTGGTCGCGAGCTGGAAGCGCGAGCTCATCGAAGAATTCTCCGCTCCCTACATGCAAGAGCTTCGCGCTTTCTTGAAAGCCGAGATCGAAGCGAGCCGCACGATCTATCCGAAACCGAGCGAATGGTTCGCGGCATTCGACCACACGCCGTTCGAAAAAGTGAAAGTCGTCATCCTCGGGCAGGATCCGTATCACGGGCCCGGTCAGGCGCACGGTTTGTGTTTCTCGGTGAAGCCCGGAGTGACGCCGCCACCGTCGCTCGTGAACATCTACAAAGAGCTCGAGAGCGACCTCGGACTCGGGCGTCCCGACCATGGATTCCTGGAGTCGTGGGCCGATCAAGGCGTTCTATTGTTGAACAGCGTGCTCACGGTTCGCGATGGCCAAGCGGCTTCGCATCAAGGGCGCGGCTGGGAGAAATTCACCGACAAAGCGATTCATCTGCTCAACGAGAAACGCGAGAACTTGGTCTTCGTTTTGTGGGGAGCTTACGCGCAGAAAAAAGCGCAGTTCGTGGATCGTACGCGACACCTCGTTTTAGCGGGACCACATCCCTCGCCATTGTCGGCTCATCGAGGATTCCTCGGCTCGCGACCCTTCTCCAAGATCAATAAGTACCTTGAGAAGAGTGGGCTTGAGCCCATCGACTGGAAATTGCCTGCGCTAAAAACGCTTCATTGAGCCGGGGAAATCGGTTTACGGTTTCCGTTTGGGGTTTCGGTTTCCGTTCCGGTACGGTCGACCGTTTTCGGTTTAGGGAGAGTCGACGGAAAACCGACGACCGTACCGAAACGGAAACCCCAAACTGAAACTCCAAACCGAAACCGACCCATTCTAGCCACGGCGCGTTTCGAAAAGGTGCCAGGCACCTTCGGTCCGTGGCATTCCTTGAATGTTTAAGCCCTTCTCGCTACGTATTTGATTCCACTGACGGAGGATTTTAATGCGTCATATCATGGCTTTCGCCATCGCTCTGCTTCTCGCGACTCCTGCATTTGCTGCGAAAACTTTCGTCTACTGCTCGGAAGCGAGTCCGTCGACGTTCAATCCGCAGCTCGCGACCGATGGACCGACGTTCAACGCGAGCTCGCGACCGGTTTACAATCGTCTCGTCGACTTCGAGCGCGGCGGTACCAAAGTCGTTCCGTCACTCGCCGAGAAATGGGAAGTGTCGAAGGACGGTAAGCAAGTCACCTTCCACCTTCGGAAGAACGTGCAGTGGCACACGACTGCGACTTACAAGCCGACTCGCGCGTTCAACGCCGACGACGTCGTCTTCACGTTCGAGCGCATGTTGAAGCCGACGCATCCGTTCCACAAAGTGAGCGGCGGAACTTACGAGTACTTCACTTCGATGGACATGCAGAATCTCCTGACGGCGATCGAGAAAGTCGACGATCACACCGTTCGCTTCAAACTCCAGAAACCGACGGCTCCGTTCCTCGCGAACATGGCGATGGATTTCGCATCGATCGTGTCGGCCGAGTACGGCGACGCGATGATGAAAGCGAAGACTCCCGAGAAGCTCGACATCGAGCCCGTCGGCACCGGCCCGTTCGTGTGGAAGTCGTATCGCAAAGACAGCGAGATCCGTTACGATGCGAATCCGACTTACTTCGAAGGCAAAGCGCCGATCGAGAAGCTCATCTTCGCGATCACGAAAGATCCGAACGTTCGCGTCCAGAAGTTGAAGCGCGGTGAGTGCCAACTCGTCGCCGAGCCGCCGCAGGCTGACGCGAAAGCGTTGAAGTCCGATCCGAAGATGACGGTGATGGAGCAAGAAGGATTGAACGTCGGTTACCTCGCGTTCAACGTCGAGAAGAAGCCTTACACCAACGCCGACGTCCGCCGCGCGATCGGAATGGCGCTGAACCGCCAGGCGTACATCGATGCGATCTATCTCGGGAACGCAGTCGTCGCGAAAAATCCGATTCCGCCTTCGATGTGGTCCTACAACGACAAAGTCGTCGACCACGCTTACGACACTGCGAAAGCGAAAGAGCTCCTCGCGAAAGCGGGTTTTCCGAACGGCTTCGAAGCGACGCTTTGGTACATCCCGGTTTCGCGTCCGTACAATCCGAACGGAAAGAAGATGGGCGAGATGATCCAGGCCGATCTCGCGAAGATCGGTGTGAAGGTGAATCTCCTCACGTACGATTGGGCGGCTTACTTACAAAAAGCACGCGACGGTCAGCACGAGATGCTTCTCATGGGTTGGACCGGCGACAACGGTGATCCGGACAACTTCCTCGGAACACTTCTCAGCTGTGCCGCCGCGAAAAACGGTTCGAACTTCGCGCGCTGGTGCAATCCGACATTCGACAAGTACGTCGACGACGCCGCGTCTTCGAGCGATCAAAACCGTCGCACGCAACTTTATCAACAGGCTCAAGTCGTCTTCAAAACCGAATCACCTTGGGTCACGATCGCGCACGCGAAAGTGTTCCGCGCTCTCGATAAGCGCGTGTCGGGTTACAAGATGAGCCCGTTCGGCACCGACAATTTTTACGGCGTCGATTACAAGTAAGGGAACTCGGTGCTCTCGTATCTGCTCAAGCGCTTGGCCGAAGTGATCCCGACGCTGATCGGGATCACGATCGTCTCCTTCGGGCTCATCCGGATGATTCCGGGCGATCCCGTTTTGCTGATGATCGGCGAGCGCGGCGCCTCACCCGAGGTGATCGCGGAACTTCGCGCGAGCTATGGGCTCGACAAACCACTTCTCGCTCAATACGGACTCTTCGTCGGTAACGCTCTTCAAGGTGACCTCGGGACCTCGATCATCTCGAGTCGTCCCGTTTCCGAGGAATTCGGTGAGCGCTTCTCGGCGACGATGGAACTCGGAGTGACCGCGCTCATTCTCGCGATCTTGATCGGCCTTCCTCTCGGCGTGATCGCGGGAGTGAAGCGAAATTCCATTTTCGATTACTCGCTGATGACGACGTCGCTCATCGGCTACTCGATGCCGATCTTCTGGTGGGGCTTGATCCTCATCTTGGTGTTCTCCGTTCAACTCGGGTGGACACCGGTCTCCGGTCGCATCGGTGTCGCTTACGACATTCCCGTTTGGACGGGCTACTACTTGCTCGACGTCTGGAGATCGGAAGAAGCGTGGCCCGCATTCCGGAGTGCTCTCGCTCACCTGATTTTGCCGGCGGTCGCACTTGGTACGATTCCTCTCGCGGTGATAGCCCGCATGACTCGTTCGAGCATGCTCGAAGTATTAGGCGAAGATTACATGCGGACGGCTCGTGCGAAGGGTCTCTCGCGCGCGCGGATCATTTTCGTTCACGGTTTGCGAAATGCCCTCGTGCCGGTGATCACGGTGATCGGCTTGATGGCCGGTACGATCGTGACGGGCGCGGTTCTAACTGAAACGATCTTCTCTTGGCCCGGTATCGGTCGGTGGCTCGTCGAGAGCGTTCTCTCGCGAGATTATCCGGTCATCCAAAGCGGAATTCTCGTGATCGCGACGATGGTCATCGCGGTGAACTTCGTCGTCGATCTCGCGTACGTGTGGGCGAACCCGCGACTGCGAGGCGGGAAGTGATTCGCGAATTCTGGTATTTCTTTCGTCAGAATCGCGGAGCGGTCGTCGGACTCTTCGTCGTCACCGCTTTCATCATTGCGGCGTTGCTCGCGCCTGTGTTCGCTCCTTACGATCCGGCTCAGATCCACGACTCGGCCTTCACGAAACCTCCGATTTGGAACGTGGACGGAACCGCGCAGTACCTCTTGGGCACGGACGACGTCGGTCGAGACGTCTTGAGCCGATTGATTTACGGCGCGCGCGTTTCGATGGGCGTCGGTATCATGGTCGTGTTGTTCTCGCTCAGCATCGGCACTCTTCTCGGACTTCTCGCGGGCTACGCCGGAGGATGGATCGATTCCATCGTCATGCGCCTCATGGACATCTTGATGGCGCTTCCCTCGATCTTGCTCGCGATCGTCGTCGTCACGATCCTCGGGCAGAATCTTACGAACGCGATCATCGCCGTCAGCGTGACGGTGATCCCGGGTTTCGTGAGACTCGTGCGTGGGCAAGTCATGCAGGAGAAAAATCGCCAGTACGTGATCGCCGCGCGAAGTTTCGGCGCGGGCCCTTTTCGTCAGGCTTTCTCGAACATTCTACCGAACTGCATGGCGCCGATCATCGTCCAAGGAACACTCGGCTTCAGTGACGGAATCTTGAACGTCGCCGCACTCGGCTTCCTCGGCCTCGGCGCGAAACCGCCGACCGCCGAGTGGGGCACGATGCTCTCCGACTCGCGCGCGTTCATCGAGAGCGCTCCGTGGCTCGTC
>JAZKJB010000103.1:7516-8364 GCA_040384505.1 Bdellovibrionota bacterium | reverse complement strand
ATGTCTCCGACGGCAACTGCGCTTTTGCGCTCGAGAACGCTTCGAGCATGACGATCTTGGACGGAGCGGAGGCCGACGAAATCTTTTTCGCGAAGAGAGATTCGACAGCCGCGCGTTCCGGAGTCTCCCGCGAAAGGTTCTCGAGCGACGCCAAGAGTTGCCAGTCTTCGTTGGTCTGCGCGACTTTCAGAAGCTCGGGAACGAGCTCTTTGGCGTCGAGCGCGCGCGCCGTCTTTGCCGAAATCGAAACCCACGGACCGCCATGTGTAAGGCCGTCTCTCAGTGCCGTGAGAACTTCGGCACGTGGCTTTTTCTTGAGGCGCTCGAGCGAAGCTTTCGACTCCCGCTCACCGCCATCGACTAGGACGGCTTCGTCCAAGATCGCGCGCGACGACGGACTCAAGGTCGCACCGGCATCGAACGAAATCGATAAAACCGAAAGCCCGACCGTGAGGCTTCTCATGAACCCGGTCAGGAGGCGTGTAAAAGGTGAATTGACGAATGATTTCATCACCCCGACTTATCGGCGTCGACGTGGTGTGACTTTACTCCCTCGACCCTGGACCGGGTAGAATCGGGCCATCATGGCAAGCAACGCTCCCGCAAAATCCCCGAAGCTTCTCTGGATCGACATGGAGATGACCGGACTCGACGTCTCTCGCGAGGTCCCCATCGAAATCGCCGCGATCGTGACCGATCTCGAATTCAAAGAGCTCGAGTCTTACCATGCGATCATTCGCCAACCGCAATCGTTCCTCGATGGTATGGACGACTGGAACAAAGAGCACCATGGCGACAGCGGCCTTACCGCTGCTGTCCCAAATGGTGTCGAACCGCTGAAGGTCGAG
>JAZKJB010000103.1:597-7440 GCA_040384505.1 Bdellovibrionota bacterium | reverse complement strand
ACGAAATGATTCGGTTCGTGGCCCGTCACTTCGAAGAGCCTGCGATCATCGCGGGAAATTCCATAGGGCAAGACCGCCTTTTCATCGCGAAGTATTTCCCGAAGCTGAATGCGAAACTTCACTACCGGATGCTCGACGTGACCTCGTGGAAGATTCTCATGAACGGCAAGTTCGGCGTGAAGTTCGAGAAGAAAGGCTCCCACCGTGCGATCGACGACATCCGCGAGTCGATCGGCGAGATGGCGCATTATCTGTCGCATGTGAAGATCAGCTGACGAATCCTTCGTCAGCGCAGTGTTTCGTTTCGAGACGTTGAAGCCGTTTTCGAGCCTGTTCCTGCAAGATTAAATGAGGCCACTTCAGTCGGCTTTTTCGGCGACCGAATGATTCTCGTGGCTGATCGTCCAAGACCAAGATTCATTCGAAACATCCTTCACTCATTCGTCGCCATTGCGATCGGTGTAGGATCTGGCATTCCAGCCGCGCAGGCCGAGGAAGTCATCCCGCACGCCCAAACTAAACCGAGAAATCTCGGACGGCAGACCGTCTTGACGGATGCAAATCCAATGGAAACTTGCTCTCTGATGTACGCGAACGATCCGCCGTTTTGGGTGAACCACGCACCGGATTCGCGTCCTTTCACCAATTTTTCGCAGCGGCCCGAAGGCGCCATCGTGAACGGTTACGTGCCGAAGGGATCGATCGTCATTCCAGAAGGTACGGGTCCGCATCTCTTCACTCTACCTAACGCCTACATTCCGATTCGAGTCGTCTCGGTACCCGACGCACAGACGGCTGAAAACGCACGTCGTTCACCGCAGGAAATGGCGCAACCGTTTCGCGGGCTCCAAGGGACACGAGTCGCCGCCGGAGCTCGAGGTTACGTGAAATCTAGCGACCTCCAGCCGGCCGGCTCGAACACGTTCGTCGTCAACCAGAACTCCCCGCTTCTACAAATCGGAAGCGAAACGGTCGATCTCCAGGGCCGTACCGTTCGGCTTTCGAGAAATTTGGTCGGTCGTTACAAGGTGAGCAGATGCTGCCCGACGCAAGCGCCGAGTGCTACCATCGTCGGTCAGATCACGCAGACTGCAGTGACGACCGTCACGACCGGACTCAACCTCGATCCGAACTGCCACGACAACTATGTCTTCGACGTCCTTTCCGCGGATCTTCGCAGCGTCGAGAGAAGTTTCGATTTGAATTTGCGACAATGCGAGGCCTTCGCTCGCGGCCTTCAAGTCATCGACGGACGACAAATCGAGTCTTTAGCCGGAATCTCGCGAGCGCTGGCGAGCGATCCTCGCTTCGGCTTCGAACACGTCGAAGTCATTCCAGGCGTGGATCTCTTGAAGATCCCCAACGCTCCGGACCCCACGCGTCCCGATTGCAATTTGGGTCCCTTCGGTTCTTGTCACTACTGGCTCAATCCGAACGACGGTCGAAGCGAGAGCGCGAAGAACACGGGAGCCGCAGAGAATAACTCCGCACAGCTTAGCTTCGACTCCTACATGCATCCGCAGTCGGCCTGCGCGTTCATGCGCGTGCTCGAGGAGTGGCAACGTACCTGCCAGGGACCTGGCTGCTCGGTTCAGTGGGGCGATGCTTACTCGAACGCCGCGTGGAACGCTCATGAATCCCACGGAAACAAATCCTGCATCGACATTCGACCCATGCGCCGTGACGCCTCCGTCGGCCCGATCACTTTCAGCGCCGCGAACTACGACCGACAGCGGACCGCGGCGCTCATCGATCTCATGAGACGAGCCGGTGCGGACACGGCACAACTCGGATTTTCAGATCCCCAGATCGTTCGCTCACACGGCACGCAGCCGTGGAGCGGTCACGACAACCACATTCACGTTTGCTTTCCCCATCAGCCCACGAGAACGGCGACGCCGAACCAAGTCGCGACGACTCAGCGAACCTGCGCGCATGGACTCAATCCCGCCAGCCAGCCGCGGGCACAAGTGGGAACACTCGACACCATCATCAGGATGATCACTCCGCCACAATTTTGATCGAGCGTCTCGTTGTGAAACGCTCGGCACGATAGTCCTACAGTCGAATTTCTCGAAATCCGATTCGATGACGTGCCTCACCTTCGAATCTCCTCTTACCCGTCGCTCTCGCTTTGGTTGATGATCGTCCTCGTGACGATCGCTCCGTCGCTAGCGTGGGCCCAGGCAGGCGATACCCTCCCGGACGGACCGCGACCCTATACCGAACTTTTGAATGACCGATGGAAGCCGGCTGAACCCGCACCGGTTCCTGCACCTGCGGCGTCTCGTCCTTCGGCTCCCTCGGCCCCGGCCTCTGCCGCTCCGATTCCGCCGCGGGCACCTCAACGGCCCCGCCCGGTTCCTCCCGGACCCGGCCTCGTGATTCGCACTCCCGTCGGCTTGACGATGGAGCAAGGTTGCACGGTCGTCGCGGAGACGAATCCACCCTTTGCGATCGTGTCGCCGGCCCTCGGCGCTCGCACGATGGTCGGGCAAGTCGATGGGGTCGCCGGATATCTTCCGCGCAACACTCTCGTGCGCGTGAACGGCGACTTCAACAGCTTCATCGCGGCTCTCAACAACCAGTTAAGCCCGATGGCGGGCTTGACGCTTTTGCCAGTCACGGTCATCTCCACGCCCGATCAACTCACGGACATGGATCGAAACGGCCGCATCGGCTCGACCGAACCCGCACAGGGTGCGCGAGCACAAGCAGGCTCCCAAGGGATGATTCGAGCGTCAGACCTCGCGCCACTTTCGGGGAACATCACCGCGCCTGGCTCACTCCTCGAGGGAAGTAAGACGATCTTCATGGTCGAACGCGACACGCCTCTCTACGATATCCCGGAACTCGAGGGTCGAGCGGTACGTCTCGCGCAAGACGGCTTGAACTATCTCACGAAGCGCTGCTGTCCCGCTGGTGTGCAAACTGAAACTCTGATCGAGCGCGGTCAAAGTTTGTTGTCTCGCTACTACCAGGAAAGTGCGCGCGACGAGCGCTGTCAGTACTCTCCCGTCTTCGAATTGCTACGAAACGCAGGCGAGAGCGGCTTTCAAGTCGAAAAGCAATTCGCACTCCCGCAATGCGACCGGTTCATCGCTGGCCTTCAGCCCGTGAGCCGCGAGAACCTCGCGATGGTCTTCGGCGTCGCGAACGCGACCAACGGAGTCTCGAGCTCGGGCGTCGCCGTGTCTCCCGAAAGCCTGGAACGCCTTCAACAACGGGCCTGGTCGAACGCGATCGAGAGGCGCTGCCTCAGCTTCTCGAGAGGTCGTTGCACGCGTTGGTCGAATTCGGGGAATTTCTCAAAGTCGAAATGTCGCGTCGGTGTTCGCGAAGCGCTGCAAGAGCTCGGTTGGTTGCGCAACCATCCTCCCGGCGACACGGCCCGCGAAATGGCTCCTTGGCTCTCGGGCCAAGGCTTCGTGGACGTGACCGCGCAGTACAATCGATCCTCGGAGAATGCTCCGATCGGTTCGATCATCGTCTACGAGTCGTATGATTCGAGAGGTCGCGTGACTTCTCATGCGGGACACGTCGAGATGCGCGTCGATCGCGATAGCTACTGCAGCGATTTCTGCACGAGTCGGCCCATCGATCGAAGCGGACTGCCTCGGCGAGTAAAAGCTATTTATTTGCCCCCGAGGGGAACATGACCTCAGGCCCCTTCACGTTCCTCATTTCCATTTTCGTTTTCTGTCCCGTCTTCGCCTTCGCCACCGAAGCGTCGAAACCAAAGACTCCGGCTGCTCTCGCGAAGAGCGGCTCGATGAAGTCGTCCTCGTCACGCGAAACGAAAACCTGTTCGATCTGTGCGCCGCTGAAAGCGATCGAGAAGCGCGTGAGTCGCGAAAGTTTGAAGCCGAATCCCGATTTCGCTCCGATGTCGACCGACGCCGCGAAGATCATCGTCGATCACTCGAGAAAACACTCGACCTTGAACGATGTCGAAGCTGGCGCCGTCGTCGGTGTCTACCGAGCGCTCGTGACGAAGGATCCCGTGCGTGCCGTTCTCGAATTGACGTCGCAGGTCTTGATCTCGAACCGCGAGACGATCGAGGCGAAGGTCAAACAGCTACCGAAAGCCGAATCCAACGAGATCCTCGAGGCGATCGCGATCGCGACCAGCGAACAACCGACGGACTACCCGGCCGACTCGCAGGAATCGAAAGTCACACCGATCCCCGCCGGCACACCCGGCCACGAATGAAAAAGGCCGACGTTTCCGTCGGCCTTTCTAAAATCCACTCTTGAACTCAGGGTCTCAGTAGCGATAGTGCTCGGGCTTGAACGGGCCATTGGCGCCGACGTGCAAGTACTTCGATTGCTTGTCGCTGAGCTTCGTGAGCTCGACGCCAAGTTTTTGCAAATGGAGGACTGCGACTTTTTCGTCGAGCTCTTTCGGCAGGCGGTACACTTTCACTTCTTTGTACTTCGCTTTGCCCTTGTTCTCCCAGAGCTCGATCTGCGCGATGACCTGGTTCGTGAACGACGTCGACATGACGAACGACGGATGTCCAGTCGCGCAGCCGAGGTTCACGAGGCGTCCTTTCGCGAGAACGATGATCTCGCGGCCGCTCTTCATCGTGTGGATGTCGACTTGCGGCTTCACTTCGCGCTGTTGCGAATTCTTGTTCAGCCAAGCCATGTCGATCTCGATGTCGAAGTGACCGATGTTGCAGACGATCGCGCGATGTTTCATCGCCGAGAAATGTTTGTCGGTAATGATGTCGCAGCAGCCGGTCGCCGTGACGAAGATGTCGCCTTCAGCGGCGGCTTTCTCCATGGTCGTGACTTCGAAGCCTTCCATCGCAGCCTGAAGTGCGCAGATGGGGTCGATCTCGGTGACGAGAACGCGCGAGCCGTACGAGCGCATCGAGTGCGCGCAGCCTTTGCCCACGTCGCCGTAGCCGGCGATGACCACGACTTTACCCGCGAGCATGACGTCGGTCGCGCGTTTGATGCCGTCCGCGAGGGACTCACGGCAGCCGTAGAGGTTGTCGAACTTCGACTTCGTGACGGAGTCGTTGATGTTGATCGCCGGAAGTTTCAGCTTGCCCGCTTTGAGCATGACTTCGAGGTTGTGAACACCGGTCGTCGTCTCTTCCGAGAGACCCACGATTTTCGCGAGCTCTTTCGCGAAACGCGGCTCGTGCATCATGTTCGTGAGATCGCCGCCGTCGTCGAGGATCATGTTGTAGCCTTCAGCGCCCCAACCCGTGATCGTCTGCTCGATGCACCAGTTGAACTCCTCGTCCGTCTCGCCTTTCCAAGCGAAGACCGGAATGCCCGCTGCCGCGATGGCGACGGCTGCGTGATCTTGAGTCGAGAAGATGTTGCACGACGACCAGCGAATCTCAGCACCGAGATCGATCAATGTCTCGATCAAGACGGCCGTTTGGATCGTCATGTGGAGGCAGCCGGCGATGCGAGCGCCTTTCAGCGGGGCTTTGCCTTTGTATTCTTCACGGAGCGCCATGAGGCCCGGCATTTCGGTCTCGGCGAGCTTGATCTCTTCGCGGCCCCATCGAGCGAGCTCGTTGAAGACTTTCGGATCGCGCATGGCTTCCGCGCAAACGCGGAAATCACGGCCTTCGGCTGCGAGGTTGGCAGTGGGGGCTTTTTTCTCGAGAGTCATCGACGACATCAATCCTCCGGCTGAACGTGTCCGCATGACGCGGACGCGCTTTGAGCTTCGGTTCAAAGGTTTTTAAGCGGGGCCAGAGTAAGGAAAACCCTGGGCGGCGTCAACGATTGGGGTGTTCGCTTTGGAGCTTAATAAACGGTCAGGATGACAGGGCCGCCATCCGAGATCAGGACCGTATGCTCGAACTGCGCGGAGAGCGTTTTATCGCCCGTGGTGTACCACTTGATCGAAGAACCCGGGATGTCGTGCTCGTCGTATTCGACGGCCGTTTCATTGAGCATGGGCTCGACCGTGATGGTTCCGCCGACCAAGAGCCGGTCTCCCCGTCCCTTTTTCCCGAACGAGGGTACGAAAGGGTCCTCGTGGAAGATCCGACCGATCCCGTGACCGCCGATCTCCCGAACCGCGTGATACCCGTTTTTCGTGATGTGCTTGCTGATCGCGAAACCGATGTCGCCGGTCGTTCCGAAGGGTGTGATCGCTTCGATCCCCTTCTCCATCGCCTGCTTCGCGCATTCGGTGATTCGCTTGGCTTTGTCGGAGACGTTTCCGACGTAGAACGTGGCACTCGTGTCGCCATGAAAGCCGTATTTGAAACAAGTGACGTCGATGTTGATGATGTCGCCGTCTTTGAGAACGGTTTCATCGGGAACGCCGTGACAGATCACTTCGTTGACCGAGGTACAGATCGACTTCGGGTAACCGTGATAACCGAGCGGAGCCGGTTTCGCCTCGTTGGAGAGACAGAAATCATGCGCGATCTTGTCGAGCTCGTTCGTCGTGATGCCCGGCCGCACGAACTTCGCCGTGTGATAAAGGGTCTGCGCGGCGAGCTTGCAGACTCGTTCCATCGCTTTGATTTCGTCGGGCGTTTTGATCGTCACGGCGCTTCAACCCTAGCTTCGAAGCGTCAAAAGCGCAAGCGCTTCGCCTTAGTCGAGCGCGACTTCGTGCTCCCGACCCTTGCTGTCGCGAACGAAAGCTCTTCCTTCTCGCACCAAGAATTGGCGCAACGTCACCGGGTCGTTGAAGATCGCAGTGCGACCCGTGCCGACGTCCATCGCGAAGTTTCCTGATGCCGTCGAGACACCCGTCACTTCACCGCGGTTGCGAACCGTCGGGATTTTGAAGGTCCGAATCGTTTCGTTTCCAATTGCGATGTCGACGATCGTGACTCGCGCAAATCGCACCTC
>JAZKJB010000103.1:0-587 GCA_040384505.1 Bdellovibrionota bacterium | reverse complement strand
CGCCCATGTGACCGTATAAGTTGGAGAGGATGTAGACCTTGCCCTCGGAAAGGCTCACGTCGACGAAGTCGTTGCCGACGACATTGACGTCGATCTCTTTTTTAACTCGGCCATTCATGTCGAGAACGAGGATGTTGTTCGGAAGATTCTGGTGGTCGACGATGAAGCCGCGAACGTGCTGACCGAACGAAATCGAACCCTTTTTCTGGTTGCGACCGACGATCACGACATTTTGGTGGAAATCACTCGCAACCTGACCGGCGCCTTCGGAAAGATAGCCCTTGAGCTCGTTCGAAAAAAGCGGTGAATCATGACGAAGATCGAACCGGCCAGTCGAGAGATTCGCGGTCCCGACTCGCATCGAGCTCGTCCACGCCCGGTTCCTGTTTTGATGAACTTTGAAGAGAACGTCGAACGTCCCGTCGGAATTCCGCGACAGAACGTGCACGAACTCATCGACTTCGGTCTCAGTTTTCGTTTTCTCGTCGTAGGATCTAAGCGACCTGACGAGGCTGTCAGGTAAGCGAATCTTACCCGCCACGATTTTGATGACGTCGCTCGTGCCTGAGCCGCCGATCCGGAAAAAC
>JAZKJB010000102.1:0-2411 GCA_040384505.1 Bdellovibrionota bacterium | reverse complement strand
ATGACTTCTCGCTCGATCGGCAATTCCAACTGTCCTCGCGATGGCGGAGGCGTGACCAAGCGAGCGGGACGCTCACCGGTCTTCAGAAGCTGGAATGAGGGGGTCTTGATTCGGAACGGCATCGAGATGGAGAAGATAGCCTGCGCCGTAGGCAATTTCAATGGACAGGCGCGAGAGATGGACTCTCACGCCTCAGGCAACTCAGCGATTTGCTGAAGCTTTCTGTGATTTCTTGTCATTCGCTTTGCGAACCACGACGGCTTGACCCTTCGGGGCAACCCCCGGAGCATCAACTTTCTCTTCGGATTTCGATGCCTTAGCCTTCGCTTTGACGACTCCGCCTGTCGACTTCGCAGTCGCTGACTTGGCAGATTTTTCGCCCTTTGCACCGGATTTCTTCTTCGCGGGACCATCGCCCTTGGGTGCTTCTCCGGTTTTCGCGGTGACCAAACCGATCGCGATCTCGAGAGTCACGTCTTCGGGCTTCATGCCGTCGGGCAAGGATACGTTGGTCTTTCCACACTTGATGTACGGACCATATTTTCCGCTGTAGACCGCAACCGCTTCGTCGATACCGTCGATCTTTCCGAGTTCTTTGATCGCCGAGGCACGGCCACGACCCGCCTTCGGTTTCGAGATGAGCTCCATCGCACGCTCGAGAGTGATCGCGAAGAGATCGTCGGTCTTCGGGATCGAACGGAAATCGCCATCGTGAACGACATAAGGACCGAAACGTCCGAGACCGGCTTTGATCTCTTTGCCCGTGCCCGGATGATTACCGAGAGTTCGAGGCAACTCGAGAAGCTGCATCGCCATCGCGAACGTCACGTTCTCGGGCTGCGTTCCGGGAGGTAGCGACGCGCGTTTCGGCTTCGCGTTTTCACCCGTGGCATCCCCGAGTTGAACGTATGGACCATAGCGGCCGGTCAGCACATAAACGGGCTCACCCGTCTTCGGATGTTTACCTAAAGCGTCGCTGCCGTTGATCTTCTGATCGATCAACTTGTTCGCGATCTCATGAGTGATGTCCGCGGGAGCCTGCGACTCGGGAAGCGAGGCGCAAACTTCGCCGGACTCGGCGGCTTTGTCGGGACGGCAAACGTACGCGCCGTAACGACCCACACGGAAACTCAAATCTTTCAGGCCTTCGAACTTGATCGAACGAGCTTCGTCCGGATCGATTTTTTTCTCTTGCTTGGCTACGGTGTTCTTCAAGCCGGTGTCGCCGAAGTAAACCGACTTCAGATATTTCAATTGATCGAGATCACCACTTGCGATGTCGTCGAGCGAACGCTCCATCTCGCTGGTGAAACCGAGATCCACGTACTGCGTGAGATGTTGCATGAGGAGTTTCGCGACGACCATCGCCGTGAACGTCGGCGCGAGCGCGTTGCCCATTTTCTTCACGTAACCACGATCGATGATCGTTCCGATGATCGAAGCGTAAGTCGACGGTCGGCCGATTCCTTCTTTTTCCATCGTCTGGACGAGCGAGGCTTCCGTGAATCTCGCGGGTGGCTTCGTCTCGTGCTCGGTCGTACGGATTTCGTGAACTGTCACGGTGTCGCCGACCTTCAATGCCGGTAAACGAACTTCTTTTTCCTCGAGCGCACCCATTTCGTCGTCTCGTCCTTCGACGTAAGCACGAAGGAAGCCGGGAAACTCGATCGTCATGCCGCTCGCGCCGAAGACGGCGTTCGCGACCTGGAAACGGACGGAAACTTGTTTCTGGCGGCTGTTCACCATCTGGCTCGCCATCGTGCGTTTCCAGATGAGCTCATAGAGACGGAACTGCATTCCGCTCAAGCCGGTTTCTTCCGGCGTCGGAAATTCCGTACCCGAGGGACGAATCGCTTCATGCGCTTCTTGCGCGCCTTTGACCTTCTTGCCCTCGTATTTCCGCGCTTCGTCCGGGAGATACTCTTTGCCGTAGAGATCGAGAATTTTTTTACGAGAAGCGGTCAGCGCCTGCTCGGACAAGAACGTCGAATCGGTACGCATGTAGGTGATGAAACCTTGCTCGTACAGCGATTGAGCGACTTGCATCGCTTCACGAGCCGAGAGCCCGAGCTTTCGGTTCGCTTCCTGCTGGAGAGTCGACGTGATGAACGGAGCCGGCGGCTTGCGCGACATCGGCTTTTCTTCCGCCTCGATGACTTTCCAGGCCTGGCCCGAGATCGCTTTTTTCACGCGCTCGGCCGCGGGGCCGTCGAGTTGAACGACTTCGGCCGCTTTTTCCTTCAAGAGCTGGCCGGTCTGCGAATCGAAGTCCTTGCCCGACGCCGCACGCTTGCCGTCGACGGACACGAGACGCGAGTCGAACTTCACCGCGTCTTTTTCGTTTTCGGCTTCGACGCCCCAGTACACCGACTTCTTGAACTTCAAACGCTCGTGCTCGCGCTCGACGATCA
>JAZKJB010000101.1:481-3905 GCA_040384505.1 Bdellovibrionota bacterium | reverse complement strand
TACTTCGAGTTTCTCTTGAAGGAGAAAACCTCGCTCATTCCTCTCGCCTCGACCGCTGCCGCTTTGGCCTGGAGTCCGGCCGCAGGGTATCGATTGAACAACATGCTTCTCGGTCCTTCCGCTTTCGGCTCGGCGGTCGTTCCCTCGCTCGAAGAGTTGAGCGACGGTCGCCTGAAAATCGTCCTGAAACTCACACCCGGCTCTGAAGATTGCCCGGAGTTCTTTCGCATCACCGTTCACGGCATGCGGCGCTTCCCTTCGCTCATCGGTCTTCGTGATGCGATCGTCGAACCCGAGATCAAACCGGGAGAAGCGACTTACTTCGTCACGCCTCCTCCCGCCCACTCGTTCTTGCCGAAATTCTGGCGCCTCTTGAGGATCCCGTTCGCGACGACGAAGATCATCGCCGAGCTGAGCCAACAAGAGCGTGTGTTGCGTGAGAACTATGCTCGCCTCTCGAGCTCGGAGGCCGAGCTGCGCATGACGAGAAACGAGCTCGAAAGCCGAGTTGCCGAACGCACTCGCGAATTGGCCGACGCGAATAAGGCGCTGAAGAACCAGATCGATGAAATCCTCACCCGCCGAGAAGAGAACCAAGAGCTCACCGAGCGAATCAACCAACTCCAGAAAATCGAAGCCGTTGGAACTCTCGTCGGAGGGATCTCGCACGAAATCAACAACGTCCTTCACGGCACATTCTTGTCGATCGATTTGGCCGAGCGGGCACTTCCACCCGAGCATCCCGCGCGCGAACGGGTGTTGATGGCGAAGCGGTTCACGATGCGCGGCCAGTCCTTGATGAAACAAATTTTGGCGTTTAGCCGCAAGTCGCGTTTGGATTTCAGAGCCGTTCCGATCCTGCCCGCGATCGAAGACGCGATCGAGTTGATGCGCTCGACTCTCCCGAGGATGATTTCGATCGAAGTCGACACGACGAACTTCGATCCCGCGACGGCAGTGCTCTCGGATTCGACGCAGCTTCAACAGGTCTTGATCAATCTCGCTTCGAATGCGGCGTACGCGATGAAGAAAGCGGGCGGCGTTTTGAAGATCGCTCTCTCGAATGCGCCTTCAGGCGACGTCATGATGAAAGTCTCCGACACCGGCGAAGGAATCGACGAAAAACTCTTGGCCCGAATCTTCGAGCCGTTCTTCACGACCAAACCCCAAGGCGAGGGAACGGGCGTCGGTCTCTCGGTCGTCCACGGGATCATAACCGCACATGGCGGAAGAATAACGGTCGCGAGTCAGAAAGGCCGGGGGACGGATTTCACGATCGTGCTCCCGACCGTGCCCCTCGACCTTCCGGAAGAACAGCTCTCAAATCTGCATAGCATCGGTGGAAACGAGAGACTTCTGATCGTCGACGATGAAACTGAGCTGCTCGAAGTTTTGAGCGACACGCTCGGAGCGTTCGGGTACGGCGTCGAAACCGCGAGCTCGGCGGACGAGGCCATGACGATGATGGGCAAGGGTGCCTTCGATCTTCTACTGACCGATTACAGCATGCCTGGAAAAAACGGAATCGAGCTCGCACGACTCGTTCGCCGCGATCACCCCGCAACGAAGATCATCTTGTGCACGGGGTACCGCGATCTCTTCGGGTCGGAGTCGGCTGCCCTGGATCTCGTCGACGCGAAAGTCTCCAAGCCTCTCGATGCCCTCGCACTCAATCGTGAGATCCGCTCCTGCTTGAGCTCGGTCTGACCAACTTCCCTACAATTTCCTCGGTGGCGTCAAAGGCTTAGCCAGTGAGACGCGCTCGCTTGCGGAAACCGCGGTCCAATTCGAGGAAATCTCGACGATCTTTCAAGTCGCGCGGTCCTTCACCGATCCGTGAACCATGCGATCCATGCTTCCTCGACCCCTGCGAGACGAACTCGCCAGGCGAAAACTCGATCTTCCGAACTGCTTTCCCGACGACGTGCAAGTCCGCTTGGCTCGCTCGCGTGAAGATTTCATGGCTGTCTTCGAGCTTCTCGAGGGTGAACTCACGAAGTACCACGCGCTCCCGTCGACGACGACCCTCCTCGTCCTCTTTCGCGGTCGCATCGTGGGAACCGCAAGCTTGATTCGATCGAACTCGTTCGGCACTCCCGTCGACGCGCATCCCGACATCGCGTTTTTGAAAGAATCGGGAGTCCGGCTGGTCACACTGTCGTCATTCAAGATCGCCGATGAATTTTCGAGCTCGGTGTTCTACCCGTTCGTGAAAGGAATCTTCGATTACTGCATGCGCTCCTTCGGAACCGAGGTGTTGTCGATACTCGCTTCGAGCGATCGAGAACTCGGGTTTTTCGAGTCGATTCTGCTCTTCGAAGCGCTCCCCGCTCATTCGTCAGGCCGAATCGCGACTCTTCGTATGAATCGTGTTCGCGAGCTCTATTCACAGGTCTACGAGAAGAGGCCGCGACACCAAAACCTAGCTCGCTTCCTGACATTCGAAACGCCGAACGTCGAGCTCCCGCTTCGCGAGTACAATAAACTCTGCGACCCGGTCCTGACGCCGTCACTCATGCGCGAGTTGTTCGCAGAGCGAACGGGCGTTTTCGATTCGTTGACCGACTACGAGAAGCAAGTGCTGCACGACTTGTACGACTCCGAAGAGTACCGCGCGATCTTGCCCCCGGTGAATCTCGAGGCGCGAGAGCTTTTCCGTCGAGACAAGCGCTTCGAAGTCGATCTCCCGTCGCGAGTTCTCGTCGCCAACAACACCCAGATCAATGGCTGTTTTCGAAACGTCAGCGCCAAGGGCTTGCTGTTCGACTCGGAGCGAGCCCTTCGCGAAGGCGAGCGTTATACGTTTCAGCTTCCGCTTTCGCCCTCTCGCCAAATCACGATCGAAGGTGTCATCCTGAGAAACGAAGTGAAGCGGCGCTACGCGATTCGGATCACGGAGGCCCCGCGCGAATGGGCCGAGCTGATCGGCTACCTCGAGAACGATCTTCTCGCGACTTAAGAGTAGACGATCTTCACGCGGCTCGCGACCTTCTTCGCTTTCTTCCGCGCTTCATCGATCGACTTTCCTCTCGCGAGCGCCACGGCCATTCGGCGATACGGCCTCGTCGAGGGCTTTCCGAACACTCTCACGTCACTTTGCTTTTCCCGGAGAGCTTCCTCGAGGCCTTCGACTCTGAACGACGTCGACTCGCGGTCCGCCAAGACGACAGCCGAAGCGGTCGGTCCTAGGTATGTGATCTCTGGAATCGGCAACCCCAGAATCGCGCGCAGGTGCAGATCGAACTCCGAGAGGTCCTGGGAGAAGAGCGTGACCATTCCGGTGTCGTGAGGTCGCGGCGAAAGCTCGGAGAAGTAGATGTCTTTCTTCGTCAGAAAAAACTCGACCCCGAAGAGACCTGCACCACCCAGGTGATCGGTCACTTTCTTCGCCATCTTTTGCGCTTTCGCGAGCTGGCTCGCCGAA
>JAZKJB010000101.1:0-471 GCA_040384505.1 Bdellovibrionota bacterium | reverse complement strand
TGGAGTCTTCGCCATACGCGGCCGTCTTCACGAGCGGCGACGTCGCCACCGTCATCGCGATCTGCTGCGCGTCCGCCACCGTTTTAGCGTTATGTACCTGAATTTCAAGAAACTTGCTGGCGCCTTCGCCATCTTTTGCGATTTCGCGAGCTGGCTCGCCGAAATTCTCGCGGGTAACCACGACTCTTGATAGTCGCCGCGCTCTTGCCGGTGGCCGATCGGTTTTACGAAGAGAGTCGGACCTTTCTTCTGTTTGATGGCGAGAAGAGTGATCTCGGATTCGAAGGGGATGAATTCTTCCACGATGATCTTCTTCTTGTCTCCTCGCATGCCGGCGACCGCGTAGTTCCATGCCGCCTCGACATCGGCAACGGACTTCACGACGGACTGGCCTTTGCCGGAAGAGGACATCACCGGTTTCACGACGTTCGGAAAACCGATTCTAGCGCTGGCGGCCACGAAGTCTTTCAA
>JAZKJB010000100.1:0-4012 GCA_040384505.1 Bdellovibrionota bacterium | reverse complement strand
CCGAGCTTCGCGAGACCGCACATTGGTGGCTCGACATGTGGAAGGTCGCCGATCCATTGAAAACATGGATCGAGACGCGACAGAAGACGTGGCGCCAAGCCGTGTTCGCTGAAGTGGCGAACACAGTCTTGATCGGGTGCCGCTTCGAGAACGTGCACGAGCCGAAGTACAAAGAGATCAAAGACTCGCTCCCGAAACATAAGTCTCGCTACGTCGCTGGTAAAAAAGTCGAGTGTCTCTTCGACAGCAAAGCGGATCTCGCTTCGGCGCAATCGGCGTTGGAGGCAGCGGGCATTCCTTCGCAGCCGACCGACAACTGGTCTCGGCGCCCGATCACTCGTGACGTGTCGTGGGGAATTCCGGTTCCTCCCGAGCTCGATCCCGACATGAAGGGGAAAACGCTCTACGTGTGGCCTGATTCGCTGATCGCGCCGATCGTGTTCACGCAAGTGGCGTTGAAGAAGGCGGGTCGTTCGGCTGACGAGTACAAGGATTTCTGGTGCGATCCCGAAGCGACGGTCGTGCAGTTCCTCGGGCAGGACAACGTCTTCTTTTATGTCATCATGCAAGGTTCGATGTGGCTTGGCCAACAAGGCGACATCACGAAGACGCCTGTGAAGGGCGATCTGCAGATGACCGAAATCTTGAGCGTCTATCACTTGATGGTGAACGGCGAGAAGATGAGCAAGTCGACGGGGAACTTCTATACCGGCGATCAACTTCTCGAGATGGGCTACACGTCCGATCAGGTTCGCTACTTCCTCGCTTTGCTGAGTTTGCCGGTGAAAGCGTCGAATTTCGATTTCGATTTGCTCAAGGAGCGAAACAAGTTCTTGGCGGGTCCGTTGAACGCGGCCTTCGAAAAGCCGATCTCCGCGTGTCATTCGAAGTTCGGCGGGCGAGTTCCCGACGGTAAGCTCATCGGCAAAGCGGAAGCGGAGACGCTGAAGCTCGTGCAGATGTATTTGCGCTCGATGCAAAAGGGCGATTATTCGACTTTGCTGGGCCAAGTGGAAAACTACGCTCGCCAGATCAATTCTTTGTTCACGCAGTTCAAACCGCACGACGACCGGGCGCCCGAGCAAGAAAGAAAAGACGCGCTCTTCACGTGCTTCTACGTGCTGAAGAACTTGATGATCATGCTCGCGCCCTTCGCTCCGCACACGATGAACGAACTTCGGCAGTCGTTGAACTTGCCGGAGTCGGTGATGCGCGCGGATGAGCTCGGGACGGGTATGGCATCCGGCCACGAAATCAAAGACAAGCGCGCGTATTTCCCTGCGGTCGAAGGTGCAGCAGAGCAGGCGGGAAACGCCTGATATGCAGGAGAACTCATTTCGTGCTCTCTCAGAGTCACTTCCCGCGATCGTCTTCGTGGCTGATAAGAATGCGAGTCTTTCGTATCTCAACAGCCGCTGGTACGAGTACACCGGCTTCGCTCCCGGGACGGTGAGCGCGGAGGCGTGGGTTTCGGCGATTCATCCCGAGGACCTCGCAGGACTGGGAACGTCATGGGAACTCGCGAAGACGAAGAATACGACCTGGAGTCACGAATATCGCTTGAGACGTAAAGACGGGGTCTATCGGTGGCACCTTGGTACGTCCGTGCCAGAGGTCAAAGCCGGCGGTACGATCGAACATTGGTTCGGAACCGTGACGGACATCGACGATCAGAAGCGCTCGCAAAGTTTGATCGCGGAAAGTGAGCGAACGCTCGATCAGATTTTCTCCGAGTCTTATTCGTTCATGACGGTCTTGAGCGTTCCAGATTTTCGATATCTTAAAAGCAATGCTCAGCACGAAAAGCTCCTTCGAAAATCCGGTTTCATCGGGAAATCGGTGATCGAAGTCGAACCCGAACTGGAAGCCCAGGGCATCATCGATCTCTTGAACAAAGTCGCCACGACGGGCGAGCCCTTCGTCGGCACCGAGGTGCCGATCTATTACGCTCCGTTCGGCAATGAGCCCGAGAAGACATCCTATCTCGATTTCAAGTACCAGCCTCTCAAGGACGGAAGCGGCAAAGTCTACGCCATCCTCGCTCAAGGATTCGAAGTCACTGAAAAGGTCTTAGCTCGCCGAAGAGTCGAAGAGTCCCAGAGAGAGATCGTCGGCACGATCGAAAGCATGAGCGATGCTTTCTTCGCGATCGACAAAGATTGGAAGATCATTCGGGTCAATGCCCACTACGAGAAGGTCACGCAGACCAAGCGGGAAGATCAGATCGGCAACGATCTGCGCGAGCTCTTCTTCAGCGATCCGATCTACGAGAACTCGACCTACTTGAATTCTTACCGGAAAGCGATGAGCGAGCGAGTCTTCGTGCGTTTCGAAGATTACTACGAACCCCTCGATCTCTGGACGGAAGTGCGGGTCTATCCCAAGACGGACGGCGGCTTGGCGATCTTCTTCACGGACATCGGCGAACGGGTGCAGAACGAAAAGCGGTTGTTGGCCGAGCGGAAGAAACTCGAAGAGATTTTCTACGGTGCGGATTCGCCCATGGTTCTCTTCAGGGGCCCGACGCTCGTTTACGAAATGGCGAATCAAAAGTATCTCGAGATGATTTCGTTCCGCGACGTTCTCGGTAAACCCCTTGCCGAGGCTCTGCCAGAAATCGCGGAAACGGAGTTTCCGGGAAAAATCAAAGGGGTCTACGAATCCGGCGACTCGGTTCGCTTTCTCGAGGGCTACGCACCCATCTTGAATCCCAAAACCGGGAGCCTCGAGGACCGTTACTTCGATACGACGTTCGCGAGGATCAGCGACGGACCCGGCCGAGACTATCTCGTCATCGGCAATGCGATGGACGTCACGGAGAGGGTGTTGTCGAAACGACGGCTCGAAGAAGCAAAATCGCAGACCGAGCTCGAAGCGATCCGCGCCGATCGTGAGCGCGCGAAGTTCGAAGCGGCTTTCCATGCCGTCGCCGAAGGAATCTTCATCTTCGATTCCAACGGGAATCCCGTCTTCATGAACGACGCAGCGGCCAAAGTTTTCGGCTCTGCCACCGCAGCCGACGTCAGGAAGCGAGTCGAGTATTACTTCGAGCGCCTCGATCTCTACGATTTGAACGACGAGCTCATTCCTCTATCCGAATGGCCCGTCGCTCGCGCTTTGCGTGGCGAGTCCTTTCGCGAGTGGCACATCAAAGCTCATCGACGAGACACCGGTGACCGCTGGATCTGGAGCTCGAGCGGCGAGCTCGCTCGACAGGCCGCCTCCGACGTCACATTGGCGGTCGTCGTCCTTCGAGACATCACCGAACAAAAGCAGTCCGAAATCGAGTTGCAGGCGGCAAAGCTCGAGGCCGAGCGTGCGAACGAGCTCAAGTCGGCGTTCCTCGCGAACATGTCACACGAGATTAGAACTCCGCTAGGAGCTATGCTCGGTTTCGCAGACTTGTTGCGGGATCCTGGACTCTCCGCGGAGGAGCACACGAGCTACATCGACGTTCTCTCGAGAAACGGTGAGCAGCTTTCCTTCATCATCAACGACATTCTGGATCTCTCGAAAGTCGAAGCGGGTCACCTGACGCTCGAATACATTCCTGCGTCACCCGACGCCATCGCGACGGATGTCGTCTCTCTCATGCGGGTGAAGGCCCGGGAAAAGGATTTGGAGCTCGAGTACAGGTCCGATACGAGCACGCCTCGCGAGGTCGTTTCCGATCCTTTGCGAGTGAGACAGGTCCTCATCAACCTGGTCAGCAACGCGATCAAGTTCACTCAGTCCGGATCGGTCAATATCACGAGTCGGAGCACGAAGAATTCCGAGGGCAGAACGATGGTTTCGTTCGAAGTCGCCGACACGGGAATCGGGATCCCCGAAGATCATGTCGACCGGATCTTCGAAGTCTTCGTTCAGGGCGATGGCTCAATGACGAGACGGTTCGGCGGGACGGGACTAGGCCTTGCGCTTTCGCGGAAGTTGGCTCAGAAGCTCGGCGGTGACATCGAAGTCGAGTCGAAGGGAGAAAATCGGGGAAGTCTCTTCCGCTTCACCTTCGAAG
>JAZKJB010000099.1:0-7164 GCA_040384505.1 Bdellovibrionota bacterium | reverse complement strand
ATCAAGACCCATACGCCGAGATCGGGCACGCGGAACGAAATCAGGCGATCGTTGCTCGCCTCATCCACCGGACCATCGGTCTCGGTGAGTCGGAAGAGCAGACGGAGCGGACGCTCCCACAGCAGCGCAAGCCACAGCGTCGCGAAGAGCGCGATCAAGACGACGGACGGAAGCTGCTGGATCAGATCTTGGATCGTCACCGGCGCACCTTCGTTCATCGCCGCGAACTGCTGCATCGCTTTGTCGGCCCAGCTTTTCGCGAGCGCCTGCAGCGCGGCTTTCGAGTGGAGCAAATATCCACCGATGCCGATCGCAGCCGCTCCGACGGCGGCGAGTACGCCGACCGCAGCCGAGTTGAAAAGCGACGAGCCGTGATCTTCGACTTCCGTGTAAACGCCGACGAGGACCGTGACGACGACGAGGCAAACGCCCGCGGCCACGGCCTGTGTCGCGAAGAAACCCGCCGCCACCGCGAGTAGCGGCAACCAGAACCAGACACGTCCATACGCGCGACGTAGCGCGAGCATCGGTGCGGCTCCTAGAATCAGCGTCGACGGCGCCAAGAGCGCAGAAGCACCGACCAGGCTAGCGAGTTTCACTGCGGATTTCGTGTTCACGTGCCGTCGTCCCTTCGAAGTTAGCCTTCGTCGCCTTCGCCACCCATGTCGTCGCCGCCGCCCGGAGGTCCACGACGGAATCCGCCGCCACCGCCGCCGCGATCACCGCGGTCGCCACGGTCTCCGCGATCGCCGCCGCCATCGCGGTCGTCACGGCGCGGGCCACGCATGCCTTGTGCGGCCTTGCGGGCTTGGAACTTCGCTTCGCGTTCGCGCTCGCGCGCGGCCGATTCTGCGAGGGCCTTCTTGAAGTTTTCGAGGTGAGTGTCGAGATCCATGCCGTCTTCGAGACGCGTGTGCATGAAGCGCAAGACTTTGTCGTTGATGCGCATCGTACGCTCGAGCTCCGCGATCGCTTGCGGGTTCGCTTCGAACGTCGTGTGGAAGTAAATCGCCGCTTTCGTTTTCTCGATCGCGTTGGAGAGCTTGCGCTTGCCCCACGTATCGAGGTTTTTCACGGTGCCACCGAATTGTTCTTCGATGATCGACTTGTTCTTCTTGAAAAGAGCTTTTTGCTCGTCTTCGGAAGCGTCGGGGTTGAGAAGAATCACGCCTTCGTACGGACGCAGATTCGGACGGACTTCGAGCTTGAAGGCCATTGCCATTCCTTTCGGTTTAACAGCCCCCACCACTGGTGGGAGCAAGGTTCGGTGGAAGAACCCGGAATTACCGGTCTCTACCTATGTTTGAAGCCAAAGACGAATAGCATGGGTGGGGTCTGGGGACAAGCGCCGTGCCCTTTGAGTCGGCAGGAATCTCTGCCATAATCGGAGCCACGATGGATTTGGTACTCGAGATCATGGAAGGCGACCTCAGGGGGGACAGAACCCCGGTTCGCGAAGGACTGACGATCGGCCGCCAAGGCTGTGACTTAAACCTTCGTGATTCCAAGGTTTCCGGAAAGCACGCCAAAGTCGAGCGGCGCGCCGATGGAGCCCTTTGGCTCGTCGATCTCGGCTCGTCCAATGCCATCAAAACCGAAGCGGGGCGCGTTCGCGAGCTCAAGCTCGAGGCCGGATCGGTCTTCAACATCGGCCGAGTTCAGATCCGCGTCCTCAGCAATGAACAGTTCATGGAGTCGACCCAGCCTGAAATCGTAGTGCAGACGCCGACGCGCACCTGGTGGGATTCGGTCGCGGACTTGGTCGAGCGCGCCGAGAAAGAGGGCCGTCACGCGAAACGCGACGTCGCACCTTTCGCGCATCTCGTCCGCATGAACATCAAGAGCGGACCGCAGACCGGGACCGAGTGGACTCTCGGTTACGGACCACGCGACTTCGGCGCCGCATCGATCGATCTCCCGCTTTTCGAAAGCGGAATTCCGAATCAGTGCTTCCGCCTCATCCCGAAAGGGGAGGACGTGGTCTTGAAAGTCTTCGAATCCGCCCAGGGACGCGTTTTGGTCAACGGCCGCGAAGTCGAGAACGCTTTACTCGAAAGCGGCGACGAAATTGACATCGGCGAGACGAGGATCAAGATTTCGTTCGAGACAGGCGGAGAACGTGGTCCCTAAAGAGTCCTCGAAAGAAACGACAAAAGAAACGAACGACGTCGTCTTCGACGTCGAGAAGAGAACCGGAAGCTTCGAGAGCTTCGACGGAACTCGCATTTACTATGAAGTTCGCGGCACCGGGCGCCCGATGATTTTCTGCTACGGCATCGCCTGCCTGATGAATCACTGGATCCATCAGATCAAATATTTCTCTCGGCATTATCAGACGATCGTCTTCGATTACCGTGGTCATCACGCCTCGGGAACGCCGGTCGATCGCGACAACCTCACGCTCGATGCGATCTGCATGGACATGAAAGCGCTCTGCGATCATCTCGGAGTGAAAGGCGCGTCGTTCTGGGGCCACAGTTTCGGAGTGCAGATCTTGCTTCGCTTCTACGACATGTATCCCGAGTACATGAGCAACATGATCTTCGTGAACGGCTTCGCCTCGAAGCCGCTGAAGCAGGTCCTCGGGCTCGACGCTCTCTCCGGGATCAAGCTCTTCAAAACCGCCTACAAGAAATTCCCCGAGACACTGAGTTTGCTCTGGCGCTTCGGGGTGACGAACCCGATCGCGATTCCACTGAGCTCGCTCGCGGGCGGCTTCAACCTCGCGCTCACGAGCTTGAAGGACATCGAGGTGTACGCCCGCGGAGTCGCGGCGATGGATCTCGACGTCTTCATCACGTTGTTCGAACGAATGATGGATTACGACGGCTCACCGGTTCTCGATCGAATCAAGATCCCGGTTCTCGTCATCGGCGGAAGCCGCGATGGCGTCACGCCGATCGAGCACCAAGAGATCCTGCACAAGCGCGTGCGCGGGAGCCAGTTCCTCAAGATCCCTTACGGGTCCCACTGCACGCAGCTCGATCTTCCCGACTTCGTGAATCTTCGCGCCGAGAAATTCCTGGGCGATCTCGGTTACGCGAAGGTAGTCTCCAAAACATGAAATACGACGCGCTCGTCTTCACCGACTTTAGCGGGAGCATCTGGAGCCGCGGTTTGGGCGCCTACCGGTTCGCGACGTACTTGCGCCGCAAAGGACTTCGCGTACGGGTCATCGACATGGTGACGGAGTTCTCGGAAGACGAAGTCGATGCGATCCTGAAGGCGAACGTCTCGGATGAAACGAAGTTCATCGGAATCTCGACGACCTTTCTCGCGAATCTAGAAAAATCACCGCTCGATCCCTATAGCGTTCGACGCCTCGATTACGGCGTGCTCGGTCGAATCGCCGCTTTTTGCCGGGCCCGCGAACCGCGTCTCCGGTTGATCATCGGCGGCACCGGCGTCGCGGCTTTCAGACAGCTCGAGCCGGATCTCGCTTATTTCGGCTACGCCGAGTCCGAGATCGACGCGTTTCTGACGTCGACGACGACGGACGTCACGCACTTTTCGACCACGAAGACTTTCGATTTCTCTTCACTCGACTGCGAGTACGCCGACACCGATTTCATCGAGCCCGGCGAGGCGCTGGTCCTCGAAGTCAGCCGAGGGTGTCGTTTCAGATGCAAGTTTTGCGCGTTTCCGCTGAACGGCCGCAAGACCGGTGGCTACGTCAAGACGGACGAGAGCCTTCGGCACGAACTGATGCGCAACTACGAGCGCTTCGGCACGACTCAATATTTTTTCTCCGACGACACGTTCAACGAAAGCGTCGACAAGCTCCGCGCCTTTGCCCCCGTCTTGGCTTCGTTGCCCTTCAAGGTCGAATTCGCTGCGTTCCTTCGCCTGGATCTGATCCGGGCCTATCCGGAAACGATCGAGCTTCTGCATCGAATGGGTTTGAAGGCCGCCTTTTTCGGGATCGAGTCCCTTCACGAAAAAAGCGCGCGTGCGATCGGAAAAGGACTCAGTGCCGAGCAGGTTTTCGAGACGCTCGGGGATCTGAAAAAAGCCTGGGGTGCCGACGTCCACATCACGACGAGTTATATCTTCGGGCTTCCGCACGACACCGCCGAGACGGTAGGCGCCTGGTTCAAGCCGGTGATGAGCGGCGAGGTTCACACCCACTCCGTCGTCGTCAATCCGCTCTACCTCATCGACAAAGATCCTCGCGATGCGAAGTCGCTCCTCGAGCAAGATCCTGAAAAATACGGCTACGACACCACGAGCCGCGTCGGCAGCCTGATGGTCTGGAAGAATCCGCATTGGTCGTTCGAAGAATGCCGCCTACTCGCAGGCGAGCTTCTGAACGGTTACCACGAGAAAAATGGCAACTCTCCCGAGTACTATAAACAACTCGTGTTGAGGGGCTACGGTTACTCGGAGGCGGAGACCTTGGCCCTGGACATGAACTCCCGAAGCGACTGCGAAGGCATCGTTTCGAGAGTCACGTCGCGCATCGAGCGTTATAAGCGTCACGTCTTGGCCGGAATCTGATCCGCGAGATCCCGCTTTTCGATCTCAATCGACGGCGACGCCGTCGATCGCGAAGCCTTCGAAGCTCACGTTCTCGTCGCTCGTGAAGCGCAAGACCAGCGTATCGCCATCCGCGATCGGCGAGTAGGTTCCCGCCGCACGTTCGCCGCTCCACTCACCGAGCTTTTCTCCGGCCGCATTCCAAAACGTGACCTTGTCGAAGTGTGCTTCGGTCTTGAATCGAGAGAAGCGTGCGGCGACGTGGTTGGCGCCAGCGACGCTAATCGTGAACGACTGATCGTGTTTCGATGGATAAGGGTTCGGAAGTTCGGCCGAATACATTCGTTGGTCGGCCCACGCCGAGGCATCGTATTCGTCGGTGAGGACGGTGCCGGTCAATGCGGAGTAGGCGTTCGCGAGACCGCCCGAAGCGACTTTACCCTCGAGCGCTTTCGTCTTGCGCGCCGTTGAGGTGACCTTCGCTTTCAACTCGGAGTACGTCAGCATTGGTTCGACCGAAGCGACGAGGGCCGCGATGCCCGCAACGTGCGGCGTCGCCATCGAAGTTCCGGAATAGAATTTCAATCCGTTCGGAGTCGTCGAGAGCACGTTCACGCCGGGTGCCGCGACGTGAACGGTCGTCACGCCGAAATTCGAGAAGGCGGCGAGCTCGCCTCGATTGTCGACGGCCGCGACCGCGAGAACGTTGTCGACCGCATAGTTCGCAGGGAACGTCGGGAACTCGTCGTTGTCGGACCCGTCATTGCCGGCTGCCGCGACGAAGAGGACATCCGCGGCTTTCGCGTCTTCGATCGCCTGCTCGAGGATCGCCGACTTTCCGCCGCCGCCCCATGAATTGCTCATGATCTTCGCGCCCATCTTGCGAGCGTAGTCGACGGCCTTCACCGCGTTCGCGAGATTGCCACTCCCGTTTTCGTCGAGAAATTTCACGGCCATCAAGGTGACGTTCCAGTTCACGCCGACGACTCCTGCGCCATCGTTGCCGCGTCCACCGATCGTGCCCGCGCAGTGCGAGCCATGCGAATGATCGTCGATCGGGTCCCCGTCGTCATGGGCGAAATCGTAACCATGGATGTCGTCGACGTAGCCGTTGCCGTCATCGTCCACGCCAGGAGCCCCGTTCGCCTCGGCCGAATTCGTCCAGGCGTTGTCTTTTAGATCGGGGATAGAGAAGTCGATTCCGGTATCGATCACGGCGACGACGACGGCCTTGGATCCCGTCGTGATTTCCCACGCGTCTTCCGCCGAGATGTCGATTCGGGGCAGACCTTTTTGCATTTTCGAATCGAGGGCTCCGGTATTCCGAAGTCCCCAAAGTTCTTTGTAGTTCGTATCGTCGGGTGCGCGGTTCGCGCGATAGATGAAGTTCGGCTCGACCGCGCGAACATACGAAAGTGAACGCAGCGTTTTCATGGCGCTCGTCTTCGTTTCCGCGATCGGCCTTTGAACGAGAACGACGTCGTCGCGAACCCGGTCGACGATCTCGGCGCCGAGTTGGCGTTCGAGCGCCTTCATCGAATAGAGCGATCTCGCGTCGCTCAAGCGAACGAGATATTGGCCCGCCACGCTCTCGACGACACGTGGTCCGTTCGATTTTTGTTTCTTCGGAATCGCGCCGTGAGCATCGAGACAAAAGCTGCCGACCAAAACGGCGGCAAAAAAAGACGGAATGAATCGTCCATGATTCAAAACACGAGTCATAGCTCCCCCTCGAGCGACGAACTCCCGGTGTCCGCGCATCCTGCGCTCGCAACAACACCTGGTTCCAAAATGGTACCTGGCGGTCACTCTTGGGGGACTGCGGCATCATCTCCGCAGGATGGAATCTAGTCTTATGATTAGTGCCCTCAACTCGACTTCCGCGCGACTTTCGCGACCGAGTCCGAGCCGTCCGCGCCGAAGTCGAAGCTCAACTGCTCCTCGTGTTGCGGCGCCGCATCTTGGCGTTTGCGCGAGAATTGTTTCGAACTCGTCCAGCGCTCACCGGTTGCCGATCGCACGAGATTTTCGATGAATGCTTTCGCCGTTTCTTCCGAGGCCTCTTCCCGAAAACCAAGTTCCTTCATCAACTCGCCAACGCGCTTCATAGCGTGCTCCTCGGTTCGGATTGTTTTGCGGCGTGTTGTGCGTGCCTGATGTGGACAAACGGGCTGGAATCACTCGATGCGTCCCTGTTTAGTGGACACGCGAAGGTCTAGTTTCGGTTACAACTCACAGTGAAAAAGAATAAAAGCACTCCGCATCGCCTGTTCTGTGGATTGAGTGACAGATTCGTCTTCACAATTGTTAGTGTGGAAAACCCTGGGGTCTGCGCAGGGCGGCGAGGCCGATGATGCGCCGCTCTTCCTAGGGAAACTGATTTGCCGGAGGCGTAAGCAGCACTGCCGCCGAATCGTACGCTCTGATCTGCCAGCCGTGTTTCTCGAGCATTTTCCAGATCGCCGAAGCCCCGCCGTGACGGTCCAAAAAGAAGTAACGAATCCGAAATTTCTGAATCGCCCGGAGGCAGGCCGCCTCGCTTTCGAAGGTCGGTAAGTAGTCGTTCAAGAAGCGCGCGGGATCCGTATCGAACCCGTGGAAAACGACTTTGAATCGGCCCTGATATCGCCACGCGATCGCGCCACCGAACTCATGACTGTCGAAGACGTTTCCCTCGGGAAGTTTTCC
>JAZKJB010000098.1:2043-7562 GCA_040384505.1 Bdellovibrionota bacterium | reverse complement strand
AAGTGCCGATCTTCAGATCCGCTCGCGATCCGTTGATGGGAACTCTGGCGGCGAACTGATCTCGTTCGTGGTTTTTGAAAAGCGCCATCACGCCGCCGACGATGCCCTCCCAAAGAAGGTGCCCTGGCGAATCGCCTTTCTCGAGCTCCTTATTGAAATCGACGACGTCGACGTCTTTGGCGAGCGTCTTCACATAGCCGTCGATCTTGTCCTTCGTCGCCGCCATTTCCATGGTCACACGCAGAGTGCCCTTCTCGAAATCGAAGCCGCCGTAAGCTTTCGTGAATTCGTTCGCCTCCTTGAGATCCAGGCCGTCGACCGTGGTGTTGACGTCGAACTGCGCGGGCGCGGACAAGAGGTCCATGCGGGAGGTCAATTTCAGACGGCCCGATTTCATTACTCGCGCGGAAGCCAGGAGCGTCGAGGGCAACCGATCAGGGCGACCCGTTGCATTCGTGATGTTCTCCGCCTCCAGCCAGAGATCGTGCAAGTCGACGTCGATCTTCGGGCTCCTCGTTTCGTCTTTATATCGAACGAGACCTTCGAAGATCTGGAAGCGATTGATCTCGAACGGCACGAGCCCCTTCACTTTGTCTTGCCACGAGCTGTCGACACTCGTTTGGCTCGCGGCTTTCGACGGACGCACGATGAATTGAAGTTGCGGATCGAAGAGCGAGATCTTCGAGACGAGTCTGCGATCGAGCAGCGCACGCCAGTCGACGGAGATGTCGATCTCGTCGGCTGCGAAAAACGGTTCGCGTTCGTTCCCTTCGAGTTTCACGAGTCTCACGCCTTGGATCTGATAAGCTCCCCGCCAAATGGAGAGATCGATGTCTTCGATGACACCGTAGTAACCGGGAATTCCATCGAGCGTGTCGTTGATGTACGACTTCAACACGTAAGGTAAAGCCGCGCGGATACCGACGACGGCCAAGACGACGATCAAGATCCATTTCGGTGCGCGCTTCAGGCTCATGATTTTCGATTTCATGACGGGAGTTTCGCCGATCTCGAGACCGTTCTGTATCTCTCGCCCGAGGTGTCTCGCGAAATGAACAATAGCCTCGGGTTCGAACAAGAGAACGACAGGAAAACATCGCGACCGTGCCGCCACGCCTCACCTGGTGAACCACGGATCGTGACATTTCCGCTCGCCTGCGCGAATCTCGAACTCGAGAGGTGTCATGAAAGACAATGGAAAGCGATTCGCGCTCATCGCGATCTTCGTCGGCATCGTGTTTGCTCTTGTGTTTTACCTGCGCGACGGAACTCCGAAAAAACCACCCAACGTCGTCACTCATCTCGGAGGCACTCCGGTCGCGGAAATCTTTCGTTTCGACCAAGACGTTTGCCCGGGCCCCACGGTCACGTTCAAAAATCTGGACCTCTATCTTTCCGGTTTAGTCGAAAAAGACGAATCCGTTCGGGTGACTTTGAATTGGTACAAGTGTCATCCGCCCAAAGTCGGGGAACTCGTCTTGTATCGGTACTCGTGGCACCGCGAACCGGTCTTGAAACGGATCGTCGCGGTCGGAGGTGATCGCGTCGATCTCGTCAAAGATCCAGAAGGACGAGGTTGGAACATCGTTTTGAATGACGTCGTTCACGAGACCAATGGCCGAAAATATTTCGTCGGAGTTCCGCAGGCGGCTCCACCCTTGAAGCTCTATGCCGATGCGAACGGCGGAGTTCTAAACCCGGGTCTCGTCGTGGTTCTTTCGAACAAGCCCCCAGGGGAAAACGACAGTGGATGGTTCGGCCCGGTGAGTATCCAAGACGTCATCGGCCGCGCAGAGAAGTAATTCCACTGGTTTATCTAACTCGTGCGTTCGCCGCCGCTCACTTGAGTAGTCGCGCCTTCATCGAAATTTCCAATCACTTCGTTTCGCATCTTCCATTTTATTGCGGAAGGTGCGGCTGACTACTCACGGGCGTCGGATGCACTCTCGTTAGAGCGATGAGCTCTCTCGCCCTTGGCTTTCCAGAGCCGGCATCGACTTTGGAACTGATTCTCGAACGTCGTGAACGCGAAATCGCAGAAATCGACCGGGAGAAACCCGCGCGGCGGACTCGTTTTCACGTGCATCGAGAGACTCGTTTTCGACGTCGAAAACACATCCAGAAATCGCGACCTCCGATGCCGTCGAAACCCGCTTCTACCCTCGTGCTCGGGCGTTTTTCGAGAGCGAAGTCCGGAGGGCAAAAACAAACAAATTCGATACGTCCATTTGTGCCTAGGTCCAGTACCCATTCTGGGACTGTGAAGCGATCATTATAGAATGGCGAAAAAGTACCTTCTTTTCTTCAGCTTAGGCCTCCTCGTCGGTGTCGCGTGCGCGCTAATTTTCGCGCGTCAAAAAGCATCGGTCGTTCCGTCTCCGACGTCTCCGACGACTAACCAAAATCCTGATTGTCCGGTCTGCCCGACGTGTGAAGAAGTCGTGGCGGCGACGGCCAAGATCCCGCCGCCCGAATGGGTGGACGAAACGAAAGAGTACATCGCCAACGACGACGGCGAAGTCACGATTCGATTCAAACCGGTGAAGGGCTCCGTGAAACATCGTGTGACCGTCGTCGACGGACGCAATGGGCGGGTGCGCACGTTCGCGACGAAGAGGGATTGGGTGATCGTGAAAGACATCCCGATCGCCTCCGATGCCACGAAGGTCACGTATGGAATCGTACTCAGCTCGATGAACATCTTGGGACAAGAAGGGGATTTCGGAGAAAAGCGAAAGATCACGATCAAGGGACGACCCGAGCTCGTGGCTCCGACGATCAAAGCGATCACGATAGAAGACTAGACACGTAGGGATTTTTTGAAAAGATCATGGACGATCTTCATTCGAACCGGCATCGCCGCGACATTGCTCGCGATGTGCCCGCGTCTTGCGACCGCGCAAGCGCCCGACGCCGCGCCCGCGGCTGCAGCTCCTGCATCCGCAGAAGCTCCCGCGGGAATTCCGGCGATTGGCGCTCCGCCGTCGCCCGACAGCATCGTCCATTTCGGAAAAGACAATCAGCCCGAGTTCGTCGATAGCTCACGCGACATTCCCGCGCGAACCGTATTCATCGAGATGAACGGCGTCGAAGCGGCGAAGAAGTACGACGTTCAAGTCAGGCCTTTCGGACAAAACTGGTCCGGTGCCTACAAGCTCGAAACCGAAGAACCGCAAGTTCGATTGCGCCTGACACCGGGCCACTACTCGATCCGCACGCGCTCGCAAGACGGTGACAACAGGAAGGGCGTTTGGGGTCGCTGGAAGGAATTCTGGGTCCACTTCAAGCCACCTAAGAACGTTTTGCCGGCCGACGGAACGGTGATTCCTCCCATGGGCAACAAGGAAGAGAAAATCACGTTCGAGTGGCCCGCGGTCGAGCTCTCGAAATTCTACTTGTTCATCCTGAAAGACCAATCGGGACGGATCCTGCAGAAGGCCATCATGCCTTCATCGCAGACATGGTTCGTCGCGAGAGTCGCGGTCAATCGAGAGTACAAGTGGTCCGTGACTCCGTTGTTGGCGAAAGAAGATGCCACGATGAAAGACATCGAGATCGCGTGGCACGACTTCTCGGTCGACGAACCGAACGAAACGTTGAGGTCCGTGTTCTTCCAGATCGCGGAACAGAAAAAAGTGAAGTTCTACCAATTCGAGTTCGTGAAGTTCACCGGCGGCAATCAAACGACCGAGCCTTCTCAATACGACAGCTACACGCCCGACGTTCGCATTCGCCTAGGTCCTGGAAAGTATGAAGTGCGGGCTCGGAACGTTTACGCGGACAACTCGAAATCCGATTGGAATGCACCGCAGACGTTCTACGTCGAAATTCCACCGCCCACTCTCGTCGCGCCGAAGAACGGCGACCTTCTAGAACCGACGGATCACGAGCTTTCGAAGGTCATGCTCAAGTGGAAGAAAGTTCGCGAGGCGGCTCGCTATCAGGTGACCGTCTTCCGAGACAGCGACGGCAAGATCGTGCTCAACGAGTTCACGAAGGACAATTATTTCGACGCGCGCTTGCCTCACGAGACGAAGTATCACTGGCAAGTCCTCGCGTACAATCCGGACGAAAAGGACAAAGGACCCGGCTCGGACCGCTGGCCAGCGGCCGAGAATTCGACGAAGCCGAAATTGCCTTCGAACGTTTTTTCGATCGACACGTACATCAAGCTCGAGCTGACCAACTCCGAGGAACCGTCGCAGCTCTATGCGTGGGCGAGTCATCGGTCGTCGATGATCGGTTACATCGCGAACAACTATGACAACGGGACCGCTTTGACCAACAACGTTTTCGGCGGGACCGGCGAGGTCGCGCTCGGATACTGGCATCGCAAAACGGATTACGGCTTGCTCGGTGTCGCGGCACTCTCGGGATTCACGATCGAGAGCCAGACGTATCTCTACAACAGCGCGAGCGTTCTCTTCGGAAAACGATACAAGCTCGGTGGCAACAAACGACTCAGGTGGTGGGCCGGCGCGAGTTATCACGAAACGCCGGAGATCCAATCCGACTTGTACGTGACGAACATCACCTTCGGGAAAATCGCCGGCTACGGGCCAGAGGCGAGGCTGTCGTTCATGTTCGACGTGACGGAGAAAATCGGCGGTCATCTCTTCACGCAGTTGAACTACGTTCCGTTCATTCTCGAAACTCCCAATGGTCAACCGGCGGTGACGCCGATAGCGTACGGAATCGGTCTCCAAGGAACGCGAAGACTGGATAACGGTTGGATCGGAATGCTCGGATATTCATACCAAGCTGAACAGGCGGGATACGGAAGCTTCGATCGAACTGGAAAACCGAACGTCATCACGTGGTCCGGCCACTTCCTGACGCTGTCACTTCAGTTCGGACTCGAGGAATCGTATCGATGATTTTTGTTTGTCAGTTGCAGGTGAACGAGCCGCCGGTCGCGCCACCGGTGAATTTGATCACGATGAGACCAGCTCTGCCGACACCGCCGGCTTGAGTTTTACCGCCGCCGCCGCCGCCCGCGCCGTAATTTCCGCCCGCGGCGCCAGGACTTCCCGAACCGCCGGGGCTTCCGCCGCCGCCGCCGCCGCCGGAGCCGTAAGCCGCCGTATACTCGGTTCCGTTCGAGCCGGCGCTATCGGCCGCACCACCCGTTCCGCCGACACCGGCGCCGCCAGTTCCGCCAACTTGAGCAGCCGAAGCGCCACCCACTCCACTTGGCCCCGCGGCTCCGCCGCCACCGCCGCCCGTCTGTCCTGACTTCGCCGAACCTGCTCCGCCAGCGAACTTCGTCGCGGCGTCACCTTTCGATGTGCCGGTGACTCCACCCGCTCCGCCGCCTGCGACACCGGCGCTTCCACCTTTCGCTCCGATTTGGACGACGGCGTCTCCGATCACGGTACATGTCGTCGTATTACAGAAGAACGTGTCGCCTCCGACTCCATCGGCAGCCCCCGCCGCACCGACGACGAATTTGACGAGCGTGCCCGCGGCGAGATTCAAGTTCACCATTTTTGCGAAAGCCCCACCGCCACCGCCGCCGC
>JAZKJB010000098.1:0-2033 GCA_040384505.1 Bdellovibrionota bacterium | reverse complement strand
TACCAAACGTTCGAAACGCAGTACTTCATTTTGTTCACGCCACTATCGTACGTCATGAATCCATCGGTGGTGCCCGCACATCCACCCGCGACGACATTGCCGCGCATCCGGTACCAATAGGCACCGTCACAGAACTTGTAGTACGGACCTGCGGGATCAAAATAGAAAGTTCCCGCTGTCGTGCCAACACAGCTCGTGAGACGAGTACCGCCGGTGATCTTCCAATTCGTTCCGTCACAATATCGAATGTTGGACGTGCCGAGGTCGTATTCCATCACGCCCGCTGCCGCAACCGGCGTAGCGCAAAGTGCGCGCGCCTCGTGTGCCGCGAACGTCACGAGGAGGATCAACGAAGATCTCTTTATCCACCTTGCGTTACGCGACACGAATCACTTCCGCTTTTGTTGCTTGAGGAGTGCTTTGATCTCTTCGAGCTCGGATTTGACGGAGGCGGTTTCGCGCTCCATCTTCTCGACTCGCCCTTTGAGATCTTTGTTTTCCGAAGACAGCGTCGTCACTTTCGACTTCAAGTCGTCGGCTTCCGTGCGCAGCTGTTTGTTGCGCTGGTTCAGCTCTTGAACCGAAGCGATGAGCGGGCTGATCAATGACTGATAACGGACCGACAATGAACCGTCGCCGGCTTCGTCGACCATCTCCGGGAAAATCTCGCGCAGTTCTTGCGCGATCACGCCTTTGTCCGCTTTGCCGTCTTTCTTCCAGTTGAAGGAGACAGGGTTCACGCGGCACATCTTCTCGAGAGCCTCGGAGCCTTCGAGAGTCGTGATGTTCTTCTTCGCGCGGCGATCGGACGTGAGGAGAAGATTCGTCGCGCGAACCGTTCCGTTGACGTCGAGCGCCTGCTGCGGAGTTGCGGTGCCGACACCGAGCGAGCCCGACGAAACGTTGACGTAGCCGCCAGCTCCCGCCGTGAGGTTCACGTTGCTTGCCGCCGCCGACGTGAACGTCAGCGCACCAGTTCCAGTGATCGAACCATTCGTCGTACCCGTGCCGCCGTTCGCGACCGGTACCGTCGAAACCGAGATCGATCCGCCACTCATCGTGAGACCGACGCCCATCGAGAGCTCCTCGACGATTCCGGTCGCAGCCGTCGTACGACCGAGGATTCGGCTCGTCGTCATGTTCTGCATTTTCGCATATGTGACGCTTCCGTTCATCATCTCGGTCGTCGAAATCGCGCCAGTCGTGATGACGGTGTTACCCGTGTTGCTCACGGTGACGTCGCCAGAAAGTGCGACGGCCTGTGCGGCATTCGATCCGTCACCCAGCCAGATCCGGGCCGACGTGAGCGTAGAACCGATGATGGCCGAGAGACCACCACCGCTAGCTGCGGTCGACCAGCTCAAGTTACCGGCGCCGTCGGTCGTGAGAAGTTGGTTAACGGTACCGGCGCTCGTCGGAAGCAAGAGATTGTAAGTGACGCCCACCGGAGCCGAAAGATTGATCGTGCCGGTGTTCGTGAGTGCGAGAGTATTGAGCGTTCCGGTGTTCGCAGCGAAATTACCCGAACCGTCTCGTTTCATGATCTTCGAGTTCGTCGCCAAGCTCGTCGCATCGACGACCAGGTTTCCGACATTCGAGATCGTGGCATCGCCCGCCATCGTTACCGCAGTCGCAAGGCCCGAAGCGTTGCCGAGCCACATCTGACCGTTCGCGAGTGCCGCGGACGAACCAATGTTCGCGAAGAGTGAACCCGCAGACAGCGTCAAGCCGGGGCCGATGACGAGTTCTTCGACGTCGCCCGAAGACGCCGTCGTCCGGCCGAGGATTCGGTTCGTCGAGATGTTCTGGAGCTTCGCGAAGGTGACTGCGTCCGCTTGAATTTTCGCCGTCGCAACGGAATCGTTTGCGAGCTCCGAGCCCGTGATCGCGTTCGCGAGGATCGAGATCACGCCCGTGTTGTTCACCGAAGCGTCACCACTGAGTGAAACCGCTTGCGCGAGTCCACCGCTGTCGCCGACCCACATGAGGGCTTGGCCGAGTGACGAGCCCGTGACCGTCGTGACGGCCGAAGA
>JAZKJB010000097.1:0-7264 GCA_040384505.1 Bdellovibrionota bacterium | reverse complement strand
GCTCGCGATCTTCCTTCGAGAACAAGCCGAACATGCTCTTCACCGTACTGGTGCGGCCGAGCGAGCCATACATGACGTTGTTCAGGACCGAGTGGCGGTTGATGATGTTGAAGTGCTGGAAGATCATCCCGACTTTTTGACGAAGCTCGCGTGTTTGCTCCGTCGGGATCGCTGCGATGTCCATCGCCGTGCCGGTTCGCGGATTGAATTGGATCTGTCCCGACGAAGGATCGTGGAGACGGTTGATACAACGGAGCATCGTCGACTTGCCCGAGCCCGAGAGCCCGATCACGACGAGGAATTCTCCCCGCTTCACGTCGAAGCTGACACCCTTCAGCGCCTGCACGCCGTTGGGATACGTCTTCACGAGATTTTTGATCGAGAGGATATTGTCGGTCCCAGACACGGAAGCGCTCACTTCTTTGCTTTGAGCGCGTCTTCCGCGTTCACACCGGTGGTTTCGACCATTTGACGAATCGAATCGTAGTCTTTGTCCGTCGCGGGCTGGAGAGCGTCGACACCGTAAACCGCCTTGAATGCCGCTTTACCTTCGTCGGTCTTCACCATCGCGAGGAACGCGTCGGTGATCTTCACTTTCATTTCTTCCGGCATCTCTTTGCGGAACGTGATCGGATCGTTCGGGATGTCGTTCGTGAGCTTGATGATTTCGATTTTGTCTTCGACGTCCGGGTACTGCGCCTTCACGAGACGGCGCGCGTCCTGGATCCCCTCTTTGTCGCTGGGCGGAGAGTAGAACGTCGCACCGGCGTCGACTTGGCCTTGGTAGATCATCGAGACGACGTTGTCGTGCTTCATCGCGAAGACGGTGTCGCCGAGTTTCACGCCCGCATCTTTCAGATACTTCAACGGGAGGATGTAGCCGGAGAACGAAGCCGCGTCGACGAACGCGATCTTCTTGCCCTCGAGATCCGTGAGGTTTTTGAAGCGCCCTTTTTTCGCGATGATCTGAGACTGGTACGTCGTCTTGCCGTTGCGGACGACGGTGATGCGCGCTTCAGCCCCGTACTTCTTGTTCGCGAGGTAGTAACCGAAGGTGTTCAGCGCCGCGACGTCCACTCGGTTCGCGCCGAAGGCTTCGACGACCGCGATGTAGGATTGCGGAACGTTGATCTCGAATTTGTAGGGCGTGTTGGCTTCGAGCCACGTTTTCATCAACTTCGAATTCGAGTCGATGACCTTCGCGTCGACCGACGGCGTGAAGAAGAGTTTCACGGGGTTTTCTGCCGATCCGAGTTCTGCTTTCTTGAACGTGCAGCCGGTGACGAGCAAGGCTGCCGCAACGACGAGAATGGAAAGTGTCCGCGTGGGTTTCGTCATGTGAAAGGTCCCCCAGAAGTCTCTGGTTTTTCTAGTTTTTGTGGCTTGGTGAGCGCGGGCTTTATCTAACAAATGGGCGCCGTAGAACCAAGCACAGTTTAGCCCCGGGGAACAAGATTCAGTCAGAAGCCTCGTAGTTGTGAGCTTCTAGGCGGCTGGGTTATCATCGTCGAATGACGACCGATCCGATTCTCATTCGCATCCTTCGAGAAGCCGAGCAAACGGCGCGCGAAGGCGGTCGGTTCCTCGCGGTTTTCGATCTGGATTCCACTCTCTTCGATCTGACTCTTCGAGTTTCCAAAATCATCGATGCCTTCGCCGACGATCCCGGCTTCAGGGCCAAGTACCCGGTCGAATGCGAAATCCTTCGCGAAGTGAAAGTCGAAACTGCGGATTGGGGAATCGGAGAGTCGGTTGCCCGAGCGGGACTCTTCCAGGCCGAGCGCCCGGCTTTTTACCGTGATCTCCACGACTTCTGGGCGAAGTGCTTCTTCAGCGATTCGTTTCTCCATCACGACGAGCCTCTTCCAGGGGCCGTGAAGTTCGTCCACGAACTCAGAAGCCGCGGAGCTCAGGTGATGTATCTCACCGGCCGCGATGAACCGAGAATGCTCAAAGGGACCCGCGAAAGCCTTCGCAGCCGCGGCTTTCCGGTCGACGTCGACGGCGTGGATCTCGTCTTGAAGCCTGAAGCGGGACTTGATGACGCGGCGTTCAAGCGCGATGTGCTTCGGGAAGCTTCGAAAAAGTATCGTCGGATCTGGCTCTTCGAAAACGAGCCGGTGAATTTGAATCTCATCGGTCGCGAGCTTCCGCATATCGGGCTCGTCTACATCGTATCGACTCATTCGGGTCGCGAGGAGTGCGCCGACACTCTCGCGCGCATCGACCATTTCGAGGTCGATGCGGAGAGTTTCTGATCTTCTAGATTACCGGCAAGCCGCGAGCCGCAACGAAAGTTTGGCTCCGTCGATGCTCGATCTCGACCGTGCCGCTTTCGCGATGAGCGCTTGATTGAGATTCAATCGCAGAATTCCGCTCGCACCGCAGCCCGTTTCGAGGCCGGCGATCTTGAGCAAGCTGACTTGTTTCTTCGGACCATTGTCGACGGAGTTGATCGTCGGACCGCGCGTCCCGGCCGTGAAGAGCTCTGCGTTCGTGCGCGCGACGGCTCCGGCTTTCAGAGACAGGGTCGTTTGAACTCGACCTGCACTGACGACGAGTTTCATGTTCCGCGGAAGCTGGAAGGGAATGGAGACGGCGCAGGCCTTTCGCTCGATTTGCGGTGAGCGCGCCGAATCGTTCACGAGCTCGGGAGTTCTGATTTGGAGAATGTCGTTCGGCGAGAGGTCGATCAAGGCGGCGCCACCGACACAACCGTTTCCACCGACGCCGGCCCCTCGAAGATCCAAAACCGCCTCGACCGCACGGCTCGCGTTTGCTTGAAGGCCCAGGACCGTGATCGCGATGAAGACCAGTGAGCGTTTCATGTTTTCCCCCGTTTGTGAGTCACCATCCAAAGTGACACTCCCACCTTTGGAGGTTGCAAGCGCGGCGCCAGCCTAAACGACACCACTTCTACCCGCGCTGGGGCATCGGCAAGTGGAAGCCTAGCGTCGGAAGTGCGTACAAAAGGGACGCAACCACGATCGTGTGATCGATCTTGCCATTGAAGATCATCTCGATCACCTCCGGCACCGTGGCCGTGACGACTCGGATGTCTTCGAAGGGATCGAGATCGGGCTCCGCGACTTTCTTGCAACCGAAGGCGATGTAGGTGTGCATGCGGTTGTTCTGCATCGCGGGGTTCGGTGAGTGAACTCCGATCAAGCGAATGTCGTCGGGAACGTAACCGGTTTCTTCGAGCAGCTCGCGCATCGCCGCTTTCTTCGGATCTTCTTTCGTGTGCGGATCGGTCGAGCCGCCGGGGATCTCGAGGCACGTCTCGCCTCGCGCCTGGCGGTACTGTTCGACGAGAACGATCTTTCCGTCGTCGGTGACGGGAACGATGTTCGCCCAGTCGGGGAACTCCATCACGTAGTAATTGGGCATCACTCGTCCGTCGGGCAGCTCGCACGAATCCATGCGAAACCGGAAGAACGATGTCTTGAAGAGCTCTTTCGACGTGAGGGTTTTCCAAGCTTTCGGTGTCATGCGATCAAAGCCTACCAAGTTTTCCTTCGATGGGCAGAGGTTTGCGTCGCGCGAATCGCTTATGTTACGGTGCGTTTCATCCTATCAGCGGGAGTTTTTCTGGAACCGTCAGATGTCAGCAAGGGCGACTTCGTGGGCCTCGAGCTCGTCGCGACACCGATCGGCGATCCCGCGGACATCACGCTTCGCGCGATCGAAGCGTTGAAAGCCGCGAGCCTCGTGATCGGCGAAGAGCGCAAAGAAGTTTCGAAACTTTTGAAGCGCCTCGGGATCGAAGGCAAACGGATGGAGCTCTTGAACGAGCATTCCCGCGACGATGACGTTCGTGAGCTCGCTGATTTTTGCGCCGGCGCGCGAGTCGCGCTGGTCACCGACTGCGGCACACCGGGTTTTTGCGATCCCGGCGCGCGTCTCGTGGCTCTCTGTCGTAAGCGCGGGATCCCCGTTCGATCACTTCCTGGCGCGTCGAGCTTGATGGTTTTGTTGTCGATGAGCGGAGAGAACCTTCGCGAGTTCGTTTTCCGCGGTTTTCTCCCCGCCGAGCGCGAAGAACGCGCGCGCGCTTTGAACGAGCTCGAGCGCGAAAAGCGACCGATCGTTTTGATGGATACGCCCTACCGCCTCGGGCGCCTGATGACCGAACTCTCTGCGAAGTGGCCCAAGCGACGCGCTCTCTTGGGTTTAGATTTCACGTTAGCGACCGAAGCCGTCTGGGAAGATGAGCTTTCCGCGTTGGCTTTGCGAGTGAAAGATCGCAAGGCGGAATTCATGTTGGTCGTTTATCCGAAGTAACGATCTAGCGGCGAGCCGGCTCGCGAACGTCTCCTCGATAGAATCGATAAATCCAAAGCTTGTCACAATTCGAGCAGACCCGGATGGCCATCGTCTGGGTGCCCGAGCTCAGCTCCACGAAGTCATTCTTCGAATTCTCCCTATTGCCGAACCCGACCGACAAGACATCGCCGTCGACCTCGACGCTTCCGGCCGACGTGGAGAATGCGCCACCGAGATCGTGCTGCTTCATCGCACGCACTTTTCCGCTTTTGAAATCCAGGAAATACTCGACGACTCGCGATCGCTTATTCTCGAGACCGTTGTCGAAGAGGATGAGGCGTTTTTCTTTTTCGAACCAGTGAGGAGTGTGATGGAGGGCCGTCTTCTGTTCGGCCGTGAGCTTGAATTGATCGCCGACTCCACCGAAGACCCATTCGGCTCGACGTTCCTTCTTGAGCCACATGAAAACGGTGCTCTCACCGAAACTGACGAGCCATCGGTTCCGATCGACGATCTCGACGGCGTTCAGATGGTCGTTCTGGAGACATTCCCTTCCGTGATATCGAATCTTGGTGCGAATGCTTTTTCTCACGGGTGGGACACCGTACGCCGGGAGAATTCCGAGCTTCACGAGCTCGTCACTGTCGAGCACGTAGACGTCGCGACCGTTTTTGGACTCGATCACCGACTGGCGGAGCACGCACGGCTCGCCTTCTTTCGCCGAATCCTCGTAGTGAGTGAAGACGAAGTGCTTGGGACCGAGAAAGAGGAACTCGTGATTGTCCGAGATGCGCGACTGGACGTCGAAGAGCTCGAAGTCCTGATCGAGGACCCAGTGCATTCCTTCGCTGTTGACCGCTTCGTTGACCTGCCGGATCTGACCGAACGAATAGAATCTCTTTCCACCGACTTTCACTGGCCTGAAATCCACCGTCGGAAACGAGCTTTCGCGATAGAAATCGATTTCACCCTCAGGACTCAGTGACAGCAAAAGTGTGCCGACGGCGAGGAAGACGTTCTTCTTCAAGACCGAACGTCCCTCGATACTGAAGTCGCTCGGAATGCGGTCTAGAAGTTTGACGCTCGCTTCGTGTTCGCCGTCGCCGTCGATCCAAGTCAGCGTGAAGATGCGCCCGCGCGGGCGACCCGGAAACGGCAAGAGCTCCATGCGATGATTCTTCGGACAAGGCGCGCTATCGAGCTTGCAACTTTTCACTGATTTCGAATCGTCGAAGGTGAGAACCGGCGGTCGGTTTCGGTTGAAGTCGATGACTCTGAGGATCGTTTTGTTTTCCCACCGTGAGTCGGCATTCTCGATGACGGGCGCGGCAGCCAAAGCCGACGATGATCCAATCGAAAGCGCGACCAAGAGCCCGATGGTGTACGACACTCGCTGCATGCCTGCGATGCTCGCCTCGTTTCGCGAGGATGTCCACACTCGATCAAGACTCCCAGCCGACAAAGGGACGCACCGTCTACCGCTTAGACAGTCCTGAACTCCCTACAAGCGGCTACGGCGTCGTTCGCCGCTGCGGCCGAGTGGCCCCTCATTCGCAATGAAATTCCCGAAATACCGGAGGACTTCCGCATGCGCCGACTCGCCGTACTCTCGACTCTCGCCAGCCTCGCTCTCCCCGTCGTTTCGGTCGCGGCCTTGAACGGCAATCCCGAAGAGAACCTGCGGATCCTCGAGTCCATTCCGTTGTTCCAAAATTACGAAAAGAGAGTCAGTGGCGAGGATGACAAGGCAGAAACCCTCGTCGAGATTTTCACGAAGATCCAAAATGAAGGCCGTACGCGTGTGCTCGAGCGCGGGACGCACTCGAAAGGCAGCTGCTTCAATGGCGAGTTGAAAGTTCTTTCGGCGCAGGAAATCAAAGCGATCTCGAAGTCCGACGACGTGACCATCGCTCGCGTTCGCCAAGGGCTTTTCTCACGCGAAGGCGTGCTCCCGACGACCGTTCGTTTTGCAAATGCCAAGGGCCAAACCAATCCCGACACCGTCGGCGACGTTCGGGGGCTCTCGCTTTCCGTGGACACCACCGGCCGCGGAGTCGCCGTGAATGGCGACGCCGTTCAAGATTACATGTTCAACTCGTCGCCGATGTTCGCCGTTCGCAACATCGTCGAGTTCACTGAGCTCTTGAAAGCCGCACGACTCGCCCAAGGCGATTTCTATTTCTTGAATCCGCTCTACATCAAATCGACTTTGCGTGCGAAGAACTTGCTCGAGGAATTCGAGCGCAACGATACCGTCAGCTACGCGGTCGAAAGCTACTGGAGCAACGTGCCCTACTCGCACGGCTTGAAAGCCGATGGCTCACCTCGCGAAATCGTGAAACTGAAGATGTCGCCTTGCGATCCTTCGTCGCTTCGCCGCGAAGGCTCTGCGGGCAAAGCTCCCGACTACTTGCAAAAGGACATCGATCTTCGCGCAGCCCGCGGTCACGTTTGCATGGTGTTGTCGGCTCAACTTTTCGATCAAAAGAAAATCGAAGCCACCGGACTGCACTCGGGTCGCAAGACGAGCGACTGGATCGAAAACGGCGGCGAGCTCTGGGACGAGAAAACGTTGCCGTTCGTTCCCGTGGCGCGCTTGACGATCACGGGCGACGACGCCTCGGCCGTTACGTCTTCGAAGAAGTTCTCGTGCGAGACATTCGCGATTTCGACATTGATCCACTCACAGCGCGGCCATCAGCCGCTAGGATCACTCGCTCGCGTGCGTTCGATCGTCGAAGAGAATTCGCGCGCTCGCCGGATGAACGAGAAGCGCTGAGTTCGGAAGCGGAACCTTTCTGTTCGAAAATGAAATTCGCTTACGAGCCCCGCTCCATTCGCCCTCCAGGCGGATCGAGCGAGATGGCAAAGGCGAAGTCATACTTTTTAAAATGAGAGCAGCGGAACGCGCTCCACTCACGCCGGCTGAAACAGCTCGATGATGTTGCCCGAAGGGTCTTCGATCAAAATCTGCTGGCCGCCAGGGCCGGTGACGATG
>JAZKJB010000096.1:0-3492 GCA_040384505.1 Bdellovibrionota bacterium | reverse complement strand
CGGTTTTGAAGCGGATCGACAAGACGACACTCGCCGCTCCGATCATCATGCCCCTCGCCCTGCGAATCGGCGCTAAGATCGCATCGAACGTCGAAGCGACGCTCGAGCGCGACTACAAAGTGACGATCACGATCCATCCGGCCGTCGTCGAGCACATGGTGAAAGCGTCTTACCAAGCCGGCGGTGGAACTCGTCCCGTCGAAAAAGCCGTGACGGAATCGATTTCGAAAGCCGTTCGTCGCGGAATCACCGATCTCGACGTCGCACGTGGCGGCGAAGTGCGTCTTTCCGTCGGACCGGTCACGAACAATAAAGTGAGCCTCCAGGTCGACGCGAACACAGGCAAATCCATCGAGCTTCCCCTCGCTCAGGCTCCTTCGACGGATCCTCTTCAAGACCGGGAGTTCGTGCAGAAGTTGAAGAACCTCGAGACGGTCATGAACTCCGAGATCTACGGCCAACCCGAAGCCACCGAGGCGATCGTGAAAGCCGTTCGGGCGCATCAATCGACGAAGCTCACGAACACCCGTCCACTCACTGTCATGCTGATCGGCTCGACGGGTACGGGGAAATCGGAAACGGCGAAAGCCCTCGCGCTCGGCCTCTACGGTTCCAAAGACCGCGCGGTCATCATCCCGTTCGGCAACGTTCAGTTCGAAGGCGATCTCAACATCATCTTCAACTCACCCCGTGGCTACCAAGGATCGACGCAGATCGGATTGTTCGAGCAAGCCCTGATCAACAATCCGAACGGCGGCGTGATCGCGCTGGACGAACTTTCGAACGTCAGCGGCAACGATCCCGCGATGAAGGAAAAGCTTCTCAAGAAATACTTCTACGAAATCATGGACGAAGGAAAGTTCACGTCGACGGTCACCAACAAAACGTACGACCTCGGCAAGTACACGTTCCTCGTCACCGGTAACGACGGCGAGAAGCTGTTCTTCGGGATGTCGAGCGACGACATGCGAACTTCGACCTGGGAACGCAATCGCGACAAAGAGAAAGTCCACAAGATCTTGCGCGACAACGGAGTTCCGGAAGCGCTCATCGGCCGCATGGCCGACGTGATCCTGCAGCGTCCGGCGACGAAAGCTTCGTCACGAATGATCGCGAAAAAGCTCATGCGCGAAGTTCTCGCGCCGTTCGAGAAAATCGGAGCGACGTTCAGCATCGACGAGGCGTTCACGAACGCTCTCGCCGACAAGTTCTACACGCACAGCAAAGGCGGACGCAGCCTTCGTAACGTGATCGAGAACCAAGTGAAGGCCGGCGTTTCCGACGCCGTGATCGAAGCGGGAGGCTGGGACGACCTCAAAGGCAAAGCGATCAGCTTCACACTTCAAGACAACTTGATCGAGCGAACGTACTCGAAGCCGAGCGATCCGACTCGCGAAGTCGTCATCAGCGTCTTCGTCGAGGACAAGGGCACCAAGACCCGCGTATCGACGATTCGCGCGACCGAGCATGCGACGAAGTTCACACGCCAGTCGGGTCGCCAAGCCATGGCAACGGCGTATCACGAAGCCGGACATGCCGTGGTCAACGATCCGAAAATCACGGGCAGCAAGATCGCCTTCATCACCATCCGCGGACAAGACGGCTACCTCGGTTATGCGCGCTACGAAGAGCTCGTCGAAGGTATCAACAAGAACCTCGACGAAAGAACTCTACTCGCGAACATCGCGAAGCTCCTCGCGGGACAGATGGCGCAGAAGAAAGCCGGCTACGGCGAAGACATCGGCTGGTCGAGCGACATCAAGCAGGCGCGAACGATGATCACTCGCTATCTGACCGAAGGCGGAATGAGCGGAATGGCGAACATCCCCGTCGACAAAGAAGGCAACGTCCGCTTGAGCGGTCGCCGCCTCACCGAGTTCAACGCGGAGTTCGAACGCCTCTGGAAAGAGGGCGCCGAGATCGCGGATAAAACCTTGGCGGCTCGCTGGGATTTGATCCGCACCGTATCGGCCGATCTTTTGAAGAACGGCGAGATCACTTCACCCCGCTACACCGAGCTCGAACGCCCCTATCGCGGTCGACCCGTGCTGGTCGGCTGGAAAGTATCGGATACGACGGGACGCCTGAACCGCACGCCTGAACATCCGCAGCATCCGTCGAACCCGGCGTTCGGCGCAGTCCGTTCGTGCCTCATGCTCTTCAAAGCCGCGCGCTGAGAAAGTCCACGATGAACTCTTCGCGCGCGTCGACTTTCGTTGGCTTCTTGAAACGCACCCTCTTCGGGGTGCGTTTCCCCGTTCGAGTGATCACTCTTACGCTCGCGAGCTTTGCTTCGTCTTTAGCCATCGCAGCTCCTCTCGACTCGAAACTCTCCCGCGCCGAATTCGAAGCGTTGATCGTCGAGACCGCACCAAAGGTCGACGCCTTTCAGGCCGTGTGGAAAGCGGATCGAGACGCAAAGATCTTCGGTGGAGCTAGCCGAGACTTCGCTCTCTTCCTCGCGTCGCAATTCGCTTCGGTAGAGACGCGAGTCGAAGTCGAATCGGTGCTGACACGCCTACGCTCGATGCCTAGGATCCGGTCGCGAGACTTTCTTCGTAGCGATTCGGATCTCGACGTCTTGTCCGCAAAAGACAATCTCCCGCGAGGAGCCGACTTCGCGATCGGCAAGGTCGAATCGATCAACCCGGCGAGATTGGATCCCGCCACGGTTCAGGGCCGAAACGAAATCGATCAAGGTTCGCTTCCGACGGAAAAAATCCTCATTGCTCGGACTTCGGTGAGTACGGCGCTGGGTTTCGGTGACGGTCTCGGCGAGATCCACACGAATCGACCGACGATTCAGGTCCCCGAAATGAGAGCTTTTTGGTCGACGTACTATGCGACCCAAAAACTCAATCACCCCCTGCTCCTTTCAACTCGATACCTTCGAATCGTTTCGAACCTTCAACTGGCCCACGAGGGACCCGAGGTTCCCTTCCCAGCAGCGAAGCTCGACTCGGAAAGCCTTCGATTCGTGAAGGAAGCGATCAAAGACGCCTCGAACAGTTCTTCTTTCAACGACTTCCTCTCACAACCAAAATTCAGAGAGTGGCTCACGAAAACCCTCTTCTCGCTCTATGGTCGGAAGTCGAGCTTGCCGGCGACCGAACTGCTGATGAGAGAAACTGAGCTCGGCACTCTCATTCGCGATCGTAAGCTTTTGCCCATCAATCACTTGCGATTCGTGGGCACACCCGCTGTCACGGCCGACGCGCACCTTCGTTCGATCGGAATCGAGCCCGCGCAGTTCTTCGAGGAAGCCAAAGCGATCGTTCCGGATCTACAGCTCTACCACGGAACCGAGAAAGAAGCCTGGTTCCAGCTCATCGTGCGAGACGGATTCGTTCCCTCTTCGACGGGACTCATCGGGCCCGGCCTCTACTCGGTCGCGAGACCGGAAATCGCCGTCACTAGGGACTATACGAACTTTCGCGACAGCCTCGTGGTCGCGTTCGGACTCGACCCTGATGCGCGCATCGCCGATCTACG
>JAZKJB010000095.1:3466-4353 GCA_040384505.1 Bdellovibrionota bacterium | reverse complement strand
GGCCCAACGGAGGGTTTTAATATGTCGTTCGCCCGCATCGTCCTCGCCGCCTGCCTCGTGCTCTCATCCTCAGGTGCATTCGCCGCTTCTTTCGCCGGCCCCCGTGTCGGCGAGCTCGAGTGCCGACAGGTCGATCGCGACTGGCACGTTTGGTCCAAGCTGTATGGACACGAAGTGGGTCATAGCCGTGGCCGGGGAGGGTTCCCGAACAAGGATTCTTGCCAGTGGGCGATCGACGTCGGGATGCGCGCGGGTCAGGACATCGTCTGCGGATGGAACGAAGTCGGTTTCGCGCCGATTCATCTGCCGACTAATCGAGTCGTCGGAGAGGCCGACATCGCGTGGCGCTTCGTCAACGACTGCAACGACCTCGTCCAGAATCATGCGAACGGCATGATCTGCAACTACACCGGCAACTATTGGCTGGCCTACGACATCAAGACGAATCAACGAACGTGCGAGGACCGCACTCCGGGGTACGCGACTCAAGACGATTGCTTGCGGATGATTCGAACGCAGACTCCGGAGCCTCAGCCGGCTCCGCATCCGCAGCCGCAGCCGTCGCGCCTGACGTGCCAGTGGAACGGTTATTCCTACCAACCGCACAACCAAGGCATCGGCTTCATCGGTCTGGCTCGCTACGGCTTCGCCTACGAGCTCGACTGCCGTCGCACCGTTTCGATGTCTGTGAAGAACGCGGTCTGCAACTGGGATGGCGTCGGCTTCAAGTCTTACGACGTCACGACGAACGCGACGCTGAACGCGACGTCTTACGGGTCTCTCGAGAGCTGCTACGCGCAGGTCCCCTGAGAATTCGTTTCTCGACATGTGATGTATGGACGACGGCGAGCCCACGGGTTCGCCGTTTTTCGTTCTGGACGAGACTT
>JAZKJB010000095.1:0-3456 GCA_040384505.1 Bdellovibrionota bacterium | reverse complement strand
GAAGGTCTGATGGACCTTCGGTCATCCGACCTTGTTCGCGCGACGAAGGTCTGGGTTTTCGGGGATGAAGGCCCAGTTTTCCACAACCAAAGTCCAGTTTACCTCGGACGTTGGTCCAGAAACACAGGACGAGACTTCAGTCGGCACAGACCTCGCCGAAAGGTTTGGTGTGAGTAGCAAGCGGACTGGACGGCCAGAAGCGAGCGACTACGGATCGAGTGACTGCGAAACGTAGAAGCGACGACCTCCTGGACTGAAGGCGAGTGAACGAAAGCATAACCAATGTGTTCAACCAAACGGCGCTATGAATGGCGCTCTTTGTGGATGCCCCGTAGGTGGTGGCGAAACAAAGCACGTGATGGAGCAGTCGTGCCTAACTAGGAGGTCCCAAATGGGATTGCGTATCGCTACGAACTTGCCCTCTTTGACCGCTCAACGTTCGCTCGCGGGCTCTAGCCGTGAAATCAACAAATCGTTCGCACAACTTTCTTCGGGATCGCGTATCACGAAGTCAGCTGACGACGCTGCCGGCCTCTCTATCTCTGAAGGTTTGAAGTCGCACATCCGCGGCTATCAACAGGCCAGCCGTAACGCGAACGACGGTATCTCGATGGTACAAGTCGCTGAAGGCGGCTTGGGCGAGATCTCGAACATCATCACACGCTTCCGAGAACTCGGTGTTCAAGCCGCTTCCGACACGGTCGGCGACGAAGAGCGCTCGTTCATCGACAAAGAAGTTCAACAATTGAAGAACGAAGCTGAACGTATCGCACGCACCACGCGCTTCGGTAACGTCCAGCTCCTCGACGGATCGGGCGAAAACTTCGCCTTCCAAGTCGACATCAAAAACGACGATTTCAACGACCGCATCGGCTTCGATGCAGCCGAACAGAACGCGACGACTGCGAACCTCGGTCTCGATAGCCTCGATTTCTCCGGTAAAGATGGAGCTCGTTCGGCACTCGACACCCTCGACGGCGCACAAAAACAAGTGAACGGGTTCCGCGCCAACTTGGGTGCGATCCAAAACCGACTGATCTCGACGACGGACAACCTCGGCGTCAGCATCGAGAACCTCTCGGCCGCGAACTCGCGGATTCGTGATACGGACGTTGCAGCGGCATCGGCTGAGCTCGCGAAGAACAACATCCTGCAGATGGCTTCGACTTCTGTCCTCTCGCAAGCGAACCAGCAACCGGCTCAAGCTCTCAAGTTGATCGGTTGATATCGGGTTGGGGAATGAAGGAGGGCGCCTCGAGTTTTCGGCTCAAGCAATAGTTGAGCGCGAGGCGTCTTTGAACTGACTATGAATTACGAGGGAAGGGGATCTCCTTCCCTTCCCGGTACCACACCTACCTCGGGGGACGAAAGTCTTCCGAGGGTACTTACCCGAGCGATGGGCTTTCGCGAAGGGTGGGGGAGTGGGGATGACCGGGGAAATTTTGGAAGCCCGAAGAGAACGGTTAGTGAGAACGGATCAGGGAGCGGAAACGAACGTCAGTTCTTAAGGCCAGCAATGGTCCAGGTTCTTAACGTTAAAATTCCGAGAAACCGATCAGTGTCTCGTATGGATATCAAAGGACTCGCTCGCAACGTGATTCCTTTCCCGTCGGTGCAGAAAAAGGAAGAGGCGAAAGCCAAATCCAAACTCGATGCCGACAACGAGAAGGAAGGAAACGGCCAGGCCGCCGGAGACGGTGACCGAAGACGCCGCAACCTGACTCCCGAGGAAGTCACGGAAGCGATCTCATTCTTGGAGAACTTGCCCGGCGTGAAGGACAACAACCTCACGATCCGCCGCGAGTCGAACGACGGCATCACCGTCGTGTACATCTGTGACCGCGACGGCAAAGTCGTGCGCCGCATCCCGGAGAGCGAGCTCTCCACTCTCAACACCAGCAAAGACAAAAAGAGCGGCCACCTGCTCAACAAAGCGCTCTGAGTCGAATCTTGCATCTCGTCGAAGTTGAGACTGGTATGGAGTCCATTCATGGAGGACTCACATGCCAATCGATCTCTCCCCTAAACCTGAACTCGTGACAGGCCCCACGTCGACTTTCGTTTACATCGAAAAGATCGGTGAGTTCATGAAAGTCGCTCGGCCCGCTTGGGAAGAGCTTCATAAAGTCGCGCTCGGGAATCTCGAGAAAGACAAGATGGCTCAGATGATGGGCTTGAGTTTGCTGAACCCGGATTCGAAAATTCCGGGAGGAACTTATCAAGCCGGCTTTTCGTATAAAAGTGATCCGTCGAAGGCGCTTCCTGGTGCGATGAAGGTGCGGAAGCTCGAAGGCGGACGTTACGCGAAGTTCCTGTTGAAGGGCCCGTACATGCATCTCGCGCAGGCTTATCCGATGGCGATGCAACGAGTGGTCGATGCCGGATTGAAGATTCGCCCCGCGTTTTTCATGGAAGCTTACTTGAACACTCCGGAAGATACGGCCGAAGCGGAGCTTCTCACCGAGATTTACATTCCGGTTCAGTGATGAGTCTCGTTTATTACTACGTGGCCAACGGTCAGGAGCCGTTACTCTTTTCGAGACAGAAGATCGATGGCGTCGATGCGTTTTCGTTGGAAGTTCCAGAAGAGCTCTCGGAGAAGGCCGAGCAGAATCTGCCGGCGAGCGTCGGACGCTATTTTGCGTTCGTCGTCGACTCACGAACGGGGCGTCTCACGGAAATCCCGAAGGTGACCGACGAACGAAAAGAAATTTTCGACATCTTCCGAGCCATCGAAGGCTTCATCGGTCGAATCGAAGATTTCGATCGAGCCTCACTTGGTCCATTGCGAGCGCCGAAAATCGTAGCTGCGCTCGACCGAGGAGAAGTCCTGGGTGGAACAGACGTTCACAACACCTATGATTCATGTACGTTCGGAGGGGCCTTGCTCAAACTGAGTCCCGAAGAATGCAGGGAATTGGAATTGAAGTCCTACGTCTTCGGTGTGCTGACGGCATACGACAGCGGCGCTCGAAGTGTCGTCCCGATTTTCAATGGAGATCGAGCGGTCTTCGAGGCTTGGATCAGCGACCAATCGGAATACTCGCTTGCGCGCGGACCGTCACCTGCGAAGGCGACCTTCGCTCGAAATCAAACGCTGAACGAGAGTTTGATAAAAGACGTTCGCAAAATTCTCGACTGAGGTTTTGACCATGAAGAATCCGATTTTGCTCGATCTCCCTTCGACGATCGAGACACCGCGTTTGGTCTTGCGATTGCCTCGTCCAGGCGAAGGCGCATTGATCAACGCCGCGATCGCCGAAACTCTCGAAGGGTTACAAGCGTACATGCCTTGGGCTCGGCCGATGCCGACGTTGGACGACTCGGAAATCTACGCGCGTTCGTCGGTTGCGAAATTCGTGACGCGAGAAGAGTTGCAGTTGGCGATATTCGACCGAGCGACAGGGGAGTATCTCGGCGGGAGTGGCTTTCACAAGATCAGCTGGAAAGTTCCCC
>JAZKJB010000094.1:0-5530 GCA_040384505.1 Bdellovibrionota bacterium | reverse complement strand
AGACGCGGTGTTTGCGACGTGGACGTCAATTCCTCAACCGATCGTCAAGGATGCGGCCGTGACGATCGATGCGCACCCTGACGCCAAAGAGTCCGCCGCCCCTGAGCTCTTCCTCACCTTCGCTCGAACTCGCAAGGTGTGGGGCTCGGAACAACAAAATCCGCCGAGTCGATTCTTGAAGGAGCTCCCGAAGGAAGGCGTGATCCACCAAACGAGCGTTCCTCAACGTTCGCGCTTCGCTGATCGCATGCGCGAGCGCCAAGGCTCGAGCGACTTCGACGCCGGCGATTTCGATTCCGCGCCTCGCAAGCCGCATCCCCTCATGGGCGCAGGCGACGGCATGCCGAACTACGAAGACTTCGGCGACGACAGCTTCGATCAAGACGAAGGCGGCGGAGATTTAAAAAAAGGAATGCGCGTTCGACACCCCTCGTACGGAGTCGGATCGATCCTTCAGGTCGAAGGCTCGGGCGCCGACTTGAAGGTGAGCGTCGTGTTCAACGACAACACGGTGAAAAAGTTCGTCGCGAAGTACGCGCGGCTAGAACGTGTCTAACGCCCGGGCGAACCCGTCCGGCTCGAATGACGGCCAAGCAAGTTCCGAGCGAACCGGGGGCTCGCTCTATGCCCTCGGCGCGTTTCTCGCTTGGGGTTTGTTTCCGATCTACTGGAAGTGGCTCGGCGCTTTTCCCGCGATCGAGCTCATCGCTCACCGGATCGTCTTCGCCTTCGTTTTCTACTGGCTCTTCACACTGAAGAACGGCTCTCGCGCGTTCGCATGGCTCGATCTTTTTCGCGATCGACGCCAAGGTCTCGCAATCATCGCGGCGACCGTATTGCTAACTACCAATTGGATTCTCTACGTGTGGGCCGTCAACGATGGTCACGTGGTCGAGGCCAGTCTCGGTTACTTCATCACTCCCCTTCTCAACGTCTTGAGCGGCTTTCTTTTCCTGAAGGAGAAACTTTCTCGCGCGAGATGGACGGCGATCGCACTCGCTGCCGCCGGCGTTCTCGTTCTCGCCGTCCAAGGCGGCACGTTTCCGTGGATTTCCGTCAGCATCGCGCTCACCTTCTCGATGTACGGGCTCATTCGGAAGCAATTGAAGGCGAACGTTTTCGCGACTTCGACCGCGGAAACCGGAGTGCTCTTGGTGCCGGCTCTCCTCTACGTCATTTACGAACGGTTCTTCGACATGACTGCTCATCAAGCGTCGCTCGGTGAAGCGGGGCTGCTGGTTTTGAGTGGAGTGATCACGGGCCTTCCACTAATTTGGTTCGCCCAAGCCGCCCGTCGACTCCCGCTCTCGAGTCTCGCGTTCTTTCAGTACATCGCCCCTTCGATCCAGTTCTTACTCGGGGTCGTGGCCTACCAGGAACCTTTCGACATCACTAAACTTCAGGCCTTTGCCTTGATCTGGGCGGCTCTGGCGATCTTCAGCTGGGATTCTTTTCGCAAGCGCCCCGGCCCACGCGCGATTACGCCACCCGAGTGAACCAAAGGTTCACAATCCTTCCCCGATTGGCTAAGACCACTTGATCCAACTCTTCTATCAGGGGGACCTCGAATGAAACACCTCGTACTCACCTTCTTCGCTCTCGCTCTCACGACTCTCGCCATCGGCTGCAGCTCGGGCAGCGGCTCAGGCACTCCGGCGAAAGACAACAAGGGCGCCCCGGGTCCCGCAGGCCAAGCCGGCGCCGACGTTACGCTTCCGGCTGGAGCAACGCGCCCGACGGGTCTTTCTGCGAATCCCTGGTGCAACAACGACAACGTCAACAATCGTCAAATGCGCTTGGTGCTCTCTGCGAACGGCTCTGCTCAAGTTCAGCAATTCGCGATGAACGCCGGAGCTCGCGGAACACTTCAAGGCGAGAAAAAAGGCAGCTGGCACGTCGAGAACAACAGCACTCTCGCGTACGAGATGGAAGACTGGGGCTGGAACCGCGAAGCGATCCGCCTAGACCCGAACGGCCCGGCCGGCGCTCCGCAACTCGTCTTCGGCACGGCTCCGCAAACGGTAGCGTACGATCCCTGCCTCTAAACCAAACGAACGATCAGAGCTTCGCGCTCTTCAAGCTTTCCCATTCATCGAAGTAAACTTCCGCGTCGATCGGATTCACGATCGACGCTTCTGGTGGGCTGACATAGTCGGCCCGCACACCATCCCAACCGATGTACGAACGACGCTCGCCGTCCCGTGAGATCTCGAAATTAGGTACGAGCGAAGTCTTTCCCCCGCCATCGGGAATATCGACCGACAGATTCGGCATCGCCAATCCCGACAGCCGACCCCAGAGCTCACGCTGAATTTCGAGCGAATTCTCGATCGATGTCCGCAAGTGATCCGTTCCCTCGGAAGGATCGCACTGGAACATGTAGTAGGGCTTCACCCGCAGAGCCATCAACCGGCGCGAGAGCGCTTGAATGATCGCCGGGTGATTGTTCACGCCATTCAAGAGCACGAGTTGGTTGAAGACCGGAGTGCCGTGATCGACCAAACATAGCAACGCATCCGCGGCCTCACGCGTGAGCTCGCGCGGATGATTGAAGTGAGTCATCACGAACACGGGATGATGCCGCTTGATCACCGATGCCAGAGCTTCGGTCACTCGCATAGGAGCGACCACGGGCATACGAGTTCCAATTCGAATGATTTCGACGTGTTCGATCGAACGTAAATCGCTCAAGACACGATCGAGAACGCCATCTGACAACGTCAGCGGATCGCCGCCCGAGAGAATCACTTCACGCAGACCCGTCTTCGACTTGATGTACGAAAGGGCCTTGTCGTAATCGGCGCTCTTCACGAACGCCTCGTCGTTGCCGGTGAAATGCTTGCGGGTGCAATAGCGGCAATAGACCGAGCAGGTGTCGGTCACGAGGAACAAGAGCCGATCCGGATAGCGATGGATGATACGCGGAGCGGGGTTGTTTCGCTTTTCACCCAAAGGATCGAGCATGTGTTGAACGCCGCCGGTCAACTCAGCCGACGTGGGCATCAGGATTCGGCGTAAGGGATCCATCGCAACCGAGCGGTTCGCGAGCGAGGCGTAATACGGAGTCGATCTGATCTGAAAGAGGCCCGGGCTCGCATCGAAAGCGTGGCGCTCGTCGACTGTGAGATCGAAATAGCGAGAGAAGTCGTCCGCCGTCTTGAGCGCAGAACGCATCTGCCATGTCCAACTCGCCCAGTCCACTGGGGCGATGTCGGCGGGCCTTACGCTAGGTGAAAACGTGAACTTCATGACGCCATAGAAGCCAAAACGCACTCGCGCTGTCGAGTTTTTTCCCTCGTGAAAGCCCCGAAGCTCATCGAAATCGTCACTATTCGCGCGCAAAAGCGTCGTTTCGGGCCCTCGCGACCGACCACGAATTCGACTCTCGCAAACCCTTGATTCGAAACCCCGTTCTCATTTCGAGACGACCGCCGCGTCTGGCGCGTGATCACGTGCCGAACTTCTGGTCTCAGCGACGAAATGCGCGTTCCCTGAAATTTCCGCGACTTACGTGTGCCAGGCCGCCAAGTCGAAACGGCGCAGGCTTTGGAGTACAGAGGGTTGCCCATGATGGGTTCACGCGACCACGTGTCGCAGAGGAGGATCACATGAAACCCGCAATCAGCAAACAGGCTGCACTCAAGGCTCTGTTGCTCACAGCTCTCGCAGCTAACATCACTTGGGAGCCGTTCAAAGCTCTTCAGTCATATGATGCTGCACAAGTCTCTTCGGAATCGGTCGCAGCGACAGGTAGTGGATCACGTGCAGCAGACAACGCACGATTGACCGCAGCACCTGGCGCTCAACCGGCAGGACGAGTCGCTCCGGCCGCTCCAGTCGCTCCAGTGGCACCCGCTGCTGCGCGTACGACTAGAGAGTCGACCCCCGTAACGACGCATTCGGAAACGCGCAGTTGGTGCGGAGTCGAATTCACGCTTCGTTGGGAAAAACTTCCGAATGAGAACCGCTTGCGTGGTGAAGTGATCCGCCGTTTCCCTGAAAACCAAGTCATGTTCACTTATGTCGAAATCGGCGAGTTCAGCTCGCACGTTCTCGACGACAGAGGTCGCCAGAAAGCGATCGACTACATGGAAGAGAACACTCGCCCGAAGCTTTCGTCTTGCGTGTCGATCGCGAGCGGTTCGAACACTTCGGCAGGCACGAATACGTCGGCACAAACCGACGAGCAGCGCCGCCGTCTCGAAGCCGACGTGAAGAACTGCAAGAAGACGTCGGACGGCAAGCCGCTCGACTCGACGACTCGCCTCGAGTGCAATCAAGAGCGTCTCACTTCGATCGATCCGATCGACGAAGACGACCGCAAGTCGAAGCGCGATTCACAAGCTCAGTTCAACACGATCGTAAAAGCGATCCAGGGCGATCTTCGCAAAGAAGTGAAAGAGTCGCTCTTGAGTGACGACGAAGCGAGCGCTCGCCAGCTCGTGGACGACGCCATCGAAGCGATCACGGAAGCCGGCCGTGAGATCGAAATCTCATCGACGATCGTCAATAAAGCCGTGAACGACATCCGCAAGATGTACGGCGCCGAATACAAAGGTAAAGAGCTCCGCGATTTCAACGAACGCACCAAAGGTCAGGCTGACGAGCTCCGCTCGCAAGCCGACATGTGGCGCTCGGAGTTCGAAACGTACAACGATGGCGCGCATCCGTACGAAGCGATGTACGCGAGCACGCAGCTCAATGCGGTTCTCGGTCAGGGCCTCACGCTGAACACCGTTTATAACCGTGCGGTCGACACTCGCATCGGCGAGCTTCGCGGGTATCAGCGCTCGAATTGGATCGACCCGTCGGATTTCACCGACTGGACTCAAGGGACCGACGACCTCCGCCGCGAACTCGCGTTCTTCAAGAACGGTGGCCGCATGACGACTCAAGGTCCGCCGACGGCAGATCAGCTGACGATGGGACCGGGCTTCATGCAAGGTCGCGCTGATGCAGCCAATCGCTATCGCGAAGTTTACGGCAACATCCCCGTTCGCCCGACTTTGAACTTCACGCCGAGCGCGAACTCGCCTTCGGCTCCGACCCCGACGTTCACGAACGCGAATCCCCGCCTGGGCAATCGCATCTAATCTCCGATTCGAAAATATGAAGTGAGTTCCTCCCGGAGGCCATGAAGGCCTCCGTTTTGTTTTTGGGAGGGGTTATTTCGCCGGTTTCGGCGTCGCTTGTGGAGACGGTGTGCCCTGAGGCGTGAGTCCTTCGATTGCGCTGCCGACGCCTTCGCCGGTCGCTTTGATCACGGTGCCGGTGGCTTCGATCGCGGTTTGAACGGTACCGACTCCGAGCTCGCCGAGTTTGCGCGCGAAGTACTCGAGAAGGCGATCGGTTTTCACGTGAGCCGACAAGAGTCCCAAGACGAAGCTTTGATCGACGCCGCCCACTCTCGCTTCTGCGCGAAGATCGACGTTGCGATGAAGATAGGTCGTGATCCCGACACCGATGCCACCAACGGGCTTCCACGTTCGTTCGGCTGCGACGTTCACCGCGGCGGCTCCACCGAACACTC
>JAZKJB010000093.1:0-5821 GCA_040384505.1 Bdellovibrionota bacterium | reverse complement strand
ACCAAAACCGAACCGATGTAGCCCGCGCCGCCCGTGACCAGGATCTTCATTTTGCCTCCGTGTAGAGCTCGGGAAAGAGCTCGCGCTCCACCGACTCGATCACCGTGTGGATGACCTTGATATGCAATTCTTGGATACGCTCCGCGGTTTGCGCGGGAACGATGATAGGGAGATCGACGAGAGCTTTCATCTTGCCGCCGTCTTTTCCGAGCAAACCGACCGTGCGGATGCCTTTTTTCTTCGCGACTTCGATCGCGTTGATCACGTTCATCGAATTCCCGCTGGTCGAGATTCCGATGAGCAAATCGCCTTTCTTCCCGAGTCCGTCGAGCTGGCGCGAAAAGATGTGCTCGAAGCCGAAGTCGTTCGCGACGCAGGTCAAATGACTGGATTCACCGAGCGCGAGCGCGCCGAGCGCGCGACGATCTTTTTTGTAGCGCCCCGTCCACTCTTCCGCGAAGTGCATTGCATCGCAATGCGAGCCGCCGTTACCGCAGGTGAAAACGTTTTTTTCGTTGCGAAACGTTTCGGTCAAGAGTTTCGAGAACTCGACACAGCGAGCGATGAGAGCCGGGTCTTCCATGAAGGCCTTCAACACGCTCGCAGCCGACTCGAATGATTTTTTCCAAACCGCTGTCGTATCCATCACTGCTCCCTCGACGTTCACTTGAAGAGGAGCCACCAACACATGGGCAGGGCTACTCTTCATCGGGCTTAGTTTCATGTCTTCGATGATCCAGATTCCGTCTTTCGCACCCTGCTTCTTCAGCAAGACCCTATGCGCCTCACGTCCCGCTTCGCGGTGTTGGTACGCGGTTAGCGAAATGAAGTCGAAGCCGATGGCTCGCAAATTCGGCATCGTCGTTCGCAGCCACTGGCAGGTCTCCGGGTGAAGACCGGGTCCATGCAACACGTACCCATCGGTCTTTCGCCTCGCTTCGAAGCCGGTCTTGATCAGCAAGAGCTCGGCGTTTTTCGATTCGCTACCGAGTTTCAAATCCTGGGGCAAGATCAGATGATCGGCCGAGACCGGTGCCTCGACGAAGGCGACTTTCTCGAAGAAGAAGTCGTCGGCCTTGTATTGGCTGAGATTCTTCCCTTCTTCGTCGAAGTGCGCCGGGAAATCCATGTGAGTTCCCACGTGATTGTTGAACTTCCAAATTTGCTTTCGACTCGAAGCCTGCCCGCCCATTTCCTTCTTCTCGAGCACGAGAAAGCCCTCGCCGTTACCGTAGGCGGGAGTGCTCTCCTCCAATTCGTGCGACAAGAAGATCCAACTCATTTGATCAGCTGTTGGACGGAGTCGTAAACGGCGCCTTCGTCGATGCGTGCGAGCTTGTGCACGTTCTTGCGGCCGCCGTTTTCGAAGTAATATTCGTCGTGCACGCCCAAGCGAAGAACCGAGCGAGCATGCCCGGCATCGTTGAGCCCCTCCAGAATCGCCGAGCCGAAGCCCCCGCTGAGGAAATGCTCTTCGAGGGTCACGAGCTTCTTGTACTTCGACGTGAGTGCGACGAGTTTCTGGACATTGAGCGGCTTCAAACGGAAGACGTCGATGACACCGACGTCGACCCCTTGTTCCTTCATGCGCTCGCGAACTTTGAGAGCCGTGTGAAGCGGAAAGCCGCTCGAGAGAATCGCGATGTCTTTGCCGGGAGCGGTTTCGACCAAACCATCTTCGATCTTGAAGTCACTGCGGTCGCTGTAGAGGCCATTCAAATATTTTCGATCGAGTCGCACGTAGCGCAGGTGAGGTTTCGTATATGTGAGCTTCGCGAGCTCCGCGACGCACGTGTTGTCAGCCGGAGTATGCACTTCCATTCCGGCGATCGTTCGCATGCAAGACAGGTCCTCGGTCGCATAGTGAGTGGGCCCTGCATCATCGTAACCGAATCCGACTCCGACCCCGATCACGGTCACGGGCTGTCTCATCGCGCCTAGAGCAACCTTGATTTGTTCGAAGCACCGGAACGTCGCGAACGGCGCCATCGCATAAACGTAGACGAGCTTCCCGCACTGCGCGAGCCCGGCCGCCATGTCGACCATGTGTTGTTCCGAAATTCCGGTGTGGATGAACTGCGCCGGGAGCTTCACCCGAAACTCGTCGAGCGCTTTCGCGCCGAGGTCGCAGCAAAGGAAGATCAGATTTTTGTTACGCTTGGCTTCTTCGTAGATGGTTTGAATGAAAACATCGCGAGGAAGATCTTTGTTTTGTTCCGACATGGTGGTGCTCGCTCGATTTCAATCTTTGATGGGGTTCTGATTCAGTTCTGCCAACGCCTTCTCGGTTTCTTGCGGGGACATCATCTTGTTGTGCCAGCCAGCTTTGCCCTCCATGAAGGAGATGCCTTTGCCTTTGACGGTGTCCATGATGATCGCCATGGGACGATCGCTCTTGCGAGCCTCGAAGTCGTTCAGCGCCGGCAAAATCTGCGAATACCGGTGGCCGTCGATTTTCCGAACGTCGAAGCCGAAAGAGCGGAATTTTTCGTCCAAGGGATCCATCTTCACGCAGTTCTCGGTCGCATCCATGATGCAAAGACCGTTGCGATCGACGATGAGGCAGAAGTTGTTCAGTTTGTGATGAGCCGCGAAGAGCGCGGTTTCCCAGATCGAGCCTTCGTAGCACTCCCCGTCGCCCGCGATGACGTAAGTACTGTACTTCGCTCCGTCGCATTTCGCGGCGAGCGCGTAGCCGCACGCGATTCCGACTCCGTGACCGAGTGAACCCGTCACACTTTCGATTCCAGGGATCGACGGATCGGCGTACATGCGCAACATTCCGTCGGCATCGGTGAACTTCGCGGTTTCCGAACCGGGCACGTAACCTTTGTCGATCAAGATCGGATAGAGCGCCATCGCCGCGTGGCCTTTGCTGATGATCACGCGGTCCCGATTCGGATCCTTCGGGCCGGCCGGGCTCTGGACGTAGCCACCATAGTAGAGCGCGATCAACATCTCGTTGATCGAATAGCTCGAAGGAATGTGGCCCTTTTGTTTTTTCACGACGAGATCGAAGAGCTCTTTCCGAAGCCACTGCGACTTGCGGATGAGCTCAGGCGTATTAGCTTCCACTTTTCTTCTGCTTCTTCTTGGTGGTTTCTTTTTCTTGAACTTCGAGGTCTTGATAAATCGTCTCGACGGTCTCGAGGAGACCCTGACCGAAATCGGTGAAGGGATTCGCGACGAGCTTGTGCGATGCCTTCGGAGAGAACGAATACGGCGTCATCACGTAGTGACCGCGGTAGTCCTCGTTCAGGTAAACGATTTGAATTCGGCCTTCCATGATCTCGTTGATGATCTTGAGAAGGTCGCTGTACTTGTAGCGCTCGGTACCGGTGAGCATGATGTGCTGACCGACGAACTCGTCTTTCAAGACTTCGGCGCTCAAGCGTGCGGCGTCGCGAACGTGGATGTATTCCCGTTCTTCTTCACCGTTGCCCTGGAACGTGATCTTCCCCTCTTCGAGGGCCTGACGAAGGATCCGGTAGATTCGGTTCGATTTGTCCGCACGAGGCCCGTAGACCGAGCCGTATCGAACGATCGTGAACGGAAGCTTCTTCTGCTCGGCGTACTCCTCGATCACCCGCTCACTCGCGCTCTTGCTGATGCCGTAGAACGAACCCTTTTTCGAGAAGACGTACACGGTACTCGCGTAGACGTAGCGTTTGAGCTTCGCCTTCGCCGCCGCTTCGAGGATGTTGATGTTGCCGATCACGTTCAACTCGAACGTTTCTTTCGGGCGCGCGATCGACGCGTTCAAATCGGCGAGGCCGGCGAAGTTGTAAGCAATGTCCTGACCCTTCATCGCGAGGTAGACGGCATCGGCATCCATGATGTCACCGACGACCATCGCTTGCTTCTCGTTCGCATAGAGCGACTCGGTCTTGTCGAAGATCGTGACCTCGTGCCCGAGACGCGTGAGCTCGTCGGCGACATGTGAGCCCAAGAAACCAGAGCCACCGAATACGACGATTTTCATAGCTTCGATCCTCGCTTCAAGTTCGAGATGGCCGCTCGGCCCATGGCCAAAACCGCTTCTTCCGAATTTCCGCAGATATGGGGCGTGCAAAAAAGATTTTCCAGCGCGAGCAGTTCACGGTCTTCGCAAGGCTCGGTTTCGTAAACGTCGATCGCGGCACCCGCGATCTTTTTCGCGATCAGCGCCTGCTTCAGCGCCGCTTGATCGACGACGTCGCCGCGTGAAGTGTTGACGACGAACGCCGACGGCTTCATTTTCGCGAGAACGGCGGTGTCGATCATCTTTCGCGTTTCCTTCGACGACGGAACGTGAACGGTCACGATCTCGCACTTCGAATAGATTTCTTCTTTCGTGGCGATCGAGGCGCCGTATTTCTTCGCGATCTCGCTCACGTCGCGAACGTCGTTCAGGTGGAGGCGTGCACCGAAGGCGCTCAGCAAGCGAACGACTTCACTTCCTACGAAGCCGACTCCGATGACGCCGATGTCGCGTCCACGGATTTCGAAACCGCCGTTTTTTTCCCAAGATCCGGATTTCAACTTGCTAGAAGCTCGACCGAGGTTTCGTGCAAGACCGATCATCATTCCGATCGTTTGCTCGGCGACCGCATACGCGTTGACACCTGCGGTCCAACCAACTTCGACCGAGTGCCGACGGCACGCCTCGAGATCGACGTTGTCGAGGCCGACGCCGTACTTCGCGATGACTTTGAGCTGCGGACAAGCTTGCAAAAGACCCTCGTCGATTTTCTCGAGGCCCACGATCGCGCCATTGCGATCGCCCAAGAACGATTTCAGTTCCTCGCCGGAGAGTGTGCGTCCCGATTCATTGAAGCGAACGTTCTTGGTGAGCGAGAGCAACTCGTCCCGTAACTTCGGGTTCCTGGAGAACGAAGTCGAAGTGACGCCGACACTATACATTTCAATATTTTGCCATGGCTCGACCCCAGCCAAAACCTATTCTGGCGGGGCCTCATAATTCAGGACGTTCGCAAGCGACCTGGACTAACGAAAATACTATGGGTCCAGTCGGTGGACTTCGATGGAGCTCGGCCCCGGCATCTCTTTCGCACGCGCGACGATGAACCCGTCCATGTGCATGCAACGGTCGAGGTCGACCTCGCACAGGATCACGTAGTCGTTCGCTTTTAGAACTTTGATGCAATCGTAGTGAAGATGGTTCTCGTGGGTCGAAATACAAAAGAACCTGATCTTGCGTTCTTTCATCGCGCGGCGAGCGCCTTCGAGCATGTCGAGTTCCGCACCTTGGATGTCGGCGTGAAGGATGTCGATGAACTGAATTCCGAATTTCGTCATCAGATCGTCGACGCAGATCACCGGCGTCTTCGTTTCGACCTCGTAATTGCCCTTGAGAAGACTTCGCTTCGTTTCCTTCCACATTCCGCTCGCCTTCCCGACGAAGGCCTGGAAGAACTCGCCTTTGAAACCGTTCAGAGCGAAATTATGCTTTCCCGCTTCGACGTTCTCCGCGATCGGTTCGACCATGTAGGCCTTCGCGTTCTTCACCGTCTTGCAGAACCACATCGAGTAGAACGACCACCAAGCCCCTAGCTCGACGATGGTCGCACCCTCGTTCATCGACGCGAGCAGCACTTGGAACGCGTACTCTTCGGACGGCTCGTGAACACCACGATTGGTCTCGAAAAGTTTGGTCATCATGCCTTTGTTCGTCGCCGTGCTGTAGCAATCGACCTTCACTTTCAAACCGTTGTGCATGATCTGATAGTCCTCGACCACCCGGCCGGCGTCCGCGACCCGAGGAATCTTTTCGTTGTCCTTGCAGGTCAGCGTTTCGGCAAACTTCTTCTCGAGGATCTTG
>JAZKJB010000092.1:17562-30985 GCA_040384505.1 Bdellovibrionota bacterium | reverse complement strand
CGCTCGTGATCCAATACAACAAACGCGATCTCCCGAACGCCGCTCCCCTCGCGGAGCTACGCACGGCTTTGAATCGCTACAATGCACCGGATTTCGAAGCCACCGCCCAGATCGGGCGCGGCGTTCTCGAGAGCCTGACCACGGTCTCGAAGCAAATCATCACGAAGCTCAAGGGCGGCGAACTTTAAATATCGAAGCCGAAGCCTAGGTTCATCACGACGGAGTTCGTGTGCGAATCCTCGTTGTCTTTCGCGTGGCCCATGAGGCCGCGGCGATAGACGACTTCGAGGCGCATGTCTTGATTGCGGTTGAGGCCGATGTCTCCGCCGATCGAAACGATCGACATGACGTTCACGCTGCGAAGCTGTGAGGTGTCGGTCGCCGTTTTCTCGTTGGACACCGTCACGACGCCGTTCTGCGATTCTTCCACCAACATCTTCGCGTTTCTCGACACGACGAACGCAGGCATCAAACCCAAGCCCAACGACAACCGAGTGCGGCCTTTGCGTACCGCATTCCATCGGCCAACTGCAGGAATGCCGATGTAGCTCACCTCACCGATGGCCGTCGTTTTGCGATCGTGGGTTCCGAGCTTCTCGGTGGCCGTCGCGTTCATTCCTTCTTGGAAATAGAGAAGTCCGGTTTGACCCGTCATCGCGAAGCGACCCGCTTCGAACAAAATCCCGCCGCCATAGACGTCGTGGTTCTTGGTTTCGAAGGTCATTCCACTCGGTGGTGAAGCTGCAAGTTGCGAGAGTCCACCGGAGCCGACCACCCACAACTGCATGTTCGAGCGAACCGGCGAGCGCGGTCCGATCAAGCTCAGTGTCGAGTTGATCGCGGAATCCCGGCGTTGAGCTTGCGCGACCGTGGTCGTCAGCAAGGCCATCAAGATCAGCACAAGGCGTTTCATGGTCGTTCTCCTCATGGCCCCTGACGAGAGCAGAGCCCACCCCTCGAGAATGCAAGCCGAGGCCCTCTCGGGATGCCAGTAAATCATCGAAATCACGGCCTTTCGTTAAGGCCCGGTTCGGGTAAGCCGACGCAGACTGTAATTGGCTAGGCGGGTGTTGATTTTCCGAACAGCGGAATGCTACCGATGGATGCCTTAAGTCACGCTGCGGCCAAAGCAGTGCCGGAGCAAGTGAGGATCACGCGAATGGACATTGATATCGCCATCGAGAAAACCCAGTCGCCGCGCAAACGACCCGCGCCCGGCACGTACGGTTTCGGCAAACACTTCTCCGATCACATGTTCGTCCTCGATTACACCGAAGTCACCGGTTGGCACTCGCCGCGCATCGTACCTTACCAAGCTCTCCGTCTCGATCCCGGCGCTGCAGTTCTCCATTATGGCCAAGCGTTGTTCGAAGGAATGAAAGCGTTCCGCGGCGACGACGGCGTCATTCGTTTGTTCCGCCCCGAGATGAATTGGAAACGCATGAAGGCCGGAACCGAGCGTCTCTGCATGAAAGCGCCGCCGCTCGAGATCTTCATGGAAGGTCTCCTTCGCTTCGTGCAGATCGAAAAAGACTGGATCCCGAGTGAACCCGGAACCGCGCTCTATCTGCGCCCGACTCTCATCGGTTCCGAAGCGTTTCTCGGCGTGCGCCCCTCCGAGCAATACATTTTCTACGTCATCGGTTCACCGGTCGGCGGTTTCTACGGCGAAAACGTCGAGACCGTGAAGATCTGGGTCGAGACGACTTACTCGCGTTGCGCTCCCGGCGGAATCGGCGCGGTGAAAGCCGGCGGAAATTACGCTTCGAGCCTGCTCGCCGCGCGTGAAGCGAAAGCTCGCGGCTACGCACAAGTTCTCTGGCTCGATGCCGCCAACCACAACCTCGCCGAAGAAGTCGGAACGATGAACGTGTTCTTCGTCGTCGGTGGCAAAGTCGTCACTCCGCCGCTCTCGGGAACGATCCTCCCGGGCGTCATGCGCGACTCCGCGATCCAGATGCTCTCGAGCATGGGCGTGGAAGTCGAACAGCGCTCGATCTCGATCGAAGAGATCAGAGCCGCGCACGAATCGGGTCAACTCACGGAAGTGTTCGGAACCGGAACGGCCGCGAGCGTTTCACCCGTCGGTCTCTTGGGTTTCCCCGATCGTCAGCTGACGATCGGCGACGGCAAGCCCGGCAAGATCGCGAGAGAGCTCTACAAGAACATCACCGACATCCAATACGGCCGTCGACCCGACGACATGGGTTGGACCGTCGAAGTGCCGGCGCTTAAAAGCGTCCAGACCGCCGAATCGGGACCAACGGCGGTCTAATCGAAAGGTCCCGACATGAGCTCGATCGAAGCTGACATTCTCGCCCTCAAGAAAAAGCACGACGCCGTCATTCTCGCTCACTACTACGAGGACGGCGATATCCAAGACGTCGCCGATCACGTCGGCGACTCTCTCTATCTCGCGCAGCTCGGCGAAAAACTTCCTAACAAGACGGTGCTTCTCGCAGGTGTCGTCTTCATGGCCGAGAGCGTGAAGATCCTCTCCCCGGAGAAAACCGTTCTCGTGCCCGATCGAGCCGCGGGCTGTTCGCTCGTCGACAATTCTCCCTACGATCGTTACCTCGCATGGCGCAGGCAATATCCTGAAGCGATCGGCGTGACCTACGTGAACTCGAGTGCGGCCGTGAAGTCGATCACGGACGTTTGCGTCACTTCGAGCAACGCCGAAAAGATCATCGGCGCGATTCCGAAAGATCGAAAGATCGCGTTCGGTCCCGATCGAAATCTCGGCCGTTACCTCTCGAAGAAACTCGGTCGCGACATGTTGCTGTGGCCGGGCTCTTGTCAGGTGCATGTCCTCTTCTCCGCGAGAAAACTCTTCGAGCTGAAGTCGAAACACCCGAAGGCTCTCGTCATCGCACATCCCGAGTGCAGCGAAGCCGTTCTTCAATACGCGGACGTGATCGGCGCGACCTCGCGACTCCTCCACGAAGTCGCGACGAACAAGACGACGACCGAATTCATCGTCGCGACCGAAGACGGCATCTTCCACCAGATGAAAAAGCAGCGCCCCGACGCCGTCTTGATCCAAGCTCCGGCCGAGGGTTCGTGCGCCTGCAACCAGTGCCCCTACATGAAGCTCAACTCGCTCGAGAAGATCAAAGCCGCGCTCGAGACCCTCGAGCCCAAGGTCACGATCGAGCCTGCTCTTGCGGCTAAGGCGCGGATTTCACTGGATCGGATGATGGCGATCACCGAAGGCCGCCCCGTCACCTGGCCGGCACGCTTCGAAGGGTAAGGCTCGTCTCAAATCGGGAAAAACCATCGGACGTTGGTCGAGGAAACTTGAGTCCTCAGGGCCGTGTTCTTTCATGCAGAAACGTCACTTCCCTCGTCGGCTGTCGTGTTCGTGACGAAAAATCGCTCGTGCGCGAAGGCTTTTCGAAGAACGTGTCCTCAACTTAGGTCTAGCCCTTCCGAAGAGTAGGTATAGCAAGAGCAAGGCGGTGCCTAGTGGCAGACAAGAAGACAGCGAAAGACTCGGATCGAAGGATCGCACCGCGAGAAGCGATGGACCCGATCGAGATCAGAGCGTTCACCTCACTCGATCACATGACTCTCCTCTCTCGAAGAGGGTTCATCGTCGAGGCGTCGAGCACGGGCTTTCTGCTCCATCTCGAGCGAAAAGACATCGTGCCGAAACAGTTCCGCGAAACACTTTCGATCGACGAGCTCAAAGGCGATCAGATCATGCTGATGATCGATCCTCTCAATCTCGAGATCGGTGGCAAGATCGCGCGAACGAAGCGACTGAGCAAAGACCTCTACGAGATCGCGATCGACTTCTCCGACGATGCGCCGGAGTACTGGCGGGAAGCCCTGATCGACATGCTCCCGCGCGGCGCCGATTACGAGTAAACGGAATTCGATAGTGAAGCGTTCGAAGATGCCGGCTCCGAAAGAGTCGGCATTTTCTTTTGGCGCACTTTCGTCAGAGCGAAACGAAACCGGAGACGGTTTTCTCGCTGACGAGCGCCACCGTGTAGTGCGCAGGCAAGAACCAAGACAGAGCCTCGGCGATGTTCGCATGCTCGTGAGTCGGCGGGCTCTTCAGCGATTCGATCGAAAAACAAAGATCGTAGTTCACCTTGTCGGCACTGATCATCAGCACCTTCGGAGTAAAGACGCCTTGATCCGCTAGAAACTGGCGGATCACCGAACGAACGTACTTCGGAAGAAACGCTTCGCTAGGCGCGCCAGCCATCAGCTCTTGGCCGGGCTTGATGTCGAAGCGATTCGACGCGGGCTTCTCTCCCGTCGCGCCTAAGCTCAAGAATTCTCCCCGTTCGCGGAAGTTCCAGATCATCCCGTAACTCAAAACGTAATCCGGGTGCGGCTTCTGAGGATTCAGAACGAGCCCGATGCCGCGCGTTGAGAGCCAAGTCAAAATGCTCGGAGCCGTATCGTCAGCTGCCTCCGTCGTCGTGAGGAGATAGGGCCAATGATCCGGGCCCACCTGGGGCTCAGGGTTCAAGACCTTCACGCGCGCGGAAGGAAAGGCTTTCAAGAAATCTCGCTCCCAGCTGTCGTCTCGTCGCTCGAGATCCGTTTCCAGGAGGTTTTCGAAGGTCGTCATCGACGCCTGTCTTAGAGGCCGAGCCCCTCACCCGACAAGGGAAATCGCGTCCCACAGAAACGTTGCTTCTCTCGGGCCGCCTTGAGAAAGTCCCGCCCCATGAGGCCGCCCGCCGGAAACCCTTACCGGCCGTGCCTTTCAGGGGGATCAGATGTCGAAGAATTTCTCGTTGCTCGCGCTCTCGCTCAGCTTGTCGTTGGTCACGGCACTCGGCCTCGGTTGCTCGAAGAAAACGAAGGAACCGACCGACGAAGGCCACAACTCCACCGCTCCGATCGTCGCCGGCCTCCAAACCGAAGCCCTGTCGCAACAGCCGCGCGCCGTTTCGCGCATGGCCCAAGCGAAGGCCCTTCGTTACCGCGATCAGCTGAAGAACACGCGAGGCTTCCGCTTCGCAGGTGATGTGGCACCGCCCGCAGCTCAGCCTGCGATTCAAGGTGACGTGACGTTCACGAAGGCCGAGATCTTCGATCGCCTCTTTCTCTACGGCGCCGACGTTCAGTACTCGTCGATCGGAGAGCCGAGCATGTCGCTTCTCGTGCAGTCGATGGCGGTCGGACACATTCCCGCGCGCTTCGCTCACGTCGGTGATCGTCTTCAGCTCGTCGCGGACCAGGCCCACCTCTTCCAGTCCGACATCAATCACCCGGGCCGCTTGATCCACGAGTGGCCGATCGTTCGCGACGACGCGACGACGATCACGGTCACGATGCGCTCGGCCTCTCCGACCCTCGTCACCATCTTGAAAGACGCGAAAGCGCCAGTGGCTCGCCAGACTTGGGTTCGCTCGATCCAGTTCGTCGCCCAAGGGAACTATCTCCTTCTCGAGACGAGTGTCGAGCAAGCCGACGGCACGGTCGCAGAATTCATGGAAAGCATCTTCCCTCGCGAAACTCTCGTTCCCGCGGGCACGCCTCCGAAAGTTCTTCTCGCGGACCCGGGCATGGAACCCCTCGCGGCACGCTACGGTTTCATCGGAGGCGAAAAGCTCTTCCTCGATCTCCCGAAGGGCCGCCTGCAAACGCTGGTAGCGAATCGTTTCCCGACGCCTGCTGCGGGCCAATTGATCGAGTGGTACGTCACGCCGAACGTTCCGGCGATTTATCTTCCGATTCTCAAAAGTGGTGTCGAAGGATGGAACCGGTACTCGCAAAAGATGTGGGGCCGTGACTTCGTTCGTTTCAACGGTGTCTTGCCGGCCGGCGTGAAGATCGGCGATCCGCGATACAACGTGATCAATTGGGATTCCGTACCCGAAGCAGGCGCCGCCTACGAATCGCAAGCGTCGGATCCGCTCACGGGTCTTCAGTCACATTCGCTCGTCTATCTTCCGTACGCCTGGGTGAAAATCGGTCAGGATTACTGGAAGCGCGGCGGAATTTCACAAGAAGACGAAGTCGTTCCTGCTCTCGCGAAAGTCATGAAGCGGGGCTCGCTCCTCGGCGAAAAACTGAAAGTGCGCTGCCTCCACGACATGGACCTGGTCGCGAGTCTCGAGGCTCGCACGTCGCCCGAAGTCTTCGCACGCGATCTCTTGAAACTCGTTCTCTTCCACGAAGTCGGTCACGCCCTCGGACTCGCGCACAACTTCAAGGGCTCGCTCTCGTGGAATCCCGACGACGCCGCTTCGGTGGTCACGACGTCGGTCATGGACTACAACCAGTACCAACTCGAAGGGGCACTCTTCACCTCCGAGCTCGGAGCCGAAGGTCCGCTCGCGGAGTACGACCGCCAAGTGATCTCGGTTCTCTACAACGAAGGAAAAGACGTCACCGCGACGGATCCCGTTTTGCCCGCCTGCGATGACGATCGAGCCGACGATTATGACGGCGGAGTCGATCCACTCTGCATGCGCTACGATGCGGGTCACGACCCCACCGCTCAGCTCGCTCGCACGATCGCCCTGCTGAACGACGAGACCGCGAAGCTCGGCAAAACACAGAGTCTCGCGGCTTCAATCGGCGAAATCGCGGCGTCGCTCGGAGATCCGGCGAAAGCCGTGACCGAAGCTGACGTCACGGCCCGCGTGAGCGAAGCTGCGAATCAAGTCTTGGGCCTCACGCTCCACTACTACGCCGCAGGAGCGCAGAGCCTCGCTTACATGGCGAAGAGCAACGTGAAGATGCTCTACGACGCGAAGGCTGGTTCACTGCCAGCGCCCTACGATTCCAAAGCGATGATCGCGCGCTCGCTCGAAGGCATCCGCTACGCCGTGGAAAGCTCGGCGCTCGAAGAGTCCGCGGAAGACGCGATCACCGAGCTTCGCGCAGAAACCGAAGCTTGGGTGAAAACGACGGCGTGGTATGGCGGAGTCGCGAACCCCCAAAAAGACGCAGGAGTCGCGAAGAAAATCGAAATGGCTTTCGGTCTCGCCGAAGAAATAACGGGTGCGCTGGTCTTCCCGAAGATGCGCTCGGCGATCTTGAAGACGATCGTCTTCAAGGACTCCGTCCCCTTCCTCTTCACCACGGAGACGACTCCGGCTCTCGACACAGAGAAAATGATGATGGACCTTCTCGAGCAAGCCGTGACGATGAGGATGTCGGATGGTGAGTACCGCGCGGTCGAAGAACGCATCGTCGCCGCGACATCGCTTCGCTCGTTCACGCCCGTGAACGGATCGGATGCGGTATTCACTCGTGTCGCCACCGTCATCGGGACTGAGCTCGCGAAAGCGACCAGTGGCTCGGAGCGCGCGGAGCTTCGAGCGCTGTTGAAAGTCGTCGAGACCGTCCCGGTGCCGGAGAAGGACGAAGAGGAAGAAGAGTAATGCAGTCGCACGCTTCGATCCGCGCAGCCGACAGGCCCGCGTTCTATCACGAGCTCCGTCGTGAAATCGAAGCGCTCCTCGATCCCGTTTGGTTCACCGCGCTCGCCAACGCGAGCGCCTCACTCAAGCACCACCTCACCGACATCAACTGGGTCGGCTTCTATCTCTTCGACGGCAAAGAGCTCGTGCTCGGTCCGTTTCAGGGCCTCTCCGCATGCACAAGGATCGCGCTCGATCGCGGCGTGTGTGGTGCGGCCGCGCGCGAACGTAAGACCTTCGTCGTAGAAGACGTGCACGCCTTCCCCGGACATATCGCGTGCGACTCGGCTTCGCGCTCGGAGATCGTCGTGCCGATCGTCGTGAAATCTCTCGAGGGCTCGCGTTTGGTCGGAGTTCTCGACGTGGACTCCCCAACTCTCGCGCGCTTCGTCGAGGACGATCGTCGTGGCCTCGAGGCCATCGTCGAGTCGCTCGCCGAGGGCATCCGCTGGCCTAAACATTTTTGAATTAGATCTGGACTCGCTCCGATGGTTCGCTGGCTTCATGCTTTTCTAATGAGACGCATGAGCATCGCGACGACGTTGGTCCTGACGATTTTCTCTCTCGCACGAAGTGCTTTCGCCTTCGACGGAACCCCGTTGCTGGGACCTTCGGAAGAAGGCACCGATCAGCCTCTGATGTGGGAAGCGAAGCGACCCGCCGACGGCCCGCAGTGGTCCGTTCGCACCAAAGAGATGATTCAGCAGTACGGTTCGAATCTCTTACTCGGAACCGACGACATCAAAACCTTCTGTCCGTCCTACAACAGCTTGAGCGTCCCTCAGAAAGTGCACTTCTGGGCGTTTCTCATCTCGGCGGTCACCCGCTACGAGTGCTACTACGACCCCGCGGTTCGCTATGTCGAACCGGGCATGGGCAACGATCCGATCACGGGTCAACCGATCGCGAGCGAAGGACTCTTACAGCTTTCCTATCAAGACGTCCTTCGCCATCCGTATTGCAACGAGTTCGATTGGTCCGTCGATTCGAAGCTGAATCCGCTCGATCCGAAGAAGACGATCTTCGACCCGATCAAGAATCTTCGCTGCGGCATCCAGATCTTGAACAAGCAGATCGAACGTCAAAACAAAATCGGCGCCGACACCGGTGGCTACTGGGCGGTTCTCATCCCGAAGAACAAGCACAGCAAGATCACGCAAATCGTCGGTCACCTGAAAACGGTCGCGTTCTGCGGCCACTGAAGCCGCGAACCGACCGTCACTTACAGCGATAAATTCCGCTTTCCATCTGGAAATACCTGAGAGCCAGCGTCGGATAATCCCGTAGCTCGGGAGTCGCGTGCGCAGCTTCGTCCGTGAGCGGAACGGAATCCCGCTCGAAGGCGAGAAGCTTCCTCACGCCAGGCGTGTCGAAGTAAATCTCGGCTCTCTTCGGATAAGAAAAGAAATAGTCGGCGTAAAAGAAAATGCAGAATCCCAGCGCGAGAACGGCGATGGAGCTTTGCCAACGCCGACCTCGATGCCACACGAGAGCCAGCGCGCCGCCCGCGCCAAATGAAAGGAAAACGAGTGCGCCGATCGAGCGCAGAGCATGCGGGTTCGATTCCCAGGTCATTGCAGCGGGCAGGACTCCGGCCGCGTAACCGAAAGCGGCGAAGGTGAAGAGAGTCGCACTCCGACTCGGCCGCCTTCGCTCCCGCAGGAACTTGAAGAGGATCGCGAGAACGATCGCACATGCGAGGACCTCGAGCGGACTCCATTCACCGAAGACCGACGTCGCGTGCCGCGGATTTCCGTCACCGCGGAAGAGAAGAAATCTCGGTGAGAAATGCGATCCGAAATTCTTAACCAACTCCCAGAGACCCGCGAAAAACGAAGGCTCGCCGAATTGCCGAAGATAATTTTCGTTGAACACGCTGAGCATGTTGAATCGACCTTGTATGTCTCCGCGGACCGTCAAGACGACCAAGGGCATGACCGCGATCGAAAGTGCCGTCGCAAACACCACGCTTCGTTTCGATGCGCTCTCCCGATCGACCCGACGAAGGACGACGAACAATGCTGGCACGACGAGCACGAGTTGAACTCTGAGAGGCGGATACGCATACGCAGCCGCCGCCGCGACGATCCCGCTCACGGCGGACCAACGAATCGCATGCCGGCCGCCCGTGAAGAACAGCGCGAGAGAAAGTGCGAGCAGACCCGGCGCCAAGGCCGGATCCCAGGAGATTCGAGAGAACTGAAACGCCCACGGAGAAATGGCCGCGCACAAAGCGCTCAAAAGAGCCGCGTCTTTCGAGCGCCACAAGCGAAGCGAGAGCAAGTAACTCGCGCCGACGAACAGCACCCCGAAAAGAGCGCTGAACGCGCGAAAACTCGCGATCGAGCCACCGAAGAACTTCGTCCAAGCCGCCCCGAGATAGAGCATCGGAGGAGTCGCGTAACCTCCCCCGAGGACGGGGGTGAAGAGCGGCCAGCGCTGATCGAAAAGGTCATGGCCCGAGTCGCGCAAGCAAAGGACTTGAGCGGCGATGGCGGCCTCGTCGACGTAAAACCCGGGAGGACTCACGTCGAGAGCGACGAAGCGAAGCGCGCACATGGTGACGACGAGTGCGGCGATCGAAGCCGAGAGGTTGGGCCGAAGTATCGACATGGCCCCATCGTAACGGAGCTACGCGTTCATTTGAAGACTTGAGTGACGAGCTTGCCGTCCTTGACGCTCTCTCCCTCGAGAGTGATCGAGAGGATCTTTCGAAACGGCGGCATCCAGGTTTTCTTGGTCTCCGAGCGAATCGTCTTGAGCTCGATCGTCTTCGACCCGTCTTCGGGATGACGGAAGGACGCGACCGTTTTCACTTCGCAGCCCTCTTTGGATTTCGACGCGCTCACGCGAATGGTCGCGTCCTTCAGCGAAGTTTTCATTTCCTTGGATTCGATCAGTCGCATTTTGAAAACGTCGGTTTCACCAGGCTTGCGAGGACCGGCGTCGACGGAGGCGAAACGTTTGCGGATGTTCTTTTTGATCATGTTGTGAGGATTCTTGAACCGCTTCCCGTCGAGCAACCAATAGAAATCGAATGAGGGTGTCTCACCCTGTCGTTCGAATCGGCATTCACCGGTCAAACGCGTATAGCCGATCAAGATGTTCTGGGGATTCTCGTTCTTCTCGAATCGGAAGATCCGATGGTGTTTTCCGATCGGATCGAGATCGACCGCGACATCGGCTTTCGACGTCGATGCGAATCCCGAAAGAAACACGAATATCAATGCCCCGACGATGATCATGAGCCTCCTTGCCTCCGTCATTTTCCACGTTTCGCCACCGGGATTCCATCGTAGTTTTCGCATCAAAGGAGCCGGGCCGCAGCAAGCTCGCTCTCAGCAGAAAATGTAAGAACTCGCAGGATGTCCAAGTTTTGGACGGCACCCCCGGGCACAAACCAAATACACCCTAGAGGCGGCTCGGCACGAAGAAGGCAAGAGCTGGTGACCAAGCGAGGTCTCCATGCGTTTCGTACTCGGTTCGACGATGAAGTTGATGATGGTCACGGCCATCATGTTCGGCTCGATTTCCTTCGGACTCGCGGGTCCGCAGGACGAGGTCCGCTACAATGAAGTCTTCGACGAGAACGGCCAGGTTCGACCCAGCTACCAAAAGATCCTTCCGGCGTGGGCGAGCCGCGTTCACCACATGACCGACTACGAGCGAAAAACCTATCTCGAGATCAAACGGGGAAACCTCGACAGCAACGCGATCAACGATCTTCCCCGGATGATCATGAAGAGCGAGTACGACGTCATCGAAAAGGGCGTGCATCAGCGCGAACGCGCGATTCAGGCATTCCTGAAAGATCATTACTCGGGCACGAAAGCCTACGCGAAACGCGGCATCGTCTCCGAAGCCCTGGTGAACGAGATCATCATTCGAAACGGTGAAGATGGTTATCGCAACGTGATCGACGTCAATACGCCGATGAATTTCCTGTACGGACCCGATTTGATTCGCGGTCCCGACGGAGTCATGCGCGCTCTCGAAGACAACATCGGCTTCGTCGGCGGCTTCGGCGACATCGTGATCGCCCAGGAGATCACCGAACGCCTTTATCCTGAGATCAAGGTCCACTACCGATACCCGAAAGCCATCGAATGGTATCGCCAACTTTTGACTCGCTACTCGCAGCAAGCCGAGAAGTTCGGCGGAAAAGTCGTCATGTACAGCGATCCGAACATCACCGACGACAGCGAAGACAAGCGCACCAACGAGCTCTTCGAGAAACTGGGCGTCGAAGTCATCACGCCGACCTCGGAGCGACGCTTGGTCTTCGAAGCCGGTGGAGTCTACGCGCAAGGACCCAAAGGCGAAGGCCGTGAGAAAGTCGGCTTCATCGTGCAGAACATCGAGCACGCCGATGGCGATCTCGCTCATCCTGCCGCACTCGAAAAAGCGATTCTCGATGCCGCAGCCGGATTCATCGCCGACAAAAAGGGACGTGTATCGAAGAAGCTTCGCGGTGACGTCCTGGAAGCACTCATGAGTTACGATCCGGTCCATGGGGACAAGACCTCGCAGCTCGCGAACCTGAAGTACTTGCTTCGCGACACCGCCTACCGCGTGAACTTGTCGGAGGGCTCGAAACGCGCGAAGGGTTTGGTCGACGCCATCCTCGAAGGACGAGTCGGGAGCTCGTATTCACCAGGCGCGGAGTTCGTCGGCGACAAGCAGATGTACACTCACATCGAGAGCTTCATCCGCTTCTATCTCAATGAAGAGCCGATCATCAAAAACGTCGAGACGTACATGTTCAATGTCGCCGGCACTCAAGAGGTCGACGAAAAGGTTCTCGACAAAGTCTTCGGCGAAGACCGCAAGGGACGAGATCTGAAGAATTGGGTGATCAAACCCGTCGACGGCCGTGGCGGTGACGGGATCATCTTCGGAGCCGACGTGAGACCTGAGCAGATCCCGGCCATCATCGAACGAATCAAAGAAAGCCCGCAGCGCAAACAAGTTCAGCGCAACACGCCGCCTTCGGTGATGACGGCCAACCGAATCATCGACATGAGACCGCTCACCTATTCGACTCGCGAAAGCGCGATCGTGACGCCGGTGCCATGGTCCCGTTCGGCGACGGCCGACAAATCGAAGCTCATCAACGTGAGCTCGGGCGGTGCCGTCAACGGAGTGTTCATCATCAGGCCGAAGCCCGGCAAGTGCACCGAGCTCTTCTCGGCCGCAAACTAATTCAGAGACGGGATCGCCGCCGTGATCGCGGCGGCGTGTGTGGATTCTTCGCCGATGCAGCGACCCGGCTCGCAGTGGAGAATGCGGCGGCAACCCTTCTTCTTGTCTTTCACGTAATCCTCTTCTCCCGCGACCAAAACCCCGACGAGCTCGTGAGTGTCGGCGGAAAACACCGCGCCCCCCGAGCTTCCGCCGAGCGCATCGATCTCCGCGGAGAATCTTTTTTTGTTCGATGAAAGAACGTCGTTCGGTGGCGAGTACTTCAGGGGTGTGCCCGCGGGATGGCTCAAGAGGTAAACTCCTTCTCCCCGCTCGACGCGGGCATCAGCCAGCGTGACGGGAACACGTCCCGGGACGGGCCGATCGATTTCCACGAGGGCAAAATCGAAAGACTCCGTGTCGGAGCGCGCTAGAATTCGTTTACAATTGAAGACGGACGTCGCTGGGAAGCGCTCGACTCGATCTCGAGATCCCGCATTCGCATAACCGAAAACGAAGGCCGTCGTCGCGCACGTTTTCGTCGAGATGCAATGTCCAGCGGTGAGGATGCGATCCGAACCGACCAAAACACCCGAGCAGTCGGAGGCCGACGGCTGATCCGCGTACTTCTCGTCGTCGCAAACCTTCATCGCTTTCGACATCGGCGTCGTATCGAAGAAGAAGTCCGCTCCTCGCCGCTCGAGTTTCGTCGAATCGAAAACCGCCACGGTCGCATCGGCCGCCTGCCGTATGCGGGCATCTTGAACTTCGAAAATCTCGAGCCGAGTGTCCCCGCGATAGACCGCATCAGCGGTGAACTGCGCTTGCGCGGAAACCGAAAC
>JAZKJB010000092.1:6875-17552 GCA_040384505.1 Bdellovibrionota bacterium | reverse complement strand
ACTCCCCTTCCAATGAGAAGACCGACCTTTTGTCCGTCTCCAAGCGTCTCGACGTTTCGCCGAAGACACAATCGGAATTTCGTCAGCTTTCGATCAGGTCGTACGGCTTTGGAAGCCGGTGCCTCAAAAATTCAGGTAATTGAAGATGCGCTGGGGTTGGTGCTTTAAAAGACTCCAGGCGATGAACGCCATTGCCGCGATAAGCCAACGTGTGCTTTTGCGTCCTCCCTCGCTACTGCTCCGCGGTTCGATCGCTAGTAAAGCGAGGACGGCCGCGATCACGATGACGGCGTCGCGAAGCCCCCACCCGGGGGAAACGATCGTCAACGGTTCCACTGAACCGAACGAACCAAACGAAACGAGCGCCCCGAAGACGAGGACCGCGTCGCCGAGCGACTGGGCGAAAACGAAGATGCACGAAACCGAAATCAAGCCGAGCGTCACGGCGCTCGGCAAGCGAAATTTCGGCGCCCATGTTTGGACGACGTGTACGCCGAGAACGAGCATTCCGCTGAAGAGGCCCCAGACGAGGAAGTTCGGAGTCATCCGGTGCCAGAGTCCGCAGATCGCGAAAGTCGCGACGAGGACCAAAACGCGAGCGACTTTCCCCTCGAACATCAACGCGCCCGGGATGAAGACGAAATCTTTGAACCAAGACGAAACGCTGACGTGGTTTCTTCTCCAGAAGTCAGAAGGCGAAGAAGCAGCGAAGGGTCTGTCGAAATTCTCGGACAGGCGAACGCCGAAGCCCAACGCAGCTCCGCGGGCGATGTCCGTGTAGCCCGACAAACTGAAGTAGATGTAAACGTACGTCAGCAGCGTACAAGCCCACGCGAACAGGGGTTGGTTCGCATAGCGCTCGGGGTCGGCGAAAAAAGGATGTATGAACGCGCCGACCCTATCCGCAACGACGCCTTTCTTGAAAAGGCCGAACGCGATGAGAAGAAGGGCTTTTGAGTAGTCGACCGAGGCTCTGGGCTCAGGTGATCTCGACGCTCCGATGAACGCATGCGGTCGTTCGATGGGACCCGCGAGAACTTTGGGAAAGAAGATCAGGTACAAGACGAATTCGGCGACTGAATCTCTCGAACGACCGACGGGGTCGTCGGCCGCCTCGATGAGATAATTCGCGACCGAAAGCAGGAGGAACGCCATCGGAAAGAACGCGAAGGGACCGGAAAAAATCTCGGCTCTTTCGACGAAGTAGAGAGCGACGACGTTGAGGCCGATCGAAGGCAGGAGCAGCTTCGGACGCTTCGAGACGACTTTGGCCAACGCGAAGTTGACCACACAAGAGACGGCAACCATCGTGAAAAGCTTTTCGTCCGAAAGGAACAGAAACGAAACGCTCGCGGCGATCAAAACGGCCATCCGCCACTTCACGTCCTCCCGATGCCCGTGAATCATCCACGCGATGCAAAGGAAAACGAGAAAAGAAACGGAATCCATCGTCACGGAAGGGCCTTCAGTTTCTCGTCGAGCGCTTCCGTGAAAGCCTTCGCTCCTGCGACGTTCAAGTGAATCGGATCGAAGAAGAGCTCTCGTTCTTCGGGCCTCTCGGCGAAGATATCCATCGCATCGACGTAGGTCACTCCGGCATGAGAACCGGCCATCGCGGTCGTTTGGGCATAGAGCTCGCGCATTTCCCGCGAGAGGCTCGCCATGAAGAGCTTTCCGTAGCGGGAGAAATAAGGAGGCGTCACGAAGACGAGACGAACTCCGCGCTGACGCCCGTATTCGATCAAATTCTTCACATGGACCTGGTTTCGCACGCCGTTCTCGATCGACATCGACGTTCGGCCGAACTCCTCGATTTCGTCTCGCAGCTCACGATCGTCCGCAGGTGTCTTGAATCGGTTATCGACCGCGAAGCTGCGCGACATCGGGATGTGGCCATTCTCGGCGACGACGGCGAGATCGGCGCGCTCACAGTTCCCCATGAGGACACAATCGAAGAGCTTCTTGAAATACAGCTCGCGGAATAGAAAAAACGACGAGCGTACGGCGACTTCGTCGTGAAACCTCCAGTTGGTACTGAAAGGGATTCCGAAGAGCCGCTTGCCGTCGCGGATGAACATTTTTTGATGGACGAGCTCGTCTGCCGCGCCATGAGTGAAGACTTCGTCGGCGAAAAACAAGGCCGGGTCGAGTTCGACGATCACTTTCTCGATCAGGGGGGCTTCGGGGAGAACGAGAGCGAGGTAATGTTCAGAATAGAAGAGGCTCTCGTCGAGGTAAGCGAGGTTATAGGCTTTCTTCGAAAATCGAGACGGCTCGATTCCATAAGCCAAGGGACATGCGCCCAGAACCAAGATCGAAGCATCCTTGTACGATTCCCTGAACGTCGCGACCTTCGCGCCGATTCGCGTTTCGCTGAAGAAGAGCCAGCGCGCCGAGCTTTCGAGGAAGGCCGCGGCAGCCAAAAGCAAGATCGTAAGTCGAAGACTCCTGCGCTTTGATGTCACGACACGCCGACTATTTGGGACCTTGATGGGAATGGAAAAGCTCGGCGAGTTGGTCCGCGGTCTTCGCGCTACCGAAAGCCGAATGTGGAACTTTGATTCGCAATTCTCGGGTGCAAAGCGAGATGATCTCCACGGTGCGCAGGCTGTCCGCGCCGAGGTCGGTCAACGGTTTCGTCGGCGAAAACTCATCGGGATTCAATCCATCCAAAACTTCGAGGACGTTCTTTTTCACGACGACGAGTATTTCATCACGGGTCATGCGAGTCTCCTTCCCCAAGATGTCTTCGCAAGCTCGCGCGCGCGTCTTCGTTTTGCAAACTGATTCTATGCCCCTGCTGTTCCCTTTTGAAAGCGGCCTCGAAAAGAGCGAGCTTTCGTTCGCGAGAAGCCCCCAGGACGTCGTTGACGAGCTCCCGTGGTTTTTCGACGATTCCACGCGCGGTCCTGAGAGCCGCCTCGCCGAGAGCCGGCAGGTCGAAGACGCTCGCGGTCGAATGAGTTTCCCACCAGGCGCCCGCCTTCAGATCGCCCGTCAACAAAAGCTCGAGGGCCTTGCGAGAGCCAGTGAGCTCCGGCAGAAATGCGCTCGTGCCATTTCCAGGAGTAAGGCCCACTCGCATGAAGTTGCAGCCGTACAAGGAAGTACGAGACAGGTAGAGAAAGTCGCACGCGAGCGCGAGCGCGAAGCCCCCGCCGGTCGCATGACCCTCGGCCAACGCCAGGACCGGTGCACGAAAATTCAGAACTTCACGAGGCCAGGTCAGCTCCTCGGGAAGGAGCTCACCCGACATCATCTTTTCGAGCGTCACGGAGCTCGCGCCCGAGGAGAACCACTGCTGATTGCCTCGCAAGACCAAAACACGAAGATCGTCGATGTCCGCGGCTTTCGCGAGGGCTTCCGAAAGCTCGTCGCGAAACGCCATTGAAAATGAGTTTCGCCCATCATCGGAGCTCATCTGGAGGGCATAAATTTTCGGCTCTATCGCATCGAGCTCTAACAGCATTCGAGTTGCTCGAGTCTTCGCTTGAGAAGGTCCCGAGTCTCGGGCGCCTGAAGGAGCTCGTCCATCTTCTCGCGACTCATCGCGAGGGCCGTGGACCGGTCGACGCCACGAGTTTCCATGAGCAACCCCTTGAGAGCAGCGATCGAAACGGAAGTGTAGTCTTTCGCTCGTCGAGCGACCTTTTCGATCGCTTGATTCAGCGAAACTTCGTCGGGATGGACCTCATCGACCAAGCCGCGTTTCAATGCTTCTCGAGCCGACACGGTCCCGGCTTCCAACGCCAGCTTCTTGATTTCGTGCTGACTCAAGCGAGCCTCCAGCGCCACCGAACAAATACCGGGAATGAGACCGAGCCACAGTTCTGGTAGACCGAGTGTCGCTTCCTCTCGCGCGTAAACGAGATCCGCACAAGCGGCAAGTCCGAGGCCGCCGCCCAGGCAAGCCCCTTCCACGACCGCGATGACGGGACGACACGACCTCTGAATTTCCTCCAGATGTTGGCAATAGCTCGAGAACACTTCTTGGAACATCGGGAGTTCCCCTGCGGAGTCCCCGAGATCGAGTCCACGGCAAAACGTCCCGGGAACTCGTGACGACATGATCACGACGGAAGGCCGAGCCACTTCGAACTCCGCGATTCGCTCGCGCAACGAGGCGATCGATCGAAAATTCAAAACAGGCGGAATGTCCAAAATCGCGATGTCCGGCTTCGTCAAATCAACTCCACTCGTACGAGCGATGATAATCTTTGATCCCAGCCAGAACGAGCCGTTTCCGACCGAGATAGTGGGCGTCATACACTTTCGACCACGCCCCCGCCTCGATCGCGGCATCTTTTACGCCGACCAAGTCGAGACGTCGGCGCTCCGACCATTCATACTCTTCGACGCTCAATTCACCGCGCTCGGTGAGCGCGCTTTTCAACTCGAGAGCGTTTTCCCGACTCTCAGTGTCCGCGTGCAGGTCGAGCGAGAACAGTTCCCCATGGGACCCTGCGCCGAACGCGAACATGCCCACACTCCCCGAACTAAATCCGCCCGCTAAAAGTGAAGCTAGTCCATAGAAAGTCGTCGCTCCGTAGGTCGATCCCGTTTGTCGTGCGAACTCGAGAGAAGGTGCGATTTTAGTAGTGAACAGCTCGTGAATCGCTTCTTTGGGCCTTTTGCCACCTAAGAAGTTGCGAATCGCGAGATGTGGCATCTCGGGAAACGGTGCATGCATGACGAGCCGATCGAATGAGTCGAGTGGCGAATCGACGCCCGTGTTGAAGCGATAGTTTTCGACGACTTCATCGAAGAGCTCGAAGTACGAGAAAATGCTACTTTGAAAATCTCCGACCTCTTCGGTCATGCTGGGTCGTAACAAGTAGGGGGCCTCGATCGTGGCGAAGCCCGTACGTCGCGGATCCAGATCCGCGAGCCGAGGGGAATGGCTAACTAGCGCAGCCGCGGCTCCTGCTCCGAGCCCGAACTCTTGAGCATGTCGAAAGTGGGCTTGGCTATGATCGGCACTGATCACGAGCGCACGACCGCCGAGTGGAATGGCGCCGGAGGAGAGATACGAAGCTGCGCTCATCAGCGCGGCCGTCCCGGCGTAACAAGCTCCCTTCAATTCCACCGACCGACAGGTTTTATTCAAACCGAGAAAGCGATGGACCCACGTTGCCAGACATTTTTCGTTGTCGAAGCTCGACTCGCTTCCGACGATGAGCAAACGAATCGAATCTCGCTCTTCATCCGTGAGAAACGAGTTGGCGGCATTCACGGACATCGTCACTGCATCTTCCCAAAACGGAACGATCGAGCGGAACTCGACTCCGAGCGACTCTCGCGGATAGTTTTGCGCTCGTCCCCGCGCCGAGGCCAAGCGTTCGAGCGAAAGTTTGAGGGTGCCTGGGTAAAACGCTAATTTATCGATGCCGACGGTCGAGCTCACGGAAGCCACTCGAGGCCTCCGGTGATCGGGATCACGGCGCCGTTGACGAAGGTGAAGTCGTCCCCGCAGAGCTGAACGATCGGTCCCGCGACTTCCGCAGGCGTGCAGAAACGCCGGGTTGGGCAGTTCGATTCCCAAAACTCACGAAGTTGCGCTGGGAGCTCGGCGGTCATTCCGGACTCGACGAAGCCAGGTGCGACGACGTTGCAGCGAACTCCTTTGGACCCGTATTCTTTCGCGATCGTTCCCGACAAGCCGACGAGTCCCGCCTTCGAAGCGGAATACGCGGCCGAGCCGGCGGCCCCACTTCGGCTGAGGGACGACATCAAGACGATCCGTCCCGATTTGCGCGCGAGGAAATGCGGGAGGACCGAACGCGTGACGAAAAAAGCGCCGTTGAGATTGACCGAAATCACGTGATTCCAGTCTTCGTCGGTCATCGAGACGACGAGGGCACTTCGATTGGCGCCGGCATTGTAGACCAAGGCATCCAGCTCATTTTCGTCGAGGTAGCGATCGAAGAACTCGGTGACCCGTTCGGATTTCGTCACGTCGAGGACGAAACCGTCGCCAGAAGCGAGCGTCGAAGCGTCGGACTCTTCCGTGAAAGTCGCGTCGACATGAAACCCACGGCTCACGAACGCCGCGACTATCGCTTTCCCGATTTCACCACCCCCGCCGATCACGAGCGCGCGTTTTTTCGAATTCACTGCGACCACCGCTTCCATACGCTGCAACTGTTGATTCCGCCGAAGCCGAAAGAATTCTTAACGAAGTGCTCGACCTCGAACTTTGCCGGTCCCGTCGCGAGAACGTCGAAGTCGATTTCTGCATCTAGGTTTTCGATGTTCGCCGACGCATGAAAATGGCCGTGTCGGACTTGTTCGATGACACCGGTCAGCTCCACGAGCGCCGAAGCGCCACACGCGTGGCCGAGGAGGGACTTCGCGGCGTTCGTCTTCATTCGACCGAGATTCTTGCCGAAGACCTCTCTCAGCGAGCGTGCTTCGGTGAGATCGCCGAGCTCGGTCGACGTCGCATGGAGAGAAACATACTGGATCTGCTCGGGCTCCACTCGGGCGGCCTTGAGGGTTTTCAGGAGGCAAGCCTTCTGGCCGATCACGGATGGTACGGGCATGTGAGTCGCATCACTCGTAGACTCCGCTGCCAAAAGCTCCATTTTCGGTGAATGACCGCAGGCCTCGGCCACTCTCAGCGATTCGAGAACGATGCAACCGGCGGCGTGGGTCGGAACGAAGCCGCATCGATCTCGATCGAACGGCCGGCTCGCGAGCCGCGGTTCGCCGTCATAACGATCCGTCACGATCGCCCCCACCAACGCCAACGAATGGAGGTACAACGGCGAATAATCGAAAACCGGACTCACGACGAAAACACGATCGATCTCATGATGACGAATTTCATCGAGCGCTTGTTTCAGCGCCAAGTTTCCGCTCGCACAGGCACCGCCCACCACGTGCAAAGAACCGAGAATGCCGAAGGCCTCCGCGATGACGGCCGCGTGATCGGTATCGAGACAGTGAATGGCATAAAGAGGATCGATGAAGGCGGGCTCTGCACTGAACTCTCGAAGCATCTCCACATCGTAGTTCATGGAAATATCCGAGCTCCCGACGATGACCGACGTCCGCCCCCAATCAATTTCCTCGGCATTCAATCGAGCCAACGACTTGAGCGCGACGAGCAAAGTGAGCCGCGTACTCCAAGGAAGCCGCTTCATCAACTTGCTCGACCTCATCCAGACATCAGCCGGAAGAAGACTTTCCAACGAGTCGAACGCCTCCTGAACCGCATACGCGGTCAAGTCCCCACCGATCTTCGAATAGAGACCCGGCACATGAAGCTTCGCCCAGGGCCCGATCGCCGAACGCCCCGCCATCAAACTTTCGAAGAGAGCTTCGGGCGTATCCCCGATGGGACTAAGCACGGACGTAGCAGTTGCAACGACGACTTCCATTTCCACCCCCCCTTCACGAATAGAATTGTGCGCTGGCCTAGGGCGAGTGTCGAGCGTCGACACGGCGATTACCGAAACCTCCTCCCCGCGCAGAGCGCAGCTCCAGCTCCCGCGCAGAGCGTAGCTCCAGCTCCCGCGCAGAGCGCAGCTCTAGCTCCCCCGCGAAGAGCGTAGCTCTAGCTCCCCGCGCAGAGCGCAGCTCTAGCTCCCCGCGCAGAGCGCAGCTCCAGCTCCCCGGCAACTCTCCCGTCGTGCAGGGGGTAGTCCGTGACGTTGTGCCAGCGCTAAAACGCGCCAGTGGCGCGTTTTGGTGCTGAGCATGCGTGAGCGGGTCGCGGAGGAAGCTCAATGCGCGAAGCGCGAGAGGTTCCGTAGCGATCCCCGAACGCCTAGGAATGGCGGGCTCGATGCCCGCCATTCCGCAGCCCGTCGACGAGGAAGCGAACGAAGCCACAAGACTCTCAGTGGTAAACACGAAGCAACAAACGAAGAGTGGTAGTCCGTGACGGGCTCGAACCGCCGACCCTATCCTTGTAAGGGATATGCTCTACCAACTGAGCTAACGGACTATCGTGAGAGAAGGCGACCGCGAATGCAGTCGCCGAGAAACCAAAATCAATGAATCGAAGAACCCGACCAAACCGGTTTGTACGGGACGTTCGAGAGCTTTTTGACCACGATCTGCTGATCGCTGTCGCCGGTCATCTCACCGAACGCGCGGAGCGTGAGCACCGTGACGGTTTTCTTCGAACCGCTCGAAACCTTCGAGTTGCGGTACGAGCCGATGAACAACATGTAGCTGTCACCGGTGAACACACCGTACATCGCGGCGCGGACGAGGTTGTCGTCGGTGACCGCGAGACCGAGGCCGTCGGCGACCACGACACCCGTCGATCCGTCGAGCTGAAGGACTTCGAGAAGGTCGTTGCCGTCGTAATCGGTTTTCACATGGAAGCTGAACAGCGTCGCTCGGCCGTTCACGCGGGCTTCCCACATTCCTTCGATTTTGCTCCAAGGGAACGGCAACGATGCGCTCAGCGGGAACGGGACTTCGGGTCCACGAGCCAAGACGGAACCCGGTGCGACCAAAGCTTCCGGTCGCGTCTCAGGCTTTACGATCTTCGATTTTGCTCCGGCGAAGCCAGCGGCGATCATCAAGATCGCGAACGGCAGCACGGCAAATTTTCTGAAGCTCATGAATTCCCCCCGGAATCCCATCAATTTTGATCCATCAAAATCTTGGTGTTCTTGTTCAAGTAGTACCCGTTCTTCGCACGGAAGATGTAGCGCGGCTTATCGTAGTCGGGCTCGATCAGCTTACGAAGTCGTTTGATGGTGACGTAGATCTTGTTGTCGTGAACGGACGGATTGTAGTCCTGCTTCCAAACTTGTTTCACGAGCACTTCTTTGGAATGAACCGCGCCCGGCTGTTTCATGAACAGACGGAGCATGTCGAGCAAGATGAACTGGTTCTTGAAGTCGACGCGGCCTTTTTTCTTCTCGGTGACGGCATTGTTCACGGAATCGAAAATCAGATCGTAATCTTCGCTCTGCGTGACACCGAGCTCGCCGAGCTGAGCCTCGATGTGGCGGCTCAGATACTTCAGGTGTTCCGGATCCGACGACTTCTTCGCGAGCTTCAAGTAGACGCGAGCCATGTCGATCTCGCCGGCTTCCTTGTACGTGAGCGCCATCCCGTAGAGGAGGCTCAGGTAGATGTACATGTTCCGCTCTTCACGGAGAAGGTCGTAGCACTCCCAGAAGATCTCGAGGGCCTGGTCGTACTTCTTCATCTTGCGAAGGATGTGGCCGTTGAGCATCTGGCTCGAGAGCTTCAGCTCACGAAGCGACATCACTTGGAAGAAGACTTGGAGATTGTAGATTTCCTTGAGCGCTTCCGACAGGCGATCGAGGGCGTAGTACGTGATCGCGAGACCGTTGATCGCGTAGCAGATGTCTTGCTTGTCGTCGGAGGCTAGCGAGAGCGCGAGGGATTTCTGGAAATAATCGAGAGCGACGTCGAACTGGCCTTTGTACGACGCGCAGATTCCGAGCGTGTAGTACGTCTTCGCGTTGAGCTCGAAGCCTTCTTTGAGAACGAGATCTTGGAGTTTTTCTTTGGCGACCCGGATGCTCTCGGAGTCTTCGCGCTCGGCGTACATCCGGAGGAGATAATTCTGGCACTTCAGGTAGAGCTCGAAGTTGCGGTCCAAGAAGTAGCCGTCGGCTGCGGTCTTGAACTTCTCGATGGCGACACCGAAATCACAACGCTCGTAATAGAGCTTTCCCAGCTCCATGTTTGCATCGTTCGGACTTGTCGCTTGCGCCACTTTTGCTTCCTTAATGATTTGGACTGTTCTGACAAACCTATCTTGGTGCGTCAACCGTTCGGTCCAAAAAGGCCCGACTATGGGAGCGAAAGGACGTACGAGCCTGCAAATTACAGGAAGTGACGGAAAGCGCCTGAATTCCTTTCAGTTTCAAGAACGTCACATTCTAGAATCGGGCGAATGTCCAAGCGCCTCAGAGCCTTCATTTTGATCGTGGCTCTCTTCCTTTTCGCCGAAGTCCTTCTTCGAGGTCTCGAAGGGTCCGGTCGGGGTGAGTCCCTGCTGGGATTGCAGTTCTTCGAGCAAACGCCAGGCTCCGGGGTGACTCCGTTTTACAGAACGCATTTTTGCGATCCGGTTCATTTCAGGGACTCCGGCGAAGAACTGGCGGCGCAATGTTTCGCGCGCCTGGCGCCCGATCTCTTCGAAGGGCGTCGCGAAGTTTGGTTCCTGGGAGGATCGACGACGGCTGGCCGCAACTGCGATTCGACCGAGAACTGGGTCTCGAGACTGATGAAGAAACATCCGAACGCGCGATTCCGGAATCTCGCCGAGGGCGGACAGAATTCCGATATGACTCTCGAACTGCTGAAAAAGACGGAGCCAAAGGCCGATCTCGTGGTCATGGCAGATGGAATAAACGAAATGATCACCTTCATGGACGATCGCGATCCCAACTACGCATCGATCCTGGAGCGACATCCCGAGCTTCGCGAGAAGGTCTCGAAAAGCAAACGGCACTTGCTCGTCGAGAATACTTTCATCGCGCTGCTTCGGCTCAGCAAGACGATTTACAAGGCGAGCTACGTCATCCGTTCAATCTTGAATTCACTGAAATCCTTCATCATGAACAATCGTCTCCTCGCGGTGAAAACCGAAATCGCTAAGATTCTGCTCGCGCCCGAGCACGAGAGAAACGCGAAAGAGCGAACCCTCTACAACGACGGCTTCCTCAACGAGACGAC
>JAZKJB010000092.1:0-6865 GCA_040384505.1 Bdellovibrionota bacterium | reverse complement strand
TTTTCCGCGTGTCGTCGATCAAGCGAAGAAAAACGGAAGCGAGCTCGTCGTGCTCCACCTCGCTTCGGTGAGCAATTTCCATCTTCCCGAGAACCCTCATTTCAACGCCCTGATCGAGCGGTGGCTCCAGCGCACTCATGTCTTGAATGACGAGATGGCGGATCGACACGAGCTCCGTGTCGTCGATCTTCGCCCTTGCTTCGCCGAATACGCCGCGAGCGGAGGCCCAATTGAGAATTAGAGTTTTCGTCGGTGTCGTCGCGATTTCGATCGGGATCGCGAGCCTTCTCTACGTGTATGGATCGGCCAGCGAATTCGGCATGATCGCCGAGATCTCGGCCGAAGGACCGCCCAACTCGGTGGAAGCTCAGCTTTTCACCTCCTCGTTCGGCACTTACTTCGTCGAGACCGAGAGTCAGGTCGTTCGATATGCGTCAGGCGATCCGCAGACGCTCGAGTTTCGCTTTCCGAGCTCCAAGGCGACGGCCCTTCGCTTGGATCCCTTCAATTACTCGGGCAAAGGTCGCTTGCTGAAGTTGCGGCTTTATCATGGAGCGCAGATTTTCGGCTACGACTGGGACTTGGGGCCGAATTCGAAGATCGAAGTCACTCGTGCGAAGCTCACGAGGTCGGAGCACGGGATCGACTTCGAAAGTGAAGGCGATCCGCAAATCATTTTTCCGAATCTCGAGGAGCCGAAGGCGACCATTCGAGCGAAAAGAATCGCGTTCCATTCGGCATTCGCCCTCGTGATCGCGCTCTTCCAGCTAGGCGTCGTTCATTTCTTCCGCCGACGCGACCGAAGCTTCCGTCGGTTCTTGTTGAACCCGTACATCTTCAACTCCCTGGCGGCGATCGCCGTCGGCTCGATCGCGTTCATGGCTTTCAACGTCATGCGACCTTCGGCATCGACGACATCCGGTTTGGTCGCGCTCGTGGATGACGACGGCAACTTTCTCACCGTGCAGCATCGCGGGGTGAAGATCGTGATGGACCCCTTCACGGTTTTCCGAAATTTCCCGGGTCAGAAGAGTTTTTGGTACGAGATCGACCAGAACGGTTTCCGTGGTGGGCTCCGCGCGGACGACGAACGACCGCTCGTTTTTCTCACCGGCGGCTCCGCCGCGTTCTCCCTTTTCATCGCGGGTGAGAAGAACACGCTCAACGCTCAGATCGAGCGTTACCGGCCCGAGCTGAAAATCGTGAACGCCGGGATCATCGCTGCGCTTTCGGGACAAGAGCTGGCCTTGATGGTTCATCACCTCGATCGCCATGTTCCGAAGGCTTACGTGAGCTACACCGGTTGGAACGATCTTTTCGGGCAGATCACTCCGCGAGCAGGAGCACTCCTCGGGTTCAACCACCAGATCTTCTCGGAGTATCAGCGCATGTTCCGATTGGCGTGCAAGGGGTGCGTGAAGCCCAAGCCGCTTCCGATGCCCGCGGACGAGGCCGAGAGTCGTGCAGAGTATTCGCGTCTCGCCCGCGAGCTCGCTCTCAATTTGTCGCGCATGAACGATTTCGCGAAAGCACGCGGTGCGAAGTATCTGGCGGTCTTGCAACCGGAGATCTGCTGGAAATCGAAGAGGACCGTCGACGAACAAAGGATGTACGAAGAATTCGTCGGACGCAAAACGGAGATCGGTACGGGGTTCAAGGACGCTTATCGCCGATTTTTGGACGAAGCCGCCGTGATCGCGAAGTCGAAGGGCGTGGACGTTCTCGATCTCTCCCGAAGCGTGGAATTCACGGAGAGCGAAGAGCGTCTGTTCATCGATCACGTTCATCTCACCGAACGAGGCGCCGTCGTCGCCGGCAAACTCATTGCCGATCGTCTCCCCAAGCCCTAAAAGAAAAACCCCAGCCACCGGGGCTGGGGTTCGACGCAGACTTTTACCAAAAACCAGCTGCTACGTTCTGGTTAGTGGGCTTGGAGCTCGTGGCCGAGGTAGTTGGCCTTGAGGCCTTCCGCGCGATCGAGTTTGTTTTTGAAGATGTCCTTCGGGCCCTTCACGTCGAGAGCGTTCACCAGAACCTGGTCGACGTGATCGACGAGGATGAACTTCAGATCTTTCATGACTTCCTTCGGGATGTCCTTCAGATCCTTTTCATTCTCTTTCGGCACGATGACCGTCTTGATTCCGCCTCTGTGAGCCGCGAGGGTCTTCTCTTTCAAACCGCCGATCGCGAGAGCGCGTCCACGCAACGTCACCTCACCCGTCATCGCGACCGTGCGTTTCACCGGGATCTTCATGATCGCAGAGACGATCGAAGTGGTGATCGCGAGGCCTGCCGACGGACCGTCCTTCGGAACCGCACCTTCCGGTACGTGGATGTGGATGTCGATGTTCTGGAAGTACTCTTTGTCGAGGCCGAAGAGAGGACCGCGTGAACGGACGTAGCTCATCGCCGCCGAGCAAGACTCTTTCATCACGTCGCCGAGTTGTCCGGTGACGGTGAACTTGCCTTTTCCGGGGACCACGGTCGATTCGATGAGGAGAAGGTCTCCACCGACTTCCGTGTAAGCCATACCGTTGACGAGACCGATCTCGTTTTCTTCCTCGATCTTGCCGTACCGGTACTTGTGCGGGCCCAAGAGCTCGACGAGTTTGTTCGGCGTGACGATGAATCCTTTGCCGGTCAGGCCTTTCGCCGCTTTCTCGGTCGCTTTCTTCGTCGTCGCCTTCATTTCGGCCGTCGCTTGTTCCTTGATCAGGACCTTCGCGACTTTGCGGCAGACGTTCGCGAGCTGACGCTCGAGATTCCGGACTCCGGCTTCCTTCGTATAGTGGCGGATGACCAGGCGGATCGTTTGATCCGCGAAAGACACCTTACGCGTTTCGAGACCGTGAACTTTGATCTGCTTCGGCACCAGGTACTTCTTCGCGATGTGGAACTTCTCGCTCTCGATGTATCCCTCGAGAGAAATGACTTCCATACGATCGAGGAGCGGGCGCGGAATCGTGTGCAAGCTGTTCGCGGTCGTGACGAACATCACCTTCGAGAGGTCGTAGTCGACTTCGAGGTAGTGATCGACGAACGTTCCGTTCTGCTCGGGATCCAAGACTTCGAGCAATGCCGACGACGGGTCGCCGCGGAAATCGTTCGACATCTTGTCGATTTCGTCGAGGAGCAAGATCGGATTCCCGTGTTCGACTTTACGGAGCGCTTGCAGGATTTTTCCCGGCATCGCACCGACGTACGTTTTTCTGTGACCGCGGATCTCCGCTTCGTCACGAACGCCGCCGAGCGAGATGCGCGCGAAGTTCTTGTTCAAGCTCTTCGCGATCGAGCGAGCGAGTGAGGTCTTACCGACGCCCGGAGGTCCGACGAGGCAAAGGATCGGGCCCTTCATGTCGGGTGCGATCGCTTGCACCGCGAGATGCTCGAGGATCCGTTCTTTCACCTTCTCGAGTCCCCAGTGATCGTCGTCGAGAATCGCTTCGGCTTTCGCGATGTCGTGCTTGTCTTGGCCGTAGTTGTGCCACGGCAAGCTCAGCATCCAGTCGATGTAATTCCGGACGACCGTCGCTTCGGCCGACATCGGCGACATCATCTTGAGCTTCTTGATTTCCTTCAGCGTCTTGTCGCGAGCTTCGTCGCTCCACTTTTTCTTGCGGACGGACTCTTCGAGCTCTTGCAGCTCGGCTTGATAGTCGTCCTTCTCGCCGAGCTCTTTCTGGATCGCCTGCATCTGCTCGTTGACGCGCGTGCGGATCTTCTTCTCGACTTCGAGAATTTCGATTTCACCCGTCATGAGGTTGAGCAGTTGTTCGAGGCGTTTGCCCGGATCGAAGATCTCGAGGATCTTCTGCTTGTCTTCGAGTTTCAAATTGAGCTGAGCGACGATGATGTCCGCGAGCTCGCCCGCGGCTTCGATCGTCGAAACGCGCATGAGGATTTCGGGCGGAATGCGTTTGTTCAGCTTCACGTATTGTTCGAACGTCGACTTCACCGAGCGCATGAGCGCTTGCGCTTCGACAGGGCTCTCCGACTTCTCGGGGAGATCCGTCACTTCGACGATGAAGTAGTTCTCGTTACCGGTGAACTTCTCGATCCGCACCCGGCGCTTGCCTTCGACGAGGACCTTCACGGTGCCGTCAGGGAGGCGCAAGAGCTGGATGATCGTTCCCACCGTACCCACGTCGTAGATGTCGCCAGGCTCCGGATTGTTCGTCTTGGCGTCGCGCTGAGCGGCCAGGACGATGTCCGTCTGCTTGCTCATCGCTTCTTCGAGAGCGTTGATACTCTTCTCGCGACCGACGAAGAGCGGCATCATCATGTGAGGAAAGATGATCAGGTCCCGTAAAGGCAAAAGCGGGAGTTTATACGATTCAGACTTACCAGCGCCTTCGCTCATGAGTAGCTCCTTCCATGGCACCTGAACATTGCGTTCAGGCGTCGTCCCAGAACGACCACCGTTATCCTTACGGTGGTCAGAGGCCAGCTCCTTTCGGAACCGTCCCCCCCGGAGTTCTAACCTGACCCGCCCCTCGGTGAATCAGGTTAAAATTTTGGAGCCCGCTGTATTTTTTAGAATCGAAGCCTTAGTTGAGGCGCCGTTTAAGCGCTCTCGGCCGAATCGTCCTTCTTGGATAGATCTTCGACTTCAGCTTCGGTTCTGTACGTCAGCGTGGGCGTTTTTCCGAGGGTTATGACCTCTTCGTCGATGATACATTCCTTGACGTTCTGTTTGGAAGGAATTTCGAACATGATGTCCATCATCGAATTCTCGATCACGCCACGCAAACCACGCGCGCCAGTTTTACGCACGAGCGCTTCTTTCGCGATCGCGTGTAACGCCTTGTCGGTGAACACGAGGTTTACTTTTTCGTAGCCAAACAATTTTTGATACTGCTTGGTGAGCGCGTTCTTGGGCTTCACCAAGATGTCGATGAGCGCCGACTCTTCCAAGGGGTCCAACACCGCGATCACAGGCAGACGGCCGATGAATTCGGGGATGAGCCCGAACTTCACGAGGTCATCCGGCTCGGTGAACTGCATGACGTTCACACCCGCATCTTTTTCACTCTGGCTCTTGATGTCGGCCATGATGCCGAGCGACTTCGAGCTGCGGCGGTTTTCCACGACTTTTTCCAGTCCGACGAAGGCACCGCCGACGATGAACAGGATGTTGGTCGTGTCGACCTGGATGAATTCTTGTTGGGGGTGCTTACGACCACCTTTCGGCGGAAGGTTCGCGACCGTTCCTTCGAGGATCTTCAGGAGCGCTTGTTGAACGCCTTCGCCCGAAACGTCCCGTGTGATCGACGGGTTTTCCGACTTGCGCGTGATCTTGTCGATCTCGTCGACGTAGATGACGCCTTTTTGCGCTTTCTCGACGTCGTAATCGGCCGACTGCAACAGATTGAGAACGACGTTCTCGACGTCTTCGCCGACGTAGCCGGCTTCCGTGAGAGTCGTCGCATCTGCCATCGCGAACGGAACGTTCAAGATGCGAGCGATCGTCTGCGCGAGGAGAGTCTTGCCAGAACCCGTGGGTCCGATGAGCAAGATGTTCGACTTCGCGAGCTCGACGTCGTCTTTCTTCCCACCCATCGCGTTGATCCGCTTGTAGTGGTTGTGAACGGCGACCGCGAGAGCTTTCTTCGCACGGTCTTGTCCGATCACGTAATCGTCCAAGTGTTGTTTGATGTCGATCGGGCGCGGGACCTTGAGAGTCGCCTTCGAGGTCTCTTCACGCTCGCGCTCTTCCGCGATGATGTCGTTACAGAGCTCGATGCACTCGTCGCAGATGTAGACGCCGGGGCCCGCGATCAGTTTTTTGACTTCGTTCTGACTCTTGCCGCAGAAGCTGCAGCGGAGAAGTCCCGAGGAGGCTTCTTTTTTCATCGGTTGTTACCCTTCCGGAATTTCACCACGTTGTCGACGAGGCCGAAATCCTTCGCTTCTTCCGCACTCAAGAAATAATCACGGTCCATGGCATTGCTCAGGAAATCGAAATCCTTACCCGTGTGCTGGGCGTAGATTTCGGTCAGGCGCTTTTTCGTGTGGATCATTTCGCGCGCCTGGATCTCGATGTCGCTCGCCTGACCCGACAACCCGCCCATGATGTGCGGTTGATGGATCATAACACGGGCGTGAGGGAGCACGTAACGCTTGCCCTTCGTTCCGGCCGCCAACAACAACGATCCCATACTGGCCGCCATACCGATGCACATCGTGGCGACGTCGCACTTCACGAACTGCATGATGTCGTAGATGCCGAGGCCGGCGCTCACGCTGCCGCCCGGGCTGTTGATGTAAAGCTGGATGTCTTTGTCCGGATTGTCGGCTTCGAGGAACAACATTTGCGCGATCGTGATGTTCGCGACGTCGTCGTTGATCGGAGTTCCGATCATGATGATCCGGTCTTTGAGAAGACGAGAGTAGATGTCGTAGCTTCGTTCGCCTCTGGAGGTCTGTTCGACGACGATTGGAATCAGCGGCACAAGGTTCCCTTCTAGATGCACATCTCGCTCAGCATAATGTCGGCACTCTTCGAGCGTTGACAAGGTCTTGTCGGCTCAAAAGACGCGGACTTAAAGGCTGGAAATATGTGACTTTCACGGTCTCTAAACGCTTCTCGTCGCCCGGATCGGTGTGATACGCCTTTTGCTCATCGCAGAACCATGTGCCGCACTGTTAATGCCTCGCGGCTATCGACGCCGTGACGAGGCGAAGGGGACCAGAAATGAAAATCGAAATCGTGAAATCGAACCTCGACAACGTCGGCGCGGACGCGCTGGTCGTTTTCGTTTCAAAGAAGGCCGAATCGAAAGCGCAGCTGAAGAAAAACGGCGCGAAAAAGGACGATAAAAAAGCGACCTCGCCGAAAGTCTCGGTCGAGGGTGTTTCCAAAGCG
>JAZKJB010000091.1:5098-11367 GCA_040384505.1 Bdellovibrionota bacterium | reverse complement strand
AAGCCCCGCATTCTCGCATCGGCCGTCGAAGCGATCCTGGGCGCCGTTTACCAAGATGGTGGCTTCGAGAGCGCGAAGGCCGCGGTCGAATCGATCTTCGCCGCGAAACTCGGCGATCTCGAGACTTCGCCGGTCGACTTCGAATCGGATTTCAAGACGCGTTTGCAAGAGCGCGCTCAAGAAGTGAAAAAAGCCACGCCGAACTACAGCGTCGAGTCCGAGAACGGACCTGATCACGACAAAACATTCGCCGTCTCGGTTCGCCTCGACGGTGAAGTCCTCGCGACCGGTCAGGGTCGAAGCAAGAAAGCCGCGGAGCAAGACGCCGCGAAGAAAGCATTGGAGCAGTTGAAATGACCGAAGAGACCAACGAGCGAAAAAACTATCGAGCCGGCTTCGTCGCGCTCGTCGGCCAACCGAACGCGGGCAAGAGTACGCTCTTGAACGCGATCCTGGACGAGAAGGTCTCCATCGTTTCGGCAAAGCCGCAAACGACCCGCACCCGGGTGACGGGGATCTTGAATCGCACTGATTCCCAAATCGTCTTCGTCGACGCCCCCGGAAACTTGAAGTCCACGAGCGGCCTCAACAAATTCCTGCAGGAGGAAGTCAAAGACGTGATCGATGGCGCGGACGTCGTGTGCGCCCTTCTCGGGGCCGACGACTCGAGCGAATCGGTCGAAGAGCTCATCGGGCTCTTGAGAAAATCGAATAAGGCGTGGGTCGCGGTCGTCACGAAGAACGACTTGCTCGGCGGTACGCGGACTCCGAAATACTTCCCGTTCCTCATGGAGGAACAGATCCCGTTCGTGTCGATCTCGACGGCGAAGCGCCGTAAAGAAGCGGTCGAAGAAGTTCTCTCACGTGTGATCCCTCTCCTTCCGAAGGCTCCCGCGCCTCTCTTCGACGAAGAGATCTACACGACTCAAACGCTCCGCCAGATGTCGGCCGAGTTCGTTCGCGAAGCTTGCTTCGATCACCTTCGCCAGGAAATTCCCTACGGTCTCGCGGTTCGCGTGAACGAGTTCAAGGAAGACGGCCCGACGGTGATGATTCGCTGCGAGCTTCTCCTCGACAAAGAGAACCACAAGTCGATCGTCATCGGTGCCGGTGGGCAGACGTTGAAGAAGATCGGCATGGACGCCCGCAAATTGATCGAGCGGGTCGTCGGACAAAAAGTTTATCTCGAATTGCACGTCGCGGTCCACGAAGGCTGGACGAAGAATCCCCGGATCATGAAGGAGCTCGGCTATGTCGTCGCGAAAGAATAACGGGCCGAAATCCAGAAAAGAACCGGAGCTGACCAGCGCCACGAGCGAGCCGCTCTTCAAGGCTCATCGTGACGTCTCGCGAGTCGCCATCATCGGTCGACCCAACGTCGGTAAATCGACGCTCTTCAATTACCTGACGAGCTCGCGTCGAGCCGTGGTGAAAGATCAGCCGGGTGTCACTCGAGACATCTTGATCGAGCCAGCAGACGTTTGGGGTCACAAATTCGATCTCATCGACACCGGTGGACTGACCGAGGCGAAGGATTTGTTCTCGAAGCTCATTCGTGAACAGGTCGTCGACTTCCTTCGCTCCGTCGACCACTTGATCGTCGTGATGGATGGCCGCGAAGGTCTCCATACCGAAGACCGCGACATCATCCGAATCGCGAAGGAAGCGGGCAAACCGTTCTTGCTCGTCTTGAACAAGGTCGACAAGATCCATGCTCAAGAAGAAGCGAAGAACGATTTCTATGAACTCGGCTTCGACATGGTCGCAGCGAGCTTCGAGCAGCGTTACGGCATGGACGAAGTCCTCGAGTGGATCGCAGCGCAGATCAGCCGCACGGAGAATACCGTTCGCGAGGGTCTGACACTCGCGATGGTGGGAAAACCCAACGTCGGTAAGAGCTCGCTCTGTAACCGGCTTCTCGGCGAGAAACGCCTTTTGGTCTCGGAGATCGCCGGCACGACGACCGATTCGGTCGACACCGAGCTCATGTACGAGGGTCGCAAGTACATCTTGATCGACACGGCGGGATTGCGACGGTCGGCGAAGGTTCAGCAGGATCTCGAGATCATCTCGACGTTCAAAACACGCGATGCGATTCGCCGAGCTGACATCACGCTTCTCGTCGTCGACGGGAACGAAGGACCGACGTCCCAGGATGCGAAGATCCTCGAGCAAATCTTGAAAGCTCACCGTGCGGTGATCTTGGTCGCGAACAAAGTCGATATCGCGGAAGAGGCGCGGGATGCCTATCGCAGCTGGTTCCGCTCGCGAGTCGAGACCGAGTTCCATTTCTTCCCTGATCTTCCCATCGTCTTCACGAGTGCGGTGACGGGCAAGGGTTTGAAAGACATGTTCGACACGATCGTCGCGATGGAAGACAAGATCAAGATGCGGATCACGACCCGCAAGCTCAACGACTTCTTCATCAACACGATTCGCCAAGCTCCGGCTCCCGTGTGGGGAATCCAGAACGTGAAGTTCTATTACCTCACACAGACGAACCAACAACCGCCGGCGTTCATCGCGTTCGCGAACCATCCCGACGGTGTTTCGCCGTCGTATCGACGTTTCGTCGCGAAGCGCTTGCAAGAAGAGTTCGGTCTCAAAGGTGTACCGATTCGGATCTTCGTGATGTCGGGAAGCCACGGTCAGCGTCGTAAGATGCCGGCCCTGGACGAAGCGATCGAGTCTGCGGAATCGACGGTCAACGATGCGGTCGAAGGTGAAGACTTCGCTTACGAAGCCGACACGCTCGGCTTCAAAGCGTACGCGATCGAAGATCTCGAGAAAATGGATCAAGGCGCCCGTGTAGAAGTCATCGAAGATAACCTTCAAGACGAACGGTCCGAAACGTGAACATGAGGAAGCGCTCGCTTTGGGGGACCCGTTTCGGGTTCTATCTCGCTGCGATCGGTTCCGCATTCGGACTCGGAAATCTTTGGCGCTTTCCCTACGTCACCGTCGAGAGCGGCGGTGGCGCCTTCGTACTCCTCTACGTTTTCTTCGCGCTCGTGATCGGTCTTCCGCTACTCATCGCCGAGCTCTCGCTCGGTAAGCTCACTCGCAGATCCGTCATCTCGGCCTGTCAGCGCCTCGCGGTCGACGAGTCGATCTCACGGGCGCCGCGCTCGAAGGACATCAAGGGATCTTCGCCTTGGGTCTGGGTCGGGCGAGTCTCCGTTACCTGTTGTCTCTTGGTCTTGTCGTATTACGCCGTCATCAGCGGCTGGGTGCTTCACTTCCTCATGCAGTTCTTCGTCAGTCAGGTTCAGACGGGGACTTTCGAAGTCGACCAGAGTCTCCAGATCCTACGCGACAATGGTTTTTTGCAAATCGCGTTGATGAGCGTTCATCTCTTGATCACGCTCGTGATCGTGGTGAAGGGCGTGCAAGAGGGTATCGAGAAATGGGTCGGGAACGTCATGCCGATCTTCATCGTCCTCCTCGTGATCCTCGTGACGAAATCGTTGAGTCTTCCGACTTCGACCGACGCTCTACGTTTCATGTTCTATCCCGACTTCACCAAGCTCACGGTATACTCGCCCTTGATGGCGATCGGGCACGTGATGTTCACGCTCTCGATCGGCCTGGGCACGATGGTGACGTTCGGAAGTTACCTCAACGACAAAACGCGCATCCCATCGGCCGGCTTCGCGGCCGAGATGGAGCGCGAAGGCTTCGACATTCCGCTTCTCATCGGCGGGGGATTCACGACCACCGGCCCGGAGCTGTTGTTCCAAACGCTTCCGCGGCTCTTGATCGACATCGATAGCGGCTTCGTTTTCGGGATGGCCTTTTTCATCTGTCTTTATCTCGCGGCGCTGGGCGCGAGCATCGGTTTGCTCGAGTCGGTCGTGGCGAACTTGCTGGATTTCACGAAACTTTCACGCGCGAAGGCCGCCTGGATCACGGGTGTGACGGCGACCGTGATCGGCGCATTGCCCGCGCTCTCGACGTCGGCGCTGAAAGAAGTGAACATCGGAGGTCACGGGCTCCTCGAGATTCTCGATGCCATCCTGATCGACGCACTTTTGCCGCTCTCGGCCCTCGGGATCTCGTTCTTGATCGCGCGAAAACTTCGCCGCGACAAAGCCGAAGCGGAGTTCGTGAACGACGAATCCGTTGCGACTCAGACGCTCCATTCGCACTGGCTCTTCATCATCAGATGGCTCGCGCCGATCTTGATCATCGGCTCGCTAGTTTTGGCGGGCTTGGGTCTGGTCGGGCTGGTTTGAGTTTGGAAGGCGTCACGTGACGCCTTCGTCGAAGCGATCAATTGCCAGCGATCAGTTGCAGGTGCTGACTTCGAGGGCTTGAAGCATGCGACCCAAGAGAATGCCGTCGGCCGCATAGTACTCGATCAAACCGCCGCCGCCGAATTGGCTGTCTTGTTCCGACACGATCTGGAACATGCGAGCTCGTGCGATTTTCTGAATGTCGAAACCCAAAACTTTTGATTTGAACTCGTCCGAGGGAGCCGTTTCTCCGGGCGGAATCTCCGTCGTGTAGCTCTTGAACAGCGCGAGGGCACCAGCAGGGCCTTGCTCGAAGAACGACTTGGGGCCGCCAAGTGCCGCGGCTTTGCATTCATCGGCTTTCTCGCTGTAGGGATCGCACTTCGAATATTCTTCGATCTGAGCGCCGGTCATCTTGATGTCGGTCACTTCCAAAACGTTCGTCGCCGGTTCATTCTTCAGCTGAAGGGTCGCTTTGCCTTGGCCGTCGACTTTGACAGTAACGGGAATGATTCCGCCGCCGGGCTGATCGGCAGCGATGAGCAGTTCTGCCGTGCAGGTGATCGTCTCGTCGGCGTGGGCGTTGGGGAGCGCTACAAAGAAAGGAAGAGCCATGAGGACGAACAGGCTCAGTTTCTGATTCAACATTTCGCGCTCCAGTTTGATGATCCAGGTTTGGGTCTGTGGGCTTCAATATCTATTCCAGTTTCCAGCGTGAATCACTTTGATTTGATCCGAATCGGTGGACCGAATGATAGAATTACTTTCCCCTTCAGCTCAATTCGCGGCCGATCGCGAGGGCCAGGAGGGCGCTCGAAGTGACGATGCCCGCTGGCAATTCTCGGCCACTGCAAACTCCTTGAACGGCGAAGTCGAATGGATTTGCGCCGGCAAATGGCGCGGCTTGCAGTGCAGACTGAGCCCCGAATCACCTTTCCGATGGAGTTTTGCGATGAAGACCTTTGCGATCATGGCTGCGATTTTGGCTTTCACGAGTGTCGCATCGGCAGCAACGAAATCTTCGGGAGTGGAAGGCAAGTCGCCTTGCCTGAACTCCGCATATAAAGGCAGCGCGGGTGATTATGGATCGTTGTGGTTGGAAGAGTATGGCAACGAGACCTGCTCTTTCCAGAAGACCAAAGACGGAGTCGAAGTGACCTACAGTCTGTTCGTTGGGTACATCAACCCACACGTTAACGAGACACTGGCGCAGAAGACCTTCGGTTCGGGCAATTTCAAAATCACAGTTCTCCTGAATTCGAAAAATGATCTTCAACTGAAGGCCATCACCAAAACGCATATGGCACTCTCTCAAGACATGCATGAAATGGTCGCATTCTTGAACGAGTACCCCGCATTGAAGGCGAAAATTCGCGCTCTCTAATTTTCCCCAGAAAGCACAGCGATCAAAGAAGGCGTCACGTGACGCCTTTTTCATTTCAGTCTCCATCGCGCCGAACCGAGACCTCGAAGCCGCCAATTGTCGGCGGTCGACGAAACTCTAGAGTATAAGCCTTTCAAACGGGGTGTCGGATCCCTAGACACTTCTCCCGCTAACTTCACTGATCACTCATGAAACTCCGTGACCGAAAAGTCGAGGCGCCGCCTTTGCTCTTCTCCCGGGCACTCGACGTGTATCGCCTCTCGTAGGCAGGAGAAGTCCATGATCGCAATCAAGGCCACCCTCGGTTTCACGGCTCTCTTGCTGGCGGCTCCCGCACATGCGGACGTGCTGACCGCGAATCCGACGAAAGAGTTCCTCCTCGGCAAAGTCGAGACCGGTGAGATGCCGAAGGGCATGGTCACGACGAACGACGGCCGCTTCCTCTACGTCGCCGACATGGCCGGTCGCAAGATCACGCCGGAAGGTCGCTACGAGGGCAACGTCACGATCATCGACGTCGAAAAGATCAAGCTGCACAGAATTCTGAAGACTCCGACAGGTCCACGCCCGACGACACTCGGGAACATCGAAGTCGAGATGACCGAGAACGGTCGCTACGCCCTCGTCACTCGCATGGAAGGCTGCGGTCC
>JAZKJB010000091.1:2272-5088 GCA_040384505.1 Bdellovibrionota bacterium | reverse complement strand
CGAGCGAAGTCCTTCCGTATCCGATGGTCTCCGTCATCGACACGCAGACCGAGCAGATCGTGAAGATGATCCCGACGAAACGCCAAGGTCTCGTGGGTGCCGAAGGCCCGAAGGTCATCAAGATCCGTCCGCGCATCACGCCGGAGCTAGGCTACATCGCGAACTACTTTTCGAACGACCTTACGATCATGGACTTGAGCTCGCTCGGGAGTGGGCCCGTCGTCGATACCAATGGGACGCGCATCAAAGGTCTGATCAAGCTCACGACCTCGCACGTCGATTCGAAAGGTCGCGGTAAGATTGCGGCGCGTGGCATCGCGTTCACCGCCGACGGTCGCAATGCTCTGGTCATGGGTGCCGAAAGCAATTCGATCTTCGTGATCGATTCCGTCGAGCACAAACAGATCGCGGAGCTTCAGGCACCGAGCGATGCCCTCAACTTCCGTCACGTCGTCATGAATCGCAACGGCACGATCGCGTACATCTCGCACATGCACGGCAACGCGATCTCGCGTATCGACGTGCCGAAGTTGCTCTCGATCGTGAAGGCGAACAGACGGGGAGAAGAGTCGGCATCGCTTCCGACTTCGGTTTGGAAAGAGATCCTGATCCCGTTCCCGACGGCGAAGAGCGGATTCCTCGTTCTCGACGAGTATCCCACTGACCACCCGACGTTTCCGAATCAGAAATATAGAAAAGCCGAACCGAACACGATCGTTCTCGATCCGGTGAACGAGCGTTACTTGTACGTTTCGTTTCGCACGGCCGGTTTGAACTACGACGGCGTCAACGACAACGAGATGACCCCGATGAGCCAAAAGGGCAAGGTCGACGTCGTCGATCTCGAAAGAGGTGTGGTCGTGAAGAGCTTAGTGGGAGGCGTCGAGCCGACGGCTCTCGCGGTGACTCCCGACAACCGCATCTTGATGTCGTCGGGTTTCCGCGACAACAAGATCTACTTCTTCGATCTCGCGAAGATCATCTCGACCTACGAATCGACTTCACGCCTCCGCTAACGAGGCTGAGCGAGCGCGGAAAAGAAAAGAGCCACCGCCGATGAAGCGAGTGGCTCTTTGCTTTCAGTCCCCAAGAGGCCGTTCAGTTTTCCGTGCAGACGAAGCCGATTTGCGAGTGTGCGTACAGGATGTAGCCGACGTAGCGGCCGTATTCGTTCTTCGTCGCTTCGAATTTCAAGATCGTTTCTTCGCTGTCGGCCGCGAGACCGGTAAACGAAACCGAAGTCGGCGTGACGACGAGGTCGCGAACACGATCGGGTTTCACTTCGAGAAGTGTCCCTTGGACTTTGGTGAGTTTCACCGAGCCGGTGAGCGCTGCGTTCTGCAAAGGAACTGCGAGCTCGAGGCCGAGGCGTGCAGCTTTGCAATGGAGTCCAGCGGCTTGGCTGGCCATGGGGGCGATGAGAGCGGCAGCGATCAAGAGGGCCTTGGTCATTTGGGCTTACCTTCCGGTAGGGGTTGCTACGCGGGGCAACATACGACGGGCCCCAGGGGTGGGCAACCGATGGGCTAAAGAGAGAAATTTGTTCAGGTTTTCAATCCCGGGATCCGGGAATACGGGTTAACCGGCATACCCGGATCCCGGTACGAACATTCAGAAATTCACGCCGAGGACGCCCAAAATGAGGAAAGAATCCCCAGCTGGCGTGACGCCCGTCAGTGTGTCGTTCTCGTCCTGGATGACCTTCGCTTCGTCCGCGAAGTTCACCAGCTGGTAGAGACCCTGGAAGCCGAAGAACATCTTGTTCCGCATCATCGGGATCTCGAGGCCGGCACCGATGTCGAACGCGAACGCCGTATCCTTCGCGAAGTTGTCGTTCCCCGAAACCGTTGTCGTTCGATAGATCTGCGAAAATCCACCCACGAGATAGGGGTTCAGGTCCGCCAACCCGCGGGTCACGTTTTGGGTGTTGAAATACATCTTCAACAGGAACGAGAGATCGGTGAGGGAGACGGTCCCCTGGATCGGGGAGAAGCCAGCACCTTTGACCGTGAGGGTGTGGTCGCTGGTGAGGAAGCCGAACTGCAATGCGAATCGCAGATCGAAGAAATACGAGAGGAAGAGGCCGAAGCCGGGGCCGCTCGTGTAGATCGTGCCGAGCGTGTTGGTGTAACCGCGATAGCCACCGATGAAACCCAGCGTGAGCAGGCGGCCGTTGCGGAAGAAGTTGATGTCTTCTTCCTCGTCCATCGATTCTTCGAATTCGGAGTAATCCGCGAACGGGTCGTAGGCGTCATCGCCTTCATTTTGAGCGAGAAGAGTTCCGGGGAGTGCGATGGGTCGGTCGTTCGCCGCGACCAGCCACGGCTTTCGGAGGCCCGACTCGCCGAAACGGGACTCGCTCGGGAGATCCCCAGCTTGCGCGAACATCGGGAGCGAGATCGCGACGAGAGCCGCGACTGCGAGAGCCTTGAGCATGAATCCCCCTGAAACCTTGACCAATCTTCGCATGGTTAAGAAGCAAGGGGAAGACCACATGATGAGCGACTCCAAGCACATCTGTGCCTATCGTTTGGTCACCCGCCCAAAGGCTGGACATGAAGGAAAAGGCGGGTTTAGATGGGCCCAATTCCCGACGAGTGACCGACGAATTGCCTAGGAGAAACGCTCGAAGTGATCGACTACAAATCCTCAGGAGTCGATGTCGAAGCAGGTGATGCCCTCGTCGAGTGGCTGAAGGAAACCGCGCCCGCGAGCTCTCCCCACAAAGACAAATTGGTCTCCGGAATCGGCGGCTTCGCGGCCGTCTTCAAACTCGGTTTCCCGAACATCAAAAAACCTTGTTTGGTCAGCTCCAC
>JAZKJB010000091.1:0-2262 GCA_040384505.1 Bdellovibrionota bacterium | reverse complement strand
AATGTACGAGGGCGTCGGCCAAGATCTCGTCGCGATGTGCGTGAACGACTTGATCTGCTGCGGAGCCCAGCCGCTCTTCTTTCTCGATTACTATGCGAGTGGAAAATTGGATCTCGAGGCCGCGAAAGCGTTTCTCACGGGTGTCCGTCGTGCGTGCCACGAATCGGGTGCAGCGTTGATCGGTGGTGAAACCGCCGAAATGCCCGGCGTCTATCATGGCAACGACTTCGATGCGGCCGGCTTTTCGGTCGGCATCGTCGACGAAGACGAAATTCTCGGACCTCACCGAGTGCAGGTCGGGGACTCCGTGATCGGAGTTTCGAGCTCGGGCTTCCACTCGAACGGCTACTCGCTCCTACGAAACGTCTTCCGCGACGATCTCGACGACTGGCGTGACGTCCTCATGACGCCAACTCATCTTTACTCGAAGCTCGTGCTCGAGCTTTACGGTGAAGGCCGACTGCATGCCGTCGCGAACATCACCGGTGGCGGCATGGAGAATTTGCCGCGCGTTCTCCCGAAAGGCACCGTATTGCCGCTGCTCGATTGGGGTTGGCCCGAGCCGTTCAAGGTCGTTCAAGATCGAAGCGGCATTGCGCGCACGGAAATGTTGAAGACTTTGAATTGCGGCGTCGGGCTCGCGTTGGTCGTTTCTCCTCGTGACGTGACTCACGTGGAGGCGTCGATCGCAAAGCACGGCTACCGTGCAATTCCACTTGGCAAACTCGCCGCGGGCGTCGACCCGTCGCGCGAGGCCGAGGTGCAATACTAATGGCCAAATCCGCGGCATGGGGAATCCTCATCTCAGGCCGCGGATCGAATCTGGCCGCTCTCCTCGATCTCGGTGATGAAATCAACGTGCGTCTCGTCGTGAGCTCCTCGCGCGATGCCTACGGGCTCTTGCGTGCGAAGCGCGCGGGCGTGAACGTGGCGATGACGCCGTTTCTCGAGGGAACGAAGCGAATCGATTGGGCCGCGTTGACTCAGAAGCTTCGCACAAGGGGAGTGACACACCTCGTTCTCGCCGGCTTCATGAAAATCGTGCCGCCCGAATTCGTGGCGGAGTGGCGCGGGCGCATCGTGAATCTGCATCCGTCGTTGTTGCCCGCTTATCCCGGATTGAAATCGATCGAGCGCGCGCATGCGGAAAAGAGTGACATCGGAATCAGCGTTCACGAGGTGAACGAAGAAGTCGATGCGGGACGCCTCATTTTACGAAGACGTTGCTTGAAGGCCGATGAGGTCGGCGGCTATCATTTGGCCTTCGCAGAATTCCTCGTTCACCTCGAAGAGCAGCGAGCGTTGAAAGACGTCGTTCGCCTCTTCGCCACCCTTCCGGAGAGGACTTAAATGACCTCGGTCGACACGACATTCGATCTCGTTTTGCTGTCGGCCTTCGGTCGCGGGAACTGGATCGCGACGGAACTCGCGTCGCGCGGCTGGAAGGTTTCGCTCGTCGACGTGACCTCTCGGTTGAGTGGCAAAGCATCGGCATGGGAAGACGTCGAAGGACCATTCGGACTTCTCGAGAGCGACGATCTCCTCGCCTCACAGAGAAGACGTTTGTCCGAGGAAGGCGAGCTCGTCGTGGTTCCGGGTGGCTTCACGATGTGGCTTCCGGAAGGACCGCTCGAGTTCCGCTCGGAGCTCACGAACTTTCTCGTGCGTGCCCGATCTCTCGCGACCGAAGCCGAAGACTACGTTCGAGCCGCGAAACCCGGCGCCGGAGACGGTGCGCGAAGGGCTCTGGCAAAACTGATGTACTCGCGCAATTGGCTCGCGCAGTTCGCGCATGTCTTCGTTTCGCGAGGTCACTCCGAAAATCACTCCGCGCTTCACAACGGCGGCGAAGCGAGCCCGCTCTTTTCTCCTTACTCGATTCGACGGCTCACGCCGGAAGGCCACACGCGCGGATTGAAGATCGCGCAGGCCGCGGGCGTCACGGTTCGTGCGAACGCGAAGGTTCACGACGTGCGTTTCGGGCCGAGCAGCAGCGTCGTCGAAGGAGCCGAGATCGAATACGATTCGGGCTCGGGCTTCGAACGGGGTCGCGCGTTCGTGTCGTGCCTCTCGCTAGACGAAACGATTCGTCTCGGTGGCGGTCTCGGGCTTTTTCCGAAGGGAACACCGAAGGCGATCTGGAGCTGGGAGCGGATCCGTTATTCGCTCGAGGCGCCGCTCGCCATCCAGTCGATGCTTCCCGCGTGGCTCGTCGCGATCGACGACGTCGACCTCGCGTGGACACGAGCGAACATGTTCGTC
>JAZKJB010000090.1:0-1863 GCA_040384505.1 Bdellovibrionota bacterium | reverse complement strand
CCCGAAGTGGAAAGACGACCAGACCTTCTTCAGCTGGATGCTCGAGCGAAATCCGAAGAGCTTCAATGCGATCAATCGTCTCGCCGACATCGAACGCGAGGCGGGACGTCTTCAAAACGCGCTCGACTTGTATCAAGCTTCGCTCCAGGTGGCCGCGTGGCAGCCATACCCGTGGCTCTATAGCGCTTTCACTCAACATCAGCTGGGACGTAAGGACGAAGCGATCGCGACGTTAAAATCGCTCCTCGCGAAGTACCCGGGCTATGAACCTGCGGAAACCAATCTCAAGATGCTGCTCGAGTCGAATTGACCGGGCGGTGCTTCGTCTCGAAGTACAGTGCTATGAGATACAGACTCGCTCCGGCAAAGAAGTGCCAAACCGAATGGAGTTGAAAGACGTGATCTTGCGGGTCGCAAATCACTCGTCTCTCATCGAGGAAGAAACAAACGAGCCCCGTCGCCAAGAGTCCGAGGCTCGCGGCGAGATACCGCCTGTCGACCGGTGCCATGCGAAGCTTCTTCAGCGCGAGGGCCTCGGTCACGAGGCAGCCCACCAAGTACAAAGTAAAGACGAGAAGGCCGGTTCGCTGACCTAAGATTTGCGGCAAAATCGAGAGAGCCGAGAGTGCTAATGCGAAACCGTGGCGACGTCTAACGGACCATCGACCAAGTTCAGCTAGATTCGCCGTCATGATGTAGCTGAACAGCAAAAAGATCGCGGTGAAGTCGAAGACGGCGAAGATCCGCGCGAGCGAAGCGTGCGCGAGAGTCGAAGCCACCCCGATCGTGAAACTTAAAACTGCCATCGGGATGTCGTGAGTTCGTTTTACGCTCTGGCGCGATCGCCACCAAAGAGCTCCGGCCACGACGAAGTAAACGACGTTCGAGTAAGTGTTCGAGGGCTGGGCGATCCAACCCTCGACGCCGGCTTCGCAGCTGAGTAGAGCCGCAGGTGCGAGGGAATCCCAGGGGGCCGACACGTTAGAACTTGAAGCCCATGCCTGCGCGCGCGGCGATCATCGACGTCTTTACGTCATTCGAGGGCGGGAACATTCCGTACTCCGCGGTGAGCGTGAAATACGACGTCTCGCTCAAGGTGTAATGAAAACCGCCGCCCGCGAAGAAGACGGTCGTCGCCGAGATCCGCTGCGGATCGAGGACGTTCGACGTTTTCGAGAGCGGGAAGTGGAGCCCGAGGCCGGCGAGCGCGAACGGTACGAAGCCGTCTTCGCCGAAGTTGTATCGCAGCAAGAGATCGGCCGTCGCATAGAGAATTTCGGTCTTGTACGCCGTGCCGGAATTCGAGCCGGTGACGTTGAACTGCATGAGGCCGAGGCGCCCGACCATCCCGAGCGGACCCGAGATCGGCAGATCGCCGAAACCTTTTAGCGAGAAGCCCGAACCGGTCATCGAAACCGAAACTCCACCGGAAGTGACTTCTTGAGTCGTCATGTCGTAGCCCGCGACACCTCCGTAGGTCATGTCGCTGAACATGCCTTCCGACGTACGACGTGAGCGGCGCGGAGAAGTATCGCTATTCGAAGAAGCCGAGGATTTCGGTCTCGAGGCGCCAGTTGCAGCGAGAGCCGTGAGCTCTCCGCCGACTTCGGCTTTGCCCTTCAAAACTTTCGCGAGGGCTTTGGTGCCTTTCGTTCTCACGATCTCGATGACAGCGCGTTTCTTTCCACCGACGACCACGAGGAAGCGCGCGCCAGTGGTGACGCCATCGCCTTCTGCGAAATCGACGAAGACTTTTCCGTCGTCGGTGACCTTGCTGACTTGTGCGGCGTTCGCGCTCGAAGCGATGCCAAAAGCGTCTACCTACGAGCAGCATAGAAGCTTATTTGAGCTATGTGAATAAAA
>JAZKJB010000089.1:3564-6783 GCA_040384505.1 Bdellovibrionota bacterium | reverse complement strand
TTCGCCGCCAGAGTTCCCATCAACGGATCGCGAGCGGATCTGAAGATCGGCACTTGGTCCGCGATCGGAAGCATCCTGCGCAATACGTTCATCAAGGCCCTCGATCCGAAGTATGAGGATACCGTCGACTACAAGAGCGCCCGCGACACCGAAAAGACCGAAAAATAAAGTGCTTGCCCGAGCCCCGCTCCCCAGGCGACTTTCCTGTCAAATCTGAATTTGCGGGGGTGTTTCATGAACAGGCTCACGGCCATCGTTCTCGTGTCTTTGATCTCGATTTTCTCTGGCGTGCAAGCTGGCGCCGCCACCAAAGTTGGCTTCGTACTCTCCACGCTCCAAGAAGAGCGCTATCAAAAGGATCAAAAGTATTTCATCGATGAAGCGAAGAAGCTCGGCCTCGAGCCGATCGTCGTCGCCGCCGACAACAACGCGCAAACGCAGACGGCGAAAGTCGAGAATCTGCTTTCACAAGGCGTGAAGGTCCTCGTCATCCAGGCCGTGAACTCGGGAGCCGCCGCGAATCTCGTGGCGATGGCTCATCAAGACAAGGTCCCGGTCATCGCCTACGATCGCCTCATCACGAATGCGCCGGTCGATTACTACATCACGGTGAACGCCGTTCAGATCGGAGCTCTCCAGGCCGAGGCCGCAGTGAAAGCGACCGGGGGAAAAGGGAACTTCATCATCTTGAAGGGCCAAGCCGGTCACTCGATCGTCAATGAACACATGAAGGGGATCCACTCGGTATTGTCCAAGCACAAAGGCATCAAGATCGTCGTCGAGAAAAATCACGACCAGTGGAGCCCCGCTCTCGCGATGACGACGACCGAGAACGCGTTGGCGCAATACAAGAACGACATCGCCGCCGTGATCGCGAACAACTCTGGTATGGCGAATGGTGCAGTTCAGGCACTCGCAGCTCAAAAGTTGACTGGAAAAGTTTTCGTCGCCGGATCGGATGCCGATCTCACCGCGATCAAGAACATCGTCGCCGGTCGTCAACAGTTCGAAGTGATGTTCGACATCGAGGGCCTCGCGCGCAAAGCCGCGCAAGTCGCGGCTCAACTCGCGAAAGGTGAGAAGCCGAAAGCGGACGAGACGATCGACAACGGCGGCTTCAAAGTCGCGACGATCGCGACTCCCGTTCTCGCGGTAACGAAAGACAATCTCGAAGAACGTATCTTCAAGACGGGCTTCCACGCTCGTGCTGCGGTCATGGGTAAGTGAGAAACTAAAAGAAGGCTGGTCATTAGCGAACCAGCCTTCGGTTCGGTAATCAAGTCGTCGACGGCGTGATCGGCTCGTTCGGTTCGTCGTCGATGACTCGGTCTGGATGATTGGGATCGTACTCGCCTTCCCACTTCGCCATCACGACAGAAGCCAGGCAGTTCCCCACGAGATTGACCGCCGTTCGCGCGGTATCCATGAATTCATCCACGCCCAAGATCAAAAGCGCCGCCTCGGGCGGAATACCGAAGGTCACGACGGTCGCCGACAAAATGACGAACGACGCACGTGGAACGGCCGCGATCCCTTTGGTCGAAAGCATCAGCGACAACATCATCATCGTCTGCTGTTCCCATGTGAGATCGATGCCTGCGGCTTGCGCGCAGAACACGCTCGCCAACGCGAGGTACAGCGTCGAACCATCCAGGTTGAACGAATAGCCTAGAGGTAAGACGAAGGAGACGATTCGCTTCGGCACCCCGAACCGCACCATGTTTTGAAGTGCGTCCGGCAAAGCCGCGTCCGAGGACGTCGTGACGAAAGCGATCGCCGCCGGCCGCTTCACGGCGTGCCAGAACTTCTTCATCGGGATGCGTGTGATCAACATCGTCGGAACGAAGACGAGGAGAACGAAGGCTCCGAGAGCTCCGTACAGCGTCAGCACGAGAATCGCGAGGTTCTTCAGCACTTCGATGCCGGCGTGGCTCACGGTGACGGCCATCGCGCCGCCGATTCCGATCGGGGCGAACTTCATGACGATCGCCGTGAACTTGAACATCACTTCCGAGAGGCTCTCGCAGAATTCCACCATCGTGTCGCGATGACGGCCCTTCAAAAGCGAAAGACCCAAACCGAATATCACCGAGAAGAAGACGATCTGGAGAACGTCGTTCGTCGCGGCGGCCTCGATGAACGATTTCGGCACGACGTGCTCGATCATCTGGCTCGCGGTCATCGGTTTCACGGTCGGCAGCGCCGAGAGGTCGCCTGGTGGGAGCGATATTCCTTTGCCCGGCTCGACGAGATTCACCGCGACCAAACCGAAGACGAGCGCGAGTGTCGTCACGACTTCGAAGTAGAGAAGCGATTTCAGCGCGAGACGACCGACTTCTCTCATCTCACGTGCGTGACCCGCGATCCCGACCACGATAGTGCCGAACAGAATCGGCGCGATGATACATTTGATCATCCGCAGGAAAAGGTTCGAGAGAACCTTGAACGCGGGAGCGCCCTCCGGAAGGAAGTAGCCGAACGCGACGCCGACGATCATTCCGATGACGATCCAATGTGTGAGGGTCAGCCGTTTGAAGATTCCAGGCATCGTGTCGTACCTTCCATGTCGAGTTGTGGAGCGATTGCTCCTGCCAAGAGGTTACGACGGCCTCCTCTGGAGGCAAGCACGAAAAGGCGTCGGTCGAGTGCCGGCCTCAACCGAACGTCGGCATGTCGACGCGATGATAGCGTCCCTGCTTAAGCTTCAAGAGATCCTCGGGCATCGAGCTTCGAATCTCCGCGACGAGGGCATCGACGGTCGCCCGCTTTTTGTAGAGCTTGCTGTGGACCAAACTCACTTCGCGACTCGGGACCGGGGCCTGGAATTCCTTGAGCTGTTTCCGCCGTGGCCCCTCTTCGATTTCCATCGCGGCGAGAAGGGGAAGGAGTGTGTATCCCTCTCCTTGGTCGACCATCTTCTTCAGCGTCTCGAGGTTGCCGCTCTCGAAGCGGAGGTTCGCGCTTCCTTGCGATGCGCGCTTTCGATCGCCACAGAGATTCAAGACCTGATCGCGGAAGCAGTGGCCTTCGGTCAAGAGCCAGATGTCCTTCGTCGAGAGATCTTTTTCGCGGATACGCTTCTCTCCGCTGAGCGCATGCTTCGGCGAGAGGTAGAGCATGAAAGGCTCGTAAAAGAGCGGATGTTCGATGATGGACGGGTTGTGCAAAGGGGTGACGAGCAAGCCGACGTCGAGTTGATCGGCCTTCATGCGATCGAGG
>JAZKJB010000089.1:597-3554 GCA_040384505.1 Bdellovibrionota bacterium | reverse complement strand
TCTGTTGGGTCTGCAGCTCTTCTATCGTGACTTTCACGAGGGGAAATTTCTGCGTGAACGCACGAATGAAACGCGGGATGACGTAAGGGGAGAGAGTCGGGATGACGCCGATCGAGATCGAGCCGCGAACTTCGTTCTGCTCGCTCGAGGTGAGATCGCGAATCTTCTGCGCTTCGGCCAAGACGATACGAGCTTGTGACAAGATCTGCTCGCCGACCGCAGTCGCGCGAATCGGTTGGTGCGAGCGATCGAAGATCACGACTCCGAGATCCTCTTCGAGCTTTTGAACTTGCATGCTCAACGTCGGCTGCGTGACGAAAGTCGCCTCGGCTGCCGCGCCGAAGTTGCGAAACTGGGCAACGGCCACGATGTAATTCAACTGTGTCAGAGTCATACGGTCCTTCCGGTCCTGCGTCATCGAGACGTCGCAGAGCGCATCTCGGATCCTATGGCTCGCGATAGCTTTTGTCTATGAAGACTTCAATATTATCAATTTGCTCTATCGCACGGGCCCCCTTACTCTGAGGGAGATCGATCACTGCTTTCGTACGCATCCTTAAGGAGGATTTCCATGCTCGGTATCGGACAACAGTTCCCCAAAGTGAAAGTGCAAGCTTGCGTCTCTCTCGAGAAAGGCAAGGAGTTCAAAGAAATCACCACCGGCGAAAAAGGCAAATGGGCCGTCTACTTCGCTTGGCCGCTCGATTTCACCTTCGTCTGCCCGACGGAAATCGCGGAGTTCGGCAAAGCTTACGGACAATTCAAAGAGCGTGACGCCGAAGTTTACGGTTTCTCGTGTGACAGCCAATTCGTGCACATGGCTTGGCGCCAGAATCATCCCGATCTGAAGAACCTTCCGTTCGCGATGCTCGCGGACACGAAGAAAGAGCTCTCGGAGTCCCTCGGCATCCTCCACCCGCAGGACAAGATCCCGCTTCGTGCGACGTACATCGTCGATCCGGACGGTCTCGTTCAATGGGTGAGCGTGAACGGCCTCAACGTCGGCCGCAACATCAAGGAAGTCGTACGCACTCTCGACGCTCTCCAGACGGACGAGCTTTGCCCGTGCAACTGGGAAAAAGGACAGAAAACTCTGTCGGCGTAATTTCCGACTGAAACGAGAGAGCGCCTCATCCCCACGGTGAGCGCTCTCGATTTTCTCTCGAGTTTTGTTTTCGAACTTCATCATTTCGAACCGGAGGATCCAGTGGCCGCTCAAATCATCGAAAAAGTCGACGCGCTCTTCGGAGATCGCCAAACGACGGTCGCCAAGGATCTCAAACTCAACATCCGACGCCTTCTCGAAGACAGCTCGCTGTCGCAAGAGGAAGCGACCCTGACCGTCATCGCTTGCGCGAAGACGCTCGAGTTCAACGAGCTCTTGGGCGCGGCACGCGAAGCTGCAATCGGTCTCGGGCTAGAAGCTGCGATCATCCAAGAAGCGGAAGAAAACGCCGCGATCATGGGAATGCTGAACATCTACTACCGAACTCGGCACTTCATCGAATCGTACGATGCGACCGCGAAAGACGATTACGGCGCCGCGAAACTTCGCATGACGTCGCTCGCGAATCCCGCGATGGGTAAAGAGCGCTTCGAAATGTTGGCTTTCGCCGTTTCATGCATCAACGGCTGCGAAATGTGCGTGAGCTCCCACGAAAAAGCGCTGCTCGCGATCGGCTCGAACCGCGAAAAAATCCATGACCTCGTCAGAATTGCAGCCGTCCTGAAGGGCCTTCGCTCCCTCCATCTCTAAAAGGTGCCATCCACCTTTCCCGGGAGACGAAGCGTTATTGAAAGACGGCTTTCAGCCAACCGCCCCAGGCGCCGGCGGAGTCGCGGTAGAGTGACGACTTTTCGAAGTCACCGACGCGCTTCGCGTACTCTTGTGGCGATTGTGGAAGCCAGATGCCGAGTGAGCGGAAGCCCAACAGGTGGAGCGGCTCGGCGGCATCACGATAAGCGGTTCCGAATCCGTAGCTCACGACAGTGAGTCCAACTGCCTTGCGCACGGCTTGAACTTTGTCTTTCAAGCGTGCGGCCGATTTCGTGACGCCGCGATTCGCTTGCGCCTCTTCACGCAGCTGCAAATCGAGAAGCCCCAAGAAACTTCCGAGCTCGCGAGCGCCGCTCATGAAGTTCGGCGTCGACTTCATCAAGAAGCGAAGATCCATCGTGCGAAGCGGATCTTCTGCGATATAGGCCGAGAGTGCCAAGCCCAACTCGTCGAGGGCAGGAGCGAGGTCGTTTCGCAAACTCGCCGAAGAAACGGCACTCATCGTGAACGTCTTCGAGGCTTCTTTGTCGGCTCGGCCTTGTTGACCGCTCCGTGGATTCAACGATTTCTCGGAAAGCTTCGGCAGCATTCGAGCGACGAGATAGGCTTCGTCGGTTTTCCCGACGAGCGCGCCCGCTCCGTCGAAGCCACCCGTATTCATCTCGTAGAGGAGGCGACGGTAGGGGAGGCCGAGGAACGATTGAATTTGCGCGGAGCCGACGACGAAGCGCGCGCTCTCGGAAATCTCGTAAGCGACCTCCGTCATCTGCATCAGGCAAGCATCGGCCGCATAGACGTCGATGGGCTTACCTTCGAGAGTTTTGTCGACGGTCTCCTTCAGGACGGCGTTCAGCGAAGGGATGCCGAGATAATCATTTTTAATCTCGCTGAAAACGAGTCCGCCGAAGCGACCCGTGAACGGCGACTTCTCCTTCGACGCATTTAAATCCGGAAGATCGTCGAACGTGATCGGAAGATCCTTCTCGTCGACGTAACGAGACTCGGGATCGGCTTCGGTCGGCGAACCCGGAACAGGCTCTGCGGCCCAGCCTTGTCCATGTCCCCAAACGATCACGAAGTAACGTTCGGCGGGATATTGGCGCATGCCCCAGTCGAGGAACTCTCGAAGACGTGCCTTGTGTTCCGCCGCCGATGCCGGCTTCGTCTCTGCCCGGAAATC
>JAZKJB010000089.1:0-587 GCA_040384505.1 Bdellovibrionota bacterium | reverse complement strand
CGACGCCGGCGCGAAATTTTCGAAATCTTGTTTCCCTTTCGGGACGACGTACTTCGTGCCCGGAGCCTGGAACATGTGAAAACGACGAATCCCCGTCGGGCCCTTGGTGTCCGCTTGAACGAGTAAGTCACTCTTCATCGTCGAGCCGGCGTAGCGGCCACTCGCGAAGGCGCCTTCCATTTCGTAGAGATCCCACATGGCGTACGGACTCAAATCGTTGTCGGCGGCCATGTAGACGAGGACCGTCCAGTCTTTGTAACAAGACTGCCGAGTCACACCGAGCTTCCTCACTCGATCGAGATAAGCGGAATAGCCGACGTTGCCTTTCGCCATTTCGATCTTCGAATCCGTCGAAGCATCGTACGCGCCGAGGTCTTTGTTCTTCCAGGCTTGCTTGCAGGAGATCTTCGGGAACCAGGAAGGCCCGGAGGCGGCGAACGCGAAGTCGGCCGCGAAGAGAAGGACGAGAGAAAAGCCCAGCGCCGCGGCGAACGAATTCTTTAGCAGATTCGTCGAGAGCGGCGGCGCGAGGCTTTTCATGCGATCACTTGTTCGATTCTGCGATCAACGGCGTAATGATCGAAGAC
>JAZKJB010000088.1:1248-9193 GCA_040384505.1 Bdellovibrionota bacterium | reverse complement strand
GGGGACCTCAGGGCTCTTCGGCAGAAAGTGCAGTTAGATTAAGCGATCCCCACGGGTTTCAATGGTTTACTGGTCTTCCGAAGGGCTCTTGTTTCGATATGAGACAGTGGGAAATACGAAAGTCCGGGGAAAGTGATCAACCGCCAGTCACACGAGCGATCGGCTTTCCTCGCGCTTCGCCACGCCAGGTCATTTCCCGTTGACAAAAACTGGACCCTCCCCGACAGTGAGGGCACCTCCAAAGTTCGATTCCCGACCGCAATCTCTCGAATCCAATTCATAGTCGGCGATCCAAAACGAGGCTCAATCCAAGCACTCCGTAACTTCAAATAAACCAAAACCCATTTCATCCCATTCCTTAATCCCAATACCGAATTCCCAAATTCGTTCCCATTTCCCAAGGAGTCCATTGCGTGTCTGACGCAAATGAACAAAGCCCCTCAAAAGTATCCAGAGCAAAATCAGTAGAATCATCCGACACCGGCAGTGGTGGCGGAGGAGGGGGCGAAGGCGCTCCTCAACAACAAGAAGGCGGCGGTGGCGGTGAACCGCGCGGCGACCGCGGACCGGGTCCCGGACCCGGACCTGGTGGCGGCGGCGATCGCGGCCCGCGCCGAAACTTCAAAGACAACAAACGCGGACCCGGTGGTGGCGGCGGCGGCGGCGGCGGAGATCGCGGCGGTGGCGGCGGAGGCCGAGGTCGCGATCGTGGACCCGGCGGCGGTGGCGGCGGAGGCGGAAGCTTCGGCGGCGGACGTGGCGGTGGTGGAGGCGGCGGCGGAGGTCGCGGCGGATACCAAGGCGGCGGCGGCGGATTCCGCGATCGTCAAGATCGTCAGGAACGCCAAGATCGTCAGATGGATTACATGCAAGACGAAATGGCCGAGCCGATCGCACCGATCACCGACGAGGAGCTCGCGCAAATCGAGCTGACCGACGCGGATCGCGCGGATCTGAACTCGAAGGGCCTGAAGTCGAAAAAAATCGAAGAGCTCACGGGGCTCGCGAACAAACTCAAAATCGAAAACGCAGCGGGCCTTCGTCGCCAAGACTTGGTGTTCGAAATTCTGAAGCGCGCGGCACGCCTCGGCGACATCTTCGGAAACGGCGTTCTCGAAATTCTCCCCGACGGTTACGGATTCTTGCGGTCACCCGACTACAATTATCTTCCGGGCCCGGATGACATCTATGTTTCTCCCTCGCAAATCCGTCGCTTCGGTCTTCGGACCGGTGACACGGTCTCGGGAACGGTTCGTCCTCCCAAAGAAGGCGAGCGTTACTTCGCTCTCTTGAAAGTCGAAACGCTCAATCACGAATCGCCCGAGAAGGCGCGTGAGAAGATCCTCTTCGACAACCTGACTCCGCTCTATCCCGAAGAACGCTTGAAGCTCGAGCACGCGCCGAACGAATACACGACTCGCGTCGTGGATTTGATGTCGCCGCTCGGAAAAGGTCAGCGTGCGCTGATCGTCGCTCCTCCGCGAACGGGTAAGACCGTTCTCATGCAGAACATCGCCAATGCGATTTCGGCCAATCACCCCGAAGTGAAGCTCATCGTTCTGTTGATCGATGAGCGACCCGAGGAAGTGACCGACATGCTCAGGAACGTGAAAGGCGAAGTCATCTCTTCGACTTTCGACGAACCGCCCACACGTCACGTGCAAGTCGCGGAGATGGTCATCGAGAAAGCGAAACGACTCGTCGAGCACAAACACGACGTCGTCATTTTGCTCGACTCGATCACTCGTCTCGCTCGCGCGTACAACACGGTCGTACCGCCGTCGGGAAAAATTCTTTCCGGTGGTGTCGACTCGAACGCGCTCCACAAGCCGAAGCGTTTCTTCGGTGCCGCACGGAACATCGAAGAAGGTGGCTCGCTCACCATCATCGCGACCGCGCTCATCGATACCGGTTCGCGAATGGACGAAGTCATTTTCGAAGAGTTCAAGGGTACGGGTAACTCCGAGATCCATCTCGATCGCAAGCTGATGGAAAAGCGGATCTTCCCGTGCATGGACATCAACAAGTCCGGCACACGTAAGGAAGACTTGCTCGTCGCGAAGAACGATCTGAACCGGTTGTGGATCCTTCGAAAAGTCCTCGCACCGATGAACGTTGTGGATTCGATGGAGTTCTTGCTCGACAAGATCCAGGCATCGAAGACGAACGAAGCGTTCCTCGGCTCGATGGGTGGCGGCTAAGTCATCTTAATCATTGTGTAAAACGCAGGCGGCGAGGCATCGAGCCTCGCCAGCCGAAAAACTCGCGCCAAATAGCCCCGTTCTTACTCCTGTGGATAAGCCTGTGGAGCAGTTCAGTCGCTGTAAGATCGCGATGTCACGGGGTTGAGACAAAACCCGCTCGACATTTGGGCGCGCTGCGTGCTAGTTTTCCGGGTTCTTCCGACCACTGGAGTAGTAATGAAAGATTCAATCCATCCCCAGTATTTCCCCGATGCGGCCGTCGTTTGCGTTTGCGGAAACACGTTCAAGACCGGTTCGACGCAAAAAGAAGTTCGCGTCGACATCTGCTCGGCTTGCCACCCCTTCTTCACGGGCAAACAAAAGTTGATGGATACGGAAGGCCGTATCGATCGCTTCCGTAAGAAGTACGGCCCGACGGCAGCTACGAAGACGAAGTAATCGTCGATTAAATTAAATTCGAATGCGGTCGCGATTGCGTCCGCGCTCACGAAAGCCCGCCCTAAAAGCGGGCTTTTTCCATTTTATCTGCTAGAAACTTGAGTTCGTATGTTTGCGAAACTTGATTCGGTCGAATCGCGATTTGAGCAGGTGCAGCTGAAGCTGCAGGATCCGACTATTGCTTCTGATCAGAAGCAGTATCGGGAGCTCATGAAAGAGAGTGCCGATCTCGACGGGGTCGTGCGGACGTATCGGCATTGGCGCGAAATCGAAAAGCAAATCGGCGAGAACAAATCCCTGCTGGAAAAAGAAAACGACGAAGAGCTTCGGCAGATGGCGAAGGAAGACCTCGCATCGCTCGAGAGCGAAAAGATTCGGGTCGAGTCCGATCTCAAGCTTCTTTTGATTCCCAAAGATCCCAATGACGACAAGAACATCATTCTCGAGATTCGCGCGGGCGCAGGTGGCGACGAAGCAGCCCTCTTCGCCGACGAGCTCTATCGTGCGTACTCGCATTATGCGAGCAAGCAAGGATGGAGAGTCGAAGGCATGTCGATCTCCGAGGGAAACGTCGGGGGCTACAAGGAAGTGATCGCGCAGATCACGGGATCTCGAGTCTTCAGCAAGTTGAAATACGAGAGTGGTGTTCACCGCGTGCAGCGGATTCCGAAAACGGAAACGCAAGGGCGAGTGCATACGTCGACAGTCACGGTCGCCGTTTTGCCCGAGGCGGAAGAAGTCGACGTGCACATCGATCCGAACGACCTTCGCATCGACGTGTTCCGCTCGAGCGGCAAAGGCGGACAGTCGGTCAATACGACCGACTCGGCGGTTCGTGTGACGCACATTCCGTCAGGCCTCGTCGTCAGCTGCCAGGACGAGAAGTCGCAACACAAGAACAAGTCGAAGGCTCTGAAGGTCCTTTATTCCAGGCTGAAAGCCATCGAAGACGAAAAGGCGATCAAGAGCGCGAGCGAAGCGCGCCTGGCCCAGATCGGGACCGGCGATCGCTCGGAGCGTATTCGCACTTACAATTTTCCTCAGTCTCGCATCACTGATCATCGGATCGGCCTCACCATCCATCAGCTCGATCAAGTCATGGGGGGCGAACTCGAAAACGTCATCGACCCTTTGATCGCGCATTTCCAGGCGGAGCTCCTCAAGAACCAGTCGAAAAACATCTGAGAACTGGTAAGCTTTGAGGCGAAACATGCAGGTCAAAGACGTGATCCAAAAGACGACGCAGTTCTTTCGGGACAAGGGATTCGATAGCCCTCGTCTCGACACCGAACTTTTGGTCGCGTCGGCTCTGCACTGGGAGCGGATGAAGCTCTACCTGAATTACGAATACCCGCTCAGCGAAGATGAACTGAAGACGTGTCGTGAGCTCGTTCGCCGGCGCGCGAGCGGTGAGCCGGTCGCGTACATCCTCGGCGAAAAAGGTTTCTTCAAAAATTCATTCAAGGTCACCCCGGAGGTTTTGATTCCACGCCCCGAAACCGAGTCCCTCGTGGAGTCGGCGCTCGAGTGGGCGCGAGTCAACGCGCCGGCGGCAAGAATCATCGATCTCGGCACGGGGTCGGGTTGCATCGGCCTTTCGCTCATTGCGGAGATGCCCGAGGCACACCTTCTCGCCGTCGATGTTTCGCCTGGCGCCCTCGGTGTCGCGAAAGAAAATGCGACTCTGCTCGGGGTCGATGATCGAGTGAAGTGGCATGAGGGCGACGCGGGCGCCGTTTCTCCGGCGAGAGTCGAAGCCGAACTCGGCGCACTGGCCGACATCGTCGTAGCGAATCCGCCTTACATCGCGCCGAACGATCCCGAAGTCCAAGCGAGTGTTCGAAAGTTCGAACCGGCCTTGGCGCTTTTCTCGGGCGTCGACGGCCTCGACCACATTCGATCATGGGTGACGGCAGCCGGCGGAATCGCACGCGCGGGCGCCTTCGTGATGTTCGAGATCGGTTTCGATCAAGGACGCACGGCTAAAGAAATTTTCGAGAGTACGGGATTCTTCGACCGGATCGAGATCGTTCGCGATCTCGCAGGACACGAGCGCTTCATTCGCGCGTTTAGGCGCGCGTTTGGGAAAGAGAGTAATTAACCATGGATAAAATGGTAGTTCGCAGTGGCGTGAAGCTGAACGGCGTCGTGCAAACGAGCGGCGCGAAGAACTCCGCGCTCAAGATGCTTTTTGCGAGCTTGCTCGCCGAAGGCAAACACGTCTTCCACAACGTGCCCGATCTCGTCGACATCAAATCATCGGCGCAGCTTCTCGAGAGCCTCGGATGCAAAGTCGAACGCGATGGAAAAACGCTCACGGTCGAAGTGCATGCTCCGAAAACCTACGAAGCTCATTACGACCTCGTCAGAAAAATGCGCGCGAGCATTCTTTGCCTCGGACCCTTGCTAACGAAATACGGCCAAGCGCAGGTGAGTTTGCCCGGCGGGTGCGCCATCGGTAGCCGTCCGATCAACCTGCACTTGGACGGAATGAAAGCGATGGGCGCGGAGATCGAGCTTCGCGAGGGTTACGTGCATGCTCATGCGAAACGATTGAAGGGCGCGAGCATCCTCTTCGAATTCGCGACAGTCGGCGGAACCGAGAACATCATGATGGCGGCAACTCTCGCCGAAGGCGTCACGACGATCGAGAATGCGGCGAAGGAACCGGAGATCGTCGATCTCGCTAACTATCTGAACAAGATGGGCGCGAAAATCGAAGGTGCAGGCTCGAGCATCATTCGCATCACGGGCGTCGACAAGCTAACGCCCGCCGAACATACGGTGATCGCGGATCGAATCGAAGCGGGGACTCTTTTGATCGCGGGCGCGATTTCTGGCGGTGAAGTCACCGTAGAGAAGTGCGTCCCTTCCGATCTCGAGGCGCTGATTTCGAAAATGCGTGAATCGGGCTTCAAGATCGACACAGAAAAAACTTCGATGACCGTCTACCCGTGCAAGGGTTGGAAGGGTGTCGACGTCACGACGGCTCCTCATCCTGCATTTCCGACGGATCTTCAGGCGCAGTTCATGGCACTCTCGACCGTTGCCGAAGGAACGAGCGTCATCACCGAAACCGTCTTCGAGAATCGCTTCATGCATGTCACCGAGCTCGCGCGTTTGGGTGCCGACATCACTCCGAAAAACCGCGTGGCCGTCGTTCGCGGCCGACCGGGCGGATTGACCGGCGCTCCGGTCATGGCGACGGATCTTCGCGCGAGCGCTTCACTCGTGTTGGCAGGATTGATCGCGAAGGGTGAAACCGTCGTGAACCGGATCTATCACCTCGACCGCGGTTACGAAGGTCTTGAGCTGAAGCTCACCAGTCTTGGCGCGAAGATCACTCGCATGAAAGGCGACTGAAGTTCGCGAACGACGATGCCTCGAGTGACTTGAATCACTCGCATCAGCCCTCGACGATCGTCGGGGGTTTTTTCGTTTCAGAGCTTTGGGCATAAAAAAACCCGACTCAGGAGGGGCCAGAGTCGGGTCGGAAGGAGCTGAATCCCGGGTTTCGGAGGGGTGAAACCCGGAACCGAAGCTGAAGAAGCCGCCCACAATTTGGAGGGGCGCAGACGACTTCCTATTTCGATCCCAAAATCGGAACGGCAACGTCGAGGAGACTTACGTCAGCGCGAGCGAGGCCGGAGAACAACAAGACGGCGAGAATGTAACCAGTGATGAGCGCGGTTCTGAGCAGATTTTGTTTGCCGAGCTGTCTTGTTCTCACGACTTCCAACCAAAGCAATCATGATGCCAGTGCCTTGGTCGGCATTAAGCTCGAAACCTATCGAGATACAGGCGTTTAGAGTAAAATTCTGAGTAGGATCGTCACCATTTTGGAACCACTCTGCGGACCTGGTTTGGAACCACTCGATGAAGAAATGGATCGTCAAAGACGGCGAAGGGAAGATTTTCGGTCCGTTCAGCACCGATCAGGTGTTGGCGCAAATCGACCGCGGATACTTCGTCGGTGGCGAACAAGTCGCGGCCTATCCCGGTGGACGATGGGTTGCGATCTCGAAGGCTCCTGAATTCTATGATCGACTCTTGGATGTCCTCGCCGCGGAAATGAAGCGCGTCGACACTCAACCGGCGGTCGATCCCGACATCACGCAGAAAGCGGAAGTCGATGGTCAGGAGTTCGGTGAGACGACCGATCCGCTGACGACACCGGCCGGTCAGTTGACTCCGCCCGAGCTGGTGAGCGAGCGCACGTCGACTCGACAGCGAAATGAGCTCTCGCTACAACCGCCGCAGACCACGGGAACGTTTCTCCCTCAGGGCCCGACGATCGAGCTGACCGACTTGAAGAAGATCGAAAAAGACGACGGGGGTCGATCTTCGAAACTCCCGTTCATCTTCATCGCACTTGCGATCGCGCTCGTCGTCGGCGTGCTCCTCATGCCTGACGGAAAGCCGGAGGGTGATGGAAAACGCATTCATCTTTTGGTTCCCAGGCGCAATCAGCCCGCCATCGATGTCGCGACGGCGAAAGAAAAGTTCACGCGGGCCCTCACGTCGTTCGCTCGCGATACGTTCAGCGGATACCAGCGAGCTGAATACGAGCTCGTCGAGATCGTCGAGGGAATGCCGAATCGCCCGGAGTTCACCAACGCCCGTGCGGAATGGCTCTCCGCTTTGTGTCTCACGTATCGTGAGCTCTGGCCGTACAGTTACCAGGATTCGGCCGATCTGAAAGCCGTGACGTGGGTGATGCAGGAAGCGAAGCGCGCGGATCCCGGGGGTCGATACGGATCGACTTGTGAGATCGTTCAGTTACTCGTGAACGGAAGAACGCGAGACGCACAAGGATTGACCGAGAGCCTTCTCGTGGAAGACGGACAAAGCCCGCCGCTTTTCGAAATTCGCGGCGACATCTTCGCATCGCTCAACGACTTCGAGAATGCGATGACGTACTTCTCCCAGGCTCGGGCGCTTTGGCCCGCTTGGCAGAAATCCGCGGTGCAAGAGGGGCGAGCGAAAAAGCAGCGGAGAAATTATCCGGCTGCGATCCAACTTTTCCGATCGGTCTTGAAAGCGGTTCCCGAGCATGCGGTCGCGGCGATCGAACTCGGTCTTCTCGAGGCGCTCGAGTTCGGCCATCTCGACGACGGTCTCAACTTGTTGAAGCCCGCTCTCGAGGGCGACGAGAAAGTGCCGAGCTGGGTTCAGTCCGAAGGCTTTCTCGGAATGGCGGTGATCTACGAGCGGAAAGGTCAGAAGAAGAAGGCGCTCGAGTATGCACAATTGGCTTACGCTGCGAATTCGACGAATCAAGAAGCGAAAGCGTTGATCGTTCG
>JAZKJB010000088.1:0-1148 GCA_040384505.1 Bdellovibrionota bacterium | reverse complement strand
GTCTACCGGGGCTATGCGACGGTCGCGCTTCGGCGGAAGGATTACAAGAACGCGATCATCTATGGTCAACGTGCGCTCAAGATTTACGACACCGATCTCGAGACGATCTTGATCATGGCGAAAGCACATCTGGGCTTACGCGAGTTTCAGGAAGCGCAACGGTACGCTGGCCGCGCGACTGAACTCGATTACAGCAGCATCGAAGCTCAGAGCGTTTATGCGAAAGCGGAAACCGGAGTGCGTGGAATCGAATCGGGCACACTCTACATCCAAAGCCTCATCAACCGGTACGTCGTGACGAAGAATCAGCAGGTTCCGCAGGCGGCGATCGACTTGCGGGTCACGCTCGGCGAGATCTACATGCAAGACGAAAAGTTCAAGCAAGCCGAAGAAGCGTTTCGGCAAGCGATCGCTCTCGATCCCGACAACAAGCCGGCTTTGATCGGTCTCGCGGGCTCGCTGCAATCGCAGAGCTTCGCGACTCAATCTCTCGAGATGTTCTTGAAGGCGGCCGTTCTCGATCCTTCCGATGCCGATCCGATCTATCGCTCGGGCCAGCTGTATCTCGAGGTGGGAAAGCTCACGGAAGCGATTCGCCAATTCGAGCGGGTGTTGAAGATCAACTCGCGCTACCCACTCGGACACGTCGCGCTCGGGCGGGTTTATCTTCGCCAAGGCGACAGCAAGCGAGCGCTCGAGGAAGCGATGAAGGAGCGAGAGAACAATCCGAACTTGGCCGACGCCTACGTTCTCGCTGCCGAGTCGCACTTCATGCAAAAGCAATATTCGAACTGCGCGGCCGAGTACCAGAAAGCGTCGATGCAGATGCGTAGCGCTTCGATTTACATACGAATGGCGAGGTGCTCTCGACTCTCGGGATCCGTCGATGCGGCGCAATCGCTTCTTCGTCAGGCGCAGTCGATCGAGAGCGGAAATCCCGACCTCTACAAAGAGCAAGGCGCGATCTTTCAAACGAAAGGAATGGCCGACGAGGCCATTGCCGCCTATGATCAATATCTGAATCTCGTGGGCCCGGGAGCTCCCGATCGCGCGGAAGTCGAAGGTCGAATTCGACAGGTGCGCAGCGGGAACACGGAAGTCGGCGAGTGATGGCCCAAGGAGGGCCGAAGGGGTGACAGATGAGTGAG
>JAZKJB010000087.1:0-7424 GCA_040384505.1 Bdellovibrionota bacterium | reverse complement strand
CCGCCGATCCCCACCACCCCCACGGTCATGCCGGGGCCGACCTTCCAGTGGCGGAGCGGCGAGTAGGTGGTGATGCCGGCGCAGAGGAGCGGCGCGGCGCCGGCGGGGTCGAGGTTCTTCGGCAGCGCATGCACGAAGTCGTGATCTTGGGACATTCTGATCGAGAGGTAATCGACCGGTCGCTCGAGTGGCATCTCGGGATAGAACTCGAGGTCGAGTCCGTACTTTTCCAGATGCTCGTGAAGCGCGTGACCAAACGTTCCTTCCGGATAGCTCGCGAGCTGACCTTTCGAAGGTTGAGCCGGCACGAACCGTTCTTCCCACTGACGCCTGAACCCATCGTGGCTCAAGAGGCTCGCTTCGAAATCCGCGAGCTGCTTCGGATCGGCCGAGCGCACGAAGATCGGCAACATGCCGAAGATCTTGTCGGTTCTGGTGGGATCGGCGACCAGTTGAAAAAAGAATCTCATCAGCCGAAGACGATCGAGAAACTTCATCACGGGATTCATGACGGACTCCAGTTCTAAGCCGATGTTTCATTCACCGGACTTGCGATCAATTTACTCCCGGGAGTAGGTTGAGCGCGACTCGCGATCCTGACCTGATCTCGAGCACCGGAGGACCTCGTGGATAAAGAGTCGAAACTTCAGTGGAAAGAGCCCCGCCAGAGCCGCTCGCGTGCGATGGTGGACGCGATTTTCGAAGCCACCCTTCGCGTTTTGCCCACGGTCGGAAACGAAAAACTCACGACTTCCAAGATCGCCGAGGTCGCTGGCGTCAGCGTCGGTTCGCTCTACCAATACTTTCCCTCGAAAGACGCGCTCGTCGGAGCGGTCATCGACATGGCGATGAAAGCCTGCAGCGCTGAGATCGAAAAAAAGATCGACGAAGTCGGCACGGCCCATCAGTCGATCGAAGCGTCGGTGAATGCGATGATCGATTTCATGATGGAACTTTTTTTGGCCGAGCGCACGAGAGTCGCCGAGATCTACAAGCGCGCCCCAGAGCTCGGGCGCATCCAGAGTTTGCTCCGACTTCGTCGACACGCGGTCGATCGCATGGCGACGGAGTTCGAGCGACTCGAACCCGGTTTGTCGCGCGCAGAGTACGAGCGTGTCGCGTACATCTGCGCGAACTCGGTCATGGGCGTGATCCACACGGCTTTGTATGACGAGGGCCCGGGCTACCCGCGCGAAGTTTTAGGCGAAGAGCTGAAGTTCATGTTGACGGCTTATTTACTTGAGCGAATCCAGGTCGCGCGGAAGATCTAACTCCAGATTCTTAGCGCGGATACTTCGGAGTTCCATCGGGATTCAGAAATCGGTAAATCTCGCGACCGTCGGGGTACTCGAAAGACCAATAAGATCCGTCGGGTCTCTTCGTTGAGTAAAGCACGGACCCGTCGTCGAATTTGACGTGAACCATCGATTTTTCGGACTGCGATGAAAACATCAGTAGATAGCCCGGCTGTTTCACGCCGTAGACGGTGATGTTGCCCGAGTCGATCAACGACGTCGTCCCGTCTTCGGTCCTACGGATGAGAAACCTTTTCCCCTTTATGTTCACACTCTCCGTCCAATGCGAGGGATCGTCGCGCTCTTGCCCGATTCGCTCTTGAAGCCTGTCTACTGCGAAATCGGAGTAAGTTTCGAGCAACTGATCGAGCGCGGCTTCGTCGCCGTCGTCCGAGCTCTTCGCCCAATCATAAAGGTCATCCAGCGCGCCACGTGCTCGGTCGGTGTAGCCGATGTCGTTTATGCTTTCCACGACTCGAGACTTCGTAAGGGATTGAAGGGTCACATCGGACGCCGATGCACTCGAGTCCTGCGCGGAATTCGACAGAACGGCTTCCAGAGATTCGAACGAGCCGCGAGATGCCACGGTCGCAACCTTCGATTTCGAACGGAGTACGGTGTTCGCGACAGAAAAGACGACCATCGCGCTACCCACGAGAGCGAGAATGAGCGGCAGTCTTTCCGATTTCATCGCGCAGGAGTTTGCGAATATTCGATCGAACCGTCGGAGTGCGTCTTGCGACTGAACGTTCGGCCGTCGGGGTGGATGAAGGCCCACAAGATCGAGCCGTCTTTGTAAACTGAAGAGTGGATTTCGAAATGGTCGGCGCGAATGCGGACGGCGCCGCCTTCGAGATCGCCGCGAGTGAAGTAGTTCGCGATGAAGGTGGAGCCGTCGGCTTCGTCGATCATCCAGAATGCGTTGTAGGTCGTGCGAAGAGCGGTGATTTTCTCGTCGTGCTTCTTGAAGACGCGGGCGTCGGCTCGGTCGGTGACGTCATCCCAGCCTTCGCTGCTTGCAACCTGCGCGAGGACCCAGTCGTGAAGCTTCACCGGATCCATCGTCACTTCGTATTGCGCGATCAAACGATCGACTTGAATGTGAGTAGCCGGGCGACCAAAGCCGGGCGCCATGGTCATCGAGGCAACGAGTAAAATGGCGGGAACGAAGAACCGTTTCATCGACACTCCACTTTCAGACTAGCTCGCCGTTATCGGCCTGGCTCGTCCTCCATCTCACCTTGCAAAGCCTACAGGGACTCAAGTCGAGCAGGTTTCCGGAAAAGGTGGATGGCACCTTTTCCGGTTACCGTTTCGAGTTCCCGGCTCCGTTCAACGTCGCTTGGGCGGCGGCGAGGCGGGCGATCGGGACGCGGTACGGAGAACAGCTGACGTAGTCGAGGTTCGCAGATTCGAAGAAGGTGATCGAGTCGGGATCGCCGCCGTGTTCGCCGCAGATGCCGACTTTCAAATCTTTCTTCGCTCCTCGTCCGAGGCTCACGGCCGTTTTCACGAGCTGGCCGACTCCCGCTTGATCGATCGTGACGAACGGGTCGGCCTTGAAAATTCCTTCGCTCACGTAGGTCCCGAGGAATCTCGAGGCGTCGTCGCGCGAGAGACCGAGCGTGGTCTGCGTGAGGTCGTTCGTTCCGAAGGAGAAGAAATCCGCGTGCGCTGCGATTTCGTTCGCCGTCACGGCGGCGCGCGGGAGCTCGATCATCGTTCCGACTTTATAGTCGAACTTCACGCCCATCTCTTTTTGTACGGAGAGAACCTCTTTGTCGACGAGTTCGCGAAGCTTGAATAGCTCGGAGTCGACGGCGACGAGTGGGATCATGATCTCGGGAACGAGGCTCATGCCTTCTTTGACGAGCTGACCCGCGGCTTCCGCGATCGCTCGCGTCTGCATGATGTAAATCTCGGGGTACGTGATCGCGAGACGGCAACCGCGGTGACCGAGCATCGGGTTGAACTCGTGCAGGCTCTTCACGCGAATGCGGAGCTTTTCGTAATCGACCTTGATTTTCTGTGCGAGCTCTTTGGTTTCCGAGTCGGTGTGCGGGACGAACTCGTGAAGAGGCGGATCCAGGAGACGAATCGTCACCGGGAAGCCCTTCATCGTCTTGAAGAGCTCGAGAAAATCCTGGCGCTGCATCGGTAACAACTTGTCGAGAGCTTGAACGCGCTCGACTTTCGTTTCACTGACGATCATCTCGCGCATCGCCGTGATGCGGTCGGCTCCGAAGAACATGTGCTCCGTACGGCAGAGACCGATGCCCTCGGCTCCGAAACCGCGTGCGGTCATCGCATCTTTCGGCGTGTCCGCGTTCGCACGCACGCCCATGCGGCGATGCTTGTCCGCGAGTTTCATCACGCGCTCGAAGACTTCGTCGAGTCGGGGCTCGACCGTCTTCACTTCGCCGAGATAAACCGCGCCCGTCGAACCGTCGAGCGTGACCACTTCACCCTTCTTGATCACGTAGCCGGCGATTCGCATTTCTTGTTTCGAATAATCGATCTGCACGTCTCCCGCTCCGGCGACGCAACATTTTCCCATACCTCGTGCGACGACGGCGGCATGCGAAGTCATTCCACCTCGGCTCGTGAGAATACCTTGGGCGGCGACCATCCCGAGAATGTCTTCGGGCGAAGTTTCCACGCGGGCGAGGATCGTTTTCACGCCTTTTTCTTTGAGCTCGACCGCTTCTTCGCTCGTGAAGACGACTTGTCCGCACGCTCCGCCCGGCGATGCCGGTAGACCTTTGGTGAGCTGAGTCTTTTTCGCTTTCGGATCGAGTGTGGGATGCAGCAATTGATCGAGAGACTTGGCATCGATCCGGAGGATCGCGGTTTTCTCGTCGATCAAACCTTCGTCCATCATGTCGCACGCGATCTTGAGTGCGGCTTGCGCCGTGCGCTTGCCGTTACGGGTTTGGAGCATCCAGAGCTTGCCTTGCTCGATGGTGAACTCCATGTCCTGCATGTCTTTGTAGTGGCCTTCGAGCTTCTCGTAGATGGCGACGAGCTCTTTGTACAGAGTCGGCATCAGCTCTTCTAGCGAATGCCCGGGGTGTCCCCCGAGCCGAGCTTCTTCGGCAGTGATGTTGTTCGGTGTGCGAATGCCGGCGACGACGTCTTCGCCTTGCGCGTTCACCAACCACTCGCCGTAGAATTTCTTCGCGCCCGTCGAGGGATCGCGTGAGAACGCGACGCCCGTCGCGGAGTCGTCGCCCATGTTTCCGAAGACCATCGACTGCACGTTGACGGCCGTGCCCCAGGATTCCGGGATTCCATTGAACCCGCGGTACGCGATCGCTCGCGGAGTGTTCCAAGATTTGAAGACGGCCGAGATCGCGCCCCAGAGCTGCTCTTTCGGATTCTCGGGAAATTTTTGTCCCGTGGCTTCGAGGATCTGCTGCTTGAAGCGCTTCGTGAGCCACTGAAGATCTTCGGTCTGGAGATCGGTGTCGAGTTTGTAACCCTTTTCGTCTTTGCGATCTTCGAGCGTCACCTCGAGGATCGAGCCGTTCATGCTCATGACGACGTCGGAGTACATTTGGACGAATCGACGGTACGAATCCCACGCGAAGCGAGGATTGCCGGATTTCTTCGCGAGGCCTGCGACGGTTTCGTCGTTGAGACCGAGGTTCAAGATCGTGTCCATCATCCCCGGCATCGAAGCTCGCGCACCCGAGCGAACGGAGACGAGGAGCGGATTTTCTTTATCGCCGAATTTCTTCCCGATCTTCTTCTCGACTCGCGCGAGAGCCTCCTCGACGGAACCCACGACCGATTCGGGAATTTTCTGACCGTGCTTATAAAACTCGGTGCAGACTTCCGTCGAAATCGTGAAGCCTGGAGGAACCGGAATTCCTAAAGAAGTCATCTCCGCGAGGTTCGCCCCTTTGCCTCCCAAGATATCTTTCATCTTGGCGTTACCGTCGGTCTCACCAGCGGCGAAGAAGTAAACGAATTTTGAAGCCATGAGTTACCTCAGAAGTTGCGGAGACCGTTGGCGACGTAGTTCACGACTTGCGAGATCTCGATGCGATCTTGTTTCATCGTGTCGCGGTGGCGGACGGTCACTTTCTTGTCGTTCAGAGACTCGAAGTCGAACGTCACGCAGAACGGTGTTCCGATTTCGTCCTGGCGCCGGTAGCGCTTCCCGATCGATTGCGAATCGTCGTAGTTCACTTCGAATTCTTTCGCGAGCTCGTCACGCAGCTGCATTGCCGGACCTTGAAGCTCGGCTTTCTTCGACAGCGGCAAAACCGCGACTTTCATGGGTGCGAGCGAAGGATGGAAGCCCAAGACGACGCGGGTGTCGGGCTTCTGCGTTTCTTCGTCGACGGTGATCTCTTCTCGGTAAGCGGCGCAGAGAACAGCCAAGATCAAGCGATCACAGCCGACGGCGGTCTCGATGACGAAGGGGACGTATTTCTCTTTCGCTGCTTCGTCGAAGTACTCGAGTTTCTTGCCTGAGAACTTCGCGTGCTGCGTGAGATCGAAGTCGCCGCGGTTGTGGATGCCCTCGAGCTCCTGCCAGCCGAACGGGAATTGATATTCGATGTCGCCTGCACGACGAGCGTAGTGTGCGAGCTCGTTGTCTTTGTGATCGTGGAAACGAAGCTTCTTCTCGTCGAGACCGATCGACGTCAGGAAGTTCCAGCGGTTCGTTCTCCAGGTCTCCCACCAGTCCATGTCGGTGCCAGGCTTCACGAAGAATTGCATCTCCATCTGCTCGAACTCGCGCGTTCGGAAGATGAAGTTGCCGGGCGTGATTTCATTGCGGAACGACTTCCCGATCGCGGCGATCCCGAACGGAATTTTCCGGCGAGAGGTCGTCTGGATGTTTTCGAAGTTCACGAAATGACCTTGTGCGGTCTCGGGACGGAGATAGACGATGTTCGCCGCCTCTTCCGTCGGGCCCATGTAGGTCTTGAACATCAAGTTGAACTGGCGCGGCTCGGTGAGGTCTTTCGATTTGCAATTCGGGCACTCTTTGCGAACCAAGTAGCTCTCGGTGTTGTCCGATCGAAAGCGTGTCTTGCACGCTTTGCAATCGACGAGTGGATCCGAGAATCCGTCGACGTGGCCCGATGCTTTCCAAACGGTCGGATGCATGAGGATCGAAGCGTCGAGCCCGACGATGTCTTCTCTGCGAGTCATCGCGTTCCACCACGCGCGCTTCACGTTCATCTTCAACTGCGAGCCGTACGGACCGTAATCCCAACACGACCCGAGGCCGCCGTAGATCTCACTCGACTGGAAAACGAAACCTCTGCGTTTGCAGAGAGAAACCATCGTTGCGAGATCTTCGAGGCGCTTGATATCGGACATGTCTGCTCCGGAAAATGAGAGGCTCGCTAAGCCGAATTCACGTTAAGGTTCGCGGTCTTGATAGGGGTAGCACCGGCCCGCCGCCGAGGGTAGTCGCCCGAAGGTGCCATGCACCTTTTCGAAACGCGACGCGATGCCTGCGTCGCGGTGCGTTTCTAAAAGGTGCATGGCACCTTTTCAGCTGCGAATGATGGCGTCGTGGGCTGCCTTGAGAAAAGGCAGGGAGTCCGAGTCGGCTTTGGAGCGAGCGGCTACGAAGGCTTGTTCGACTTTGGCTCGAGAGCTACCGGCCGGGAGACCCAAGACTTCGTACGCGTCCCAGGTGTGCCCGTTCCAGTTGAAAAGCACGTTCAAAGAGACTTCTTCCCTCGGCTCTCCTCGAGGAGCTCGGCCAGGAGAAGTATCCGCGTCTTCGTCGACGAAAGAAGCCCGCTGCTGACGAGGCTGATAGTCCGTCGTGGGACGGGCCGTGTGAGCGGGTTTCGTGGCCGGTCGCGTTTCCGGTTTCGCGGGCATCTTCGTCGTACTTCGCGCGGGCGACTCGGGATTGCCCTGGGACAGATCGAGCTTCACGGGAGGACGAGGTCCTTTCCTCAACAGAAAGAACGACAAGACGACCAGAGTGACAATCAGGCCGTTGACGATTAAGAACGTTTGCTGCGTCGAGCTCACCTTCATTCATTATTTTTGCTCGCGCCTCCTTTGTCCAGCCGAGGTCTTTAGATGGCAGCTCCGAACCCGTTCGATCAGCAGCAACCCATTCCCGGTGTCCGTCGGGTTCTCGCCATC
>JAZKJB010000086.1:2591-4080 GCA_040384505.1 Bdellovibrionota bacterium | reverse complement strand
CGAGGAAGACATCCGACAGTTGCGTGAAAAACAGCAGGTGCTGGATCGTCGCGAGCAGATTCTGCGCTTGGATGTAAAGAAAGCCCGCGATCGACGCTTCGGGAGCGACTCCCCGCCCACCGAAACCGGTCCAACCCGTTTCAGCCGCGAGCCCGGCAACTGCGGTCCCGTGGGCGAGCTCCGGAGTCGCGGTGACGGAGGCCACCGACGGTGTCGAATCGCCGATCCACGAGTTTCCACTCGCGGCGTAATCGAGTAGATAATTTCGCGAGACTCCGGTCAGCATGCTCTTCGCGAGGCCAGGATGTTTTTCAGCGACGCCCGTATCGGAAATCGCGATCTTCACTCCGCGACCCGAGAGTCCGCTCGCGATCGTCGTCCCGAGTTTGAGGTCTTCGCCAGCGGTCCCTTGCTTCAAGGAGTACGTCGCTTGCCCGATGTTCTTCAAATGCCATTGGAACTGCTTCATCGGATTGCCGAGCACGTCGAGATAGAACGGGCCGAAAACCTGACTCGATTGCATTTCGGTGACCGTGAACGCTTCCGAGAATCCAGACGCATCCGGAATTCCGTTGAGCTTACCTGTCGAAGTATCGAACGTCGCCCACGCGGGCTTCACCGAGATCGCGAAGGTCCCGGTCGACGGAGCGTTCGACGGTTTGAACTCGAAGCTGCGATCTTGGTAGGCCGTCACGCCAGCTCCGTCCGGACGCACGATGCCGCCATTGGCCGACAGTGCGAGATCGGCGACGGCGACGAACTCACCGCAGTTCGTATAGCCGATCGCCAACAGCGGGAGTGCGATCGCCCAAATGAATTGGTGGCGTGAGAACGTCAATGGATCTGCCTCGTCGACTGGATGATCTCGGCGTCGGCACGAGTGACACGCCCATCGGCGCGCAACATCTCGATGAGATCGTCGATCTCACGGCCCTTTGGCGCCTTGTAGAACACGGTCGCGATCGAGTCGTCGCTAGAGACGTACTCGAGACCAAAGGCACTCGCGACCGAGTCAGCTTCTTCGAAATCTTTTAGTCTGACGACGATCGTTCCCGTCACGACGCCGATCGCGCCCGAAGCTTGATTGACGACGACGGGACGAGTTCGTTCTTCGAGAGTGAAGCCCGGGATTTTCGTCTTGTCGGTCGGTTTGTAGATCGTGAAGCCGGCTTTCTCTTCGATCTCTTCACCCATGGCCGCGTTGAACTTCTCGGTTTCTACCGCTACGGCGTCGGCGAGAGCGAAGCGGCTCTTGTTGGAGACGAGTTGCTTTTCGACCGACGCGGTCACGCGACTCTGTTTCGGCTCGGGCGGAACGTAGTCCGACATGTCGATGCTCACGCGCTTGTAACGCGACGGCGGAACGGGCTCGTCTTCGACTTTGTACGCCGCGACTTTACGGCGCGGTTCTTCGGACTTTTTCGCTTGGACTTTATCGGTCGACTTCTCCGGTGACCTCATCGACCAGTCACTGCTCAACCACGTCATC
>JAZKJB010000086.1:972-2581 GCA_040384505.1 Bdellovibrionota bacterium | reverse complement strand
CGGAGCCGCGACGACGACCTCGGGTTCGGCGACGGCGACCGCAACGGAATCCTCCGGCGCTGACTCCGGTGCGGACTCCGCGACATCGGAGAATTCCGTGACGTTCATTTCACCCGATCCGCTGGGACTTTGGCGTCCGATGAAGACGACGCCGAGGACGAAGAAAACGAACAGGAACCGACGATGCCACACGCTCATTCGATACTCCACCTTGGTCTAGTTCGTTTCGGTTCATTGTGCCCGAGCGATTAGAACTAAGTGCGGAATCGAAATGGTTCGTCTCATCTTGAAACGAAAAAAGCCACTCCGCTCGGGAGTGGCTTTCGTCGTCGTGGCTAGGATCGGATCAGGCGATCAGTCCGCGTGCCATTTGTTACTGAGAGTCGTGTAGTTGGTGTCTTCCGAAACGTGGTTCGACGGAAGAGCCGCCGGGCGACCGCCGTCGTAGAGACCACCGATTCCGAGCTTCGCGTGCTGCGGATGGCGGTAACCGACGAACGTGCCTTCATCGACCAAGAACACACCGGTCATGCTTCCGCTGCCGACGCCGTAACGGTCGCTGCCCTTCGTTCCACCTTTCGATTTGAAAGGAACCGGATCCGGGTACGCGCTGTATTGGAGCGTGCCTTCTTCGATCCAGCGATCGCTGGGCGTACCGTTCGACAAGACCACGTCGCGTGTCGCGAGCTCGTGATTGTTCGAAACCTGAGCGCCGTTCTTCGTGATGATGTAGTCGTAACGCTTCTTCTCTTGCGAGTAGCCCGAGCGGCTCTGATCGCGAACCGCTTCCTTCGAGTACACTTTCAGATAACGCGAACCGACCGGAGCGACCGAGCGGATGAACGCGATCGACTCGTTGTCGATCCGCGTGCAGCCGTGGCTGTCGATCGAGGCGAAGAGCGAAACGAGTTTACCCAAGAACGAGTTGCGGAACAGGATGAAGTCCTTCTTGTCGGCACCCCAGCCGGCCGTGCCGTGCATCCACTGACCGTTGTTGTTCGGTCCGACGTGGAACGTGTACCAGCCGAAAGCGCCGCGCATCTGCGACCCCATCGAGTACTTCTTGTTGCCGATCCATGCCGTGCGATCCGCGTTCGGTGCCGGTGGAGCGACGTAACCTTCTTTGTACCAAGCGGCGTACTTCGGCATCGTCTCGTAGAACTTCACCCAGTTGGTGATGCGATAAACGCCGAGGTCGGTGCGCGTTCCTTTTTCGTCTTCACCGTTCACGACGTCCTGCTGGATGATCATCTTGTTCACGCAGCCTTCGCCCGGAGCGCAACGCTTGTAGACGCGGGCTTTGTCGCTCGCGACGTTCACGATGATCGTGGTGTTGGCGGCTTCACCCGACGAACCCGACGGTTTCGCCGGAGAATCGTTCAAGTAGTTCGCCGAGAGATAGGCCGTCGTGCCGGCGGGAATGCTTCCCGACGTGCTGACGACCTTCACTTTCACGAAGTCTTGCGAACCTTGGCGTGAAGCATCGAGGATCTCGACTTTGTCGTTGAGCTCGAGGACGCCGATCAAGTTCGAGTCGTTCACTTCAGGTGACGTGCGGATCCGCACGCGTTCGGAAGAAACGAAAGCTTGGAAGCCGACTTTCAGGTTC
>JAZKJB010000086.1:0-962 GCA_040384505.1 Bdellovibrionota bacterium | reverse complement strand
GGGCCGTCGAGCGGATTCAGATTCTCGCCGTTGTTCTGCGCGCATGCGGTGAGAACCGAAGCGACGAGTGCCATCGAAAGCGGGAGCCATGACTTCTTGTTGATGCCGTTGATCATTTGCGAACCTCTTCCCGGGCCAACGCCCGAATACGTTCCGAACAGGCCCACACTCATCAACATCCATGCCTCACACTTTGGGCTCCGTAGCCCCGCCAATTCGAGCTGGCGTGAGGGGTGACTGTAAGGAGGTAAGGGGGGTCTTGTAAAAAACAGGGAAATCCTGACACGGTCGTCAGTTGCCGAGGCAGCCCGCCGCATGAGAAGGAATCTTGACCAAGAAATGCCGAGGCCTCGAAACGATATGTCACTTTCCTTCCTATCATTCGGTCGTGGTGGAAGCGGACATCTCCAGAGGCAACAACTTCGCAGACGCGGCTCGACGACTCAAACTCAACCGGCCGTTGATCCTCAACGATTTCGAAAGACGCGTTCGAGAAGAAATTCTGGATGCACAAGACGAGAGCCGTGCCGTCCTCATCGACTCGATGCCGCTCCTCCTCGACAAGCTCATCCTCCTCCTCGAGTCGAACGTCGCGACGATGGAGGCCATCGCGCGAACGGCGCGGGTTTCCAAAGAACACGGCGAACACCGTATCGGGGCCGACTACGACCTCGAAGAACTCATGTGGGAGTACCAAATCTTCCGGCAGGTTCTCTTCGATTCCCTTGAGACGGACGGCATCCTCAGTCCCGACGTTCGAAACTTGATCCTCGATTTCATTCAGTTCGCGACGCGTGAGGGAACGAAAGAATTCGTCAAACTCCAACAGTTTCGAAACATCAAACCTTGGCGCGCGATCGGCGTTGCACACTCGGCCTACAGCTATGCGACCTCGACGCTGATCGTCCTCGTCGCGGCGGCCCTTCAGTGGCTGATCTATCCGGCCGTGGGAACGGCACCTT
>JAZKJB010000085.1:732-1615 GCA_040384505.1 Bdellovibrionota bacterium | reverse complement strand
CGGAGATTGACAGCCATGCTCATAGAAGCGAAACATGGAACATCCAAACTCTAGGAATTACTGGTTTTCACGGGGCGTCGCGCGTGCCGAAACTCATATTACATGCACCGAGAGTCCATAGTGGCGGGGGCCTCGTCCTCTTGGCCGCTTGCCTAAACGCCCTAGAGCCAGGCTCCGTGGCGGTTCTCGATACTCGCATGCCCGAGGTCCCAATTGCCGACGGCGTTCAGGTCCATCGGATCAAGACTGGATTCCACGGATATTTCAGTGGCGATCGTCTGCTGAAGAAATTGGCGAATGAGTATCCCTCGCTCCCCATTCTTTGTTTTAGCAATATCCCCCCGGGCTTCAAGCCTCGTAACCAAACATCCGTTTTCGTCCAAAACCGTTTCGTCATCGAAGCGGGTGCCGAAGTGACGTTCCCACCTCTGGTGGCCGCCCGGTTGGCCTTCGAACGGAATTGGTTCCGGAGAAACAGGGCCAATGCGGAAGCTTTCCTCGTGCAGAGCGCATCGATGGAAATTCAGATGAGAGCTCTCTTCCCCGAGCTTTCCGTTTGCGTAGCACCTTTCGTCGAACTCGCAGATGAATCGACGGCGAACCGAACCTCCGAGGTCGACTTCGTCTATGTCGCTTCGAACGATCCTCATAAGAACCATGCTCGTCTTCTCGAGGCTTGGTCGATTCTCGCGACCGAGGGACATTTTCCTTCTTTATCCCTGGTGTTCTCACGAGATCTCAAGGGAGACGTTCCCTCGGAAGTCGAACGACTCAATCGTGAATCGAAAACCCGAGTCTCGATTTGGCCGGCGTTACCTTTCGAAAGACGAATGGATGTCTATCAGCGCGCGAACGCATTGATCTTCCCCTCGCTTTTCGAATC
>JAZKJB010000085.1:234-722 GCA_040384505.1 Bdellovibrionota bacterium | reverse complement strand
CGTCGAAGCTGCACACGCGCGTCTTCCGATCGTGGCTTCTGAACTCGATTTCGTTCGCGATAGCGTGACGCCAGCTCAGACTTTCGATCCTAATTCCGCGCTGAGCATAGCTCGAGCCGTGAAGCGCCAATTGGGTCTGGACCGATCTCCGATCGCACCGCTGAGTTCATCCGAGTTTCTTGCGCTGGCGGCGCGAGGCAAGGCTTGAAAGCCAGAACGAGCTGCCTTTATACTTCCTTCGACCCGAGGAGGAAGACGCCATGCGTACCGAAAACCCGAAAATTCTGATCCTCGGCGTTTCCGGGATCATCGGGCACAAGGCATGGGAAATCTTCCGTCGGCGCTTCGGAAACGAAGTCTACGGCACCGTCCGCAGGCCTAAAGCGCATTACTCGGCGATCCAGGAAATTTCCAAGTCCTCGCAGAATCGGCTCTTTTACGAGATGGATTTTCACGACGCCGATCGAGTGCTGCCGTTTCTCGAGGAG
>JAZKJB010000085.1:0-224 GCA_040384505.1 Bdellovibrionota bacterium | reverse complement strand
GAGCTTCGGCCCGACGTCATCTTCAATTGCACCGGCCTGACGTACCGACGTCCTGAATCGGTGAGCTATTCGGCCCACGTTCGGATCAATTCCGTGCTGCCTCACACGCTAAACGAATGGTGCGTGAAAAACGGAAGCCGTTTGATCGGCCTCAGCACCGACTGCGTGTTCAGTGGAAAAGACGGGAACTATACCGAAACGAGCAATCCCGACGCGCGAGATGC
>JAZKJB010000084.1:0-6367 GCA_040384505.1 Bdellovibrionota bacterium | reverse complement strand
CCGACATGTCGAAGTTGTTTAAGAACTACGTCGTTCCCGACTTGTCGAAGAGTCGGTTCACGAAACTGCCACCGCTCTTCGTCAGCGCAAGGACTCGCTCGGTGATTCAAGCGAACATTGCCGCCGACCTCGATCCCGGCGGCGTTCGCATCAACAAGATTCTCTCGCTCGCGAAAGCAGAACACACCGAGGCCTTCGTTCTCCCGCCAGCCGCGGTCATGCGCCTGAGTGCGCAGCAACGTGTTCGGTTCATGGACGCGCTCTATGACGGCTTCGATTTACGCTTGAACATCGGCGGCGACGACGTTCACCCGAAACTTTACGGCCAGCCGATCACGCACGCGCGAACGGAAGAGCTCAACGAGACGCGCGATTTTTTCGAACTCATGCTGATCCGGCACTGGCAAAAACGAAACGATAAAGCCATCAAGATGAAAGTGCTCGGGAAGCCCGAGTTCGGAATCTGCCGTGGGCATCAGCTCATGGGTGTCGCCTCGGGACATACGATGAATCAGGACGTCGTTCGCGATGGCGTCTCGCGCGACGGCACCCACCTCGATCGCCTCGGCGATCCCTCGAAGCGCACCGTTCAACATTGGCATCACATCTACGTCGAACAAGGCTTCTTCGCCGAGCTCCTCGGAAAATCGGGCGACGTTCGAGTGAACGATTGGCATCACCAGAGTGTTAGGCCGAATCCGCGCGGCCGCACGTACGTGGTCGCGGTCGCACCCGACGGAGTCGTCGAAGCGATGGAATCGAAGGACCGCCTCACGGTCAGCGTTCAATTCCATCCCGAGTTCGATTTGGGCCAGTCGGGCAACCCCGAGTTCACGAACATGGGACGCTCCTTCTTCCGCAGACTGTTCGACTACGCTCGCGGTCACCGGGTTTTACGTGAGTGCTCGGCCGTTTTCGCGGGGCCACGATGAAAACGTGGACTCGCCTTCTTCCACTTCTCGCACTGGTGATTTCGTTGGTCGTCGCACCTCGAGCGCGAGCCGAGCTCATTCAGTCTCGCGACGAGTTCGAGAAACTCGCTACTGAACTCGCACCGAAGGTAAATCTTTTTCACGACGTCTGGTCAGCCGACCCTGCCGCCGAATTCTTCGGCGGAACCTCGCGAGATTATCTGTATTGGCTCAAAGGAAAATTTAGAAATGTCCGATCGCGTGCCGAATACGAGGTCGTCGTCGAAAAGCTGCGCACCGAACCGTTGATCGACATCCGCGAGTTCATCCTCTTCGAATCCGACGTCGATCTCGTTTCGAAGACGGCGACCCACATCGACGCACGCAATTACGGTGTCAAGAAACTCGACTTCATTTCGCTCGACCGTTTCGACACGTCGAAGGAAGCCGGCCGAAACGAAATCGACCAGGGGCACATCCCGGTCGAGAAGATTCGACTCACACGAAAGGGCTTCGTCAAAGGCACGACTTTCGGCGATGGCGTCGGGGAAATTTTCACTGGTCGCCCGACGATCCACTTCAGTGCTCCCGCGAAATTCGAATCGACGGCCTTCGCCAAGCAAAAGATAAATCACCCGGTTCTTCTCGCGACCCGCTTCATACGCATCTTGGCCATGGATTACTTCCAGACCTACGGTCGTGGCGCTCCCTCACCGAACCTCATTTCACGCATCGATCCGGCGTCCTCGAGCGCAGTCGCGAGCGTGATCGCGAGGACGATTTCGGATGGAAACCTCAACGAGTATCTTCACCAACCCCAATTCAAAAAGTGGATGAACGACTCGATTCAGAAAGCTTTCCGCAGTTACACGAATCCGACCGCGACCATGGAGCTCGCGAAGCATTTCGGACTCGACCAGCTCGTCGTGGCCTATCACGGCTTGGAACCCGTGAACCAGTACCTCTTCGCGCAAACACGGGATGCCAAGAAGATCGCCGCCAACTTCGCTCGATACCGAGTCACGGAAGCCGAGCTTCTGGTGCCGGCCGAAAGTATGTTCGAAGGTCTGAGATTTTATCATGGTACGCGCTACGAGAAGGACTTCCGCGCGATTCTCTTCCAGGGAATCTTGCCTTCGAATGGCGGCTCGGCAGGTCCGGGCTTGTACGGAGTCGCGAAAGAAAACGTGGACTTCGCGGTGAAGTGGGCCGGAGGCGATTCTCTCGTCGTCGAGTTCGAGCTTTCTCCGGAAACCCGAATCGCCGATCTCACGAAGGAGCCTGCGGCCTCTCTCCTTCGGCAATTCGGAGGTAACGAGGAGAAATTCGCCGAAGCTTTCGGCATCGACGTCCTCAAATACCCTTATTCGACCGACGCCTTCGTCATCAAGAACGGCTCGGTCATCAAATCGACGACCGGTTACACTCGAAAACTCATGAAGTTCTCGGACCTCCTTCGTGCTGCGCGAAAGTTGAGCGGACCCGACGCCTTGGTTCGATTGATCGAATTCATGGAAGACAATGCGCTCACCCGCCACGAACGTTCGATCCTCGCGAACGATCGTGAAGTCAAAAGCGCGACCCGAGGCCTCTCGCGACTCGCCCTCGACTTCAAGCCCGAGCAGATCGTTCCCAGTCGGCGAACGGCGACGTCGGACGCATTCACCCTCAAGATGCGTCGTGAACTCGATGAGCTGCGAGAGATTCTCGCGAAGCCCGCAGCATCGATGTCGATCGCAGAGATCGAATCGATCGCAACGCATGGTCGGCTCTTCGGCGCGACGCTCGATGCCGTTCTCGACGATCTTCTCGCGCGTGATCCTTCGCTCCTCCGGCGTCTCGCACCTAGCAAAAATGCAGATCCGCATAAATCGAATCGTTTCAATACGAGCATCGCCGAATGGTTGATGGAATCCGAGTCCTTCGAAACAGGACGGCACGAGAAGCTGAAAGAGTTCCTCTCCGTCGTTCCGACGTTCGCACATACGGCAGAGCGAATCCTCATCTACGCCTATAGAACGGACTCCATGAAGCACGATCCGAAATGGACGACTGACGCCGTGACATCCGCCACGAAAGAAATGCGCGGTTTCATGACGTTGAAGCCAGTCGGGAGAATGGCCGTGATTTTCGCGGCTGGCGACCGTGAGATGACGACCGGCCGAGCGCAAATGTTCCATCTGATGCGCGAACCGATGATCGCCTGGTCAATGGATATCGCTCGTCAAGCCGGTCAGCCGTCTTGGTTCGGCGAAGAACACCAGCTGGATGTCTTGCGGGTGCGCGCGGCACTTCTCGTTATGAATTTCGTCGCAAAGCCATCGGAAGTCGAGAGGCTCATGGAGATGACGTTTCCCGCCGACTACGTTTCGCCACTTTCGAGCGCGTTTTTAACGTCAGCACGAAAGGGGGGCCCCCGCGTCGAGAAAGCTTTTGAATACACGAAGTCCCTTAGCAAATACTCGGCGGCCGAACGGAAAATCTTCGAGATCGCGACCGCATTCTCAAGAGGGTCGAAGCTTCCAGCCCTGAAGATTCAGCCCCCGACGCAGGCATCCTATGGGCGAGAGATCAACATTCGACGATGGGCCGAAGTCTTGCTGCAGGAATTCAGCTCCCTCCGTGACGTAAAGCCGAGAGTCGAGGCTTTCGAGCACGCCCTGAAGGATTATCGAGCGACGACACCTACTCGGCCACTCGTCGGTGCTCGACCGAAACCAAAGAGTCCACCGCCTTCATGCAAAGCTCTCTTCGGAGGTGCCGCGTGAGACGCCTCCACCGTTTTGCACCGATGGCGATCTTTGCTACCGCTCTGTTAATCGCTTCGTTCGCGGAAGCCATGGTCTGCCGTGATCTTTTCAAACCGAGTCTTCACCTGCTGACGACGAACACCGTCGAAACTCTCGTGAAGGACGTCGAAACTGCGAGTGACCGTATTTCGTGGAGAGTCGCTCTCGATCGCGCAACGGGAAAGCCCTTCGCGATCGATCGCCGCGATCTCGACGGCGTCATTCGAAATGCCGCTCAACTCTTGATGTCACAAGGTGCACGAGTGAAAGCCGTGAGGCATCAAGGCTTCGCCGCGCTCGAGATCGTTCCCGATGCCTCGGCACGCCCGGGCTGGAATAAAATGGCGGCGTCGCTTCTTCGCACTGCGAATGCGCGACTCCTCTTTGCTCCAGCGACGCTCGCGAAGTACGGTTCACGTGCTCACTTGCAAGAGCGCTTCGATGGCGGACGAGTGATCATGATCTCTCGCGAGAGCTTGAAGCGCGGACGCGGCGACTATCTCACGGCCGAAGAAATGGGTCACGCCGCCTCCGGCGCGAGAGCGCTCACCGATCCCCATCCGTTCACGGGTGCGATCGAAACTTTCGATCCCACGCTTCGTCCGGCGATCGCGCAGGGAACGAATTCCCATCGCGATCAGATGACTTTCGATGAATCGGTTCGATCCGCGAAGAACTTCGTCCGCCTCGCGCGGGAGCTCGAGCAAGGCGGCGGGGTCCGAGCAAGACGTGAGCTCGTCGTGATCGCGAAGAACGCTCGCGACGTGATCAAGGTCACTCGTGTCGCCGTCGAAGACGTTCGAGCGATCACGAGATCGATGATCGTAGGCGCGGAAGGCTCGGGCTTCTCGATGTCGGCCGATGGCACGCCGAAGACGAATTCGGCTTTCGTGTACGCCGAAGGCGACAGGCAAGTTTACGTCGAGGCCGCTGCTCCCGGAGTCGTTCGCCTCAACCTCGAGGGAAACGGAGTCGACGTCGAGATCTTCGTTCGCGATCCACAAGGATCGCTCGCGAGCCTCATCCCCGGACTTCAGGCTGAGAACTCGAACACGATCAGGCAATTCCAGACGAGGCTTCCCGGCGTCGTGAATGAGTGGGCGAGAGCGCAAGAGATCGCCATCACCGGGCTCACGCGGTCTATCACCGCCGTCGCGACTTCACGAATCAAAGACGACAAGACTCTCGCTCGCGAAGTCCGCGCTGCCGCGACCGCGATCGGTCCACTCACCGCGCGCACGCGCCGGTGAGGACTCACAAACACTGAGTGTTTAACTGACACCCGGGCTCCTTTTGGTCCCCCACCGTCGGATTCTCGAGGCCATCTCGCATTTGTAGGATCTGAAGGATTCAGAACTTGGCCGCGGAATCGCAGAGGAAAGCGCGGTCACAACCCTTCGAGACGGAGCAGAAAATGGCCTTTCGGCCTTTCATCAAACTCGCTTCAACGGCCTTGAGCCTCGCGCTTACTGCCGGATCCGCCAATGCGCAATCCAACCCGGGCGCTGGTCAACTCGATTTCACACCTGGCAAGCCGCTCACGATGTCGTGGGATGACGGCCGCGTGGCAACACTTCGCGTGACGTCACTCACAATCCCGAAGCAACTTGGTATCTCGTTTCAAGTCTTCGACAACGACTGTACGAGCGCCAAGGGCATGAAGTGCATTTATAGATCTTCGTTCCGAAACCATTGGGCGCAGTTCGTTTGGACGAAGCACTCGGACCCCTCGAAGATCGGCTCGATCGTCCAGAAAAAGTCTTCGAATGGTGTCGAGCCCCTCGAAGAATCGATAATGTCGACGGGCCTCGAATCGAAGTTCCTCCCTGAACTTACCCAAGGTCTTCTTCCCACGGAGATCGAGTGCGCCGATTTCAGCTGGCTTCCGACCGGTACATTGAACGCTCCCGCTAACTTGATGATCGACCGTTGGGAAGCCGAGACGATGTTCATGAATGAAGAGACCGGGAACACGGAGAATCGGACTTTTGGTGGCGCCGTGAATCTCGAACTCTCGAGTAAGGCGCCCAACGTTTTGAAGATCGACAGAGTCGGGGCGTTCACGGCCTCGGGCCCGTTCTTCACGCAAATTCTGATTCTCGGAGACGTCAATGCCCTCACTCTGACGAAGCCGACGGGCGAGACATGTGATGTTTCGCTGAAGCCGGGCGGCCTCGGCGAAGTTCAGAACAACATCGGAAATGCCGAGACGAAAAGGCCGGATGCGAAGCTTGCCGCCGATTACATCAATGGCTCGGGTCTCATCGGCGACGTGATCGCGAGCAAACATAAAGTTCCTTTCCTGCGCGACCTCAACGAATTCCGCGATCGCGAATACACGAAGGAGAACGTGGAATGAAACGGCTCCTCGTCACCCTCGCGGTCACTTTGGCGGCATCAGGTTCGCAAGCCGTCCCCTCGCACGGACAGCCCCTGAACGATTCCGCCTATCTCAGAAAATTGAGCCTTACGTTGAAAGGCACTCCGCCCGAGGCAGCGGACTATGCCGCGATGAATGCCATTTCTGATCCGAAACTTCGTGAAGTTTTCTTCCGCGATACGGCAAAGAGGTACATGGCGACTCCCGCTTACCGCGACCGCATGGTCTTTCGGTTGAGCGAGCTTTTCCAGGTCGCCGCTCCACTGGCTCCGCAGGAGCTGTTCGAG
>JAZKJB010000083.1:0-5426 GCA_040384505.1 Bdellovibrionota bacterium | reverse complement strand
TTTTCTCGTGCGAGCGCTTCCATTGGCGCACGCTCGAGAACCGTACGATCGCCATCTTTCAGATAATCGAAGACGCTCGGTTCACACACGAAGAAGCCGCCATTCACCCACGTGCCGTCGCCTTTGGGTTTCTCGAGGAAAGAGGCGACGTGGTTCGTTTTCATTTCCATGTTGATCGCGCCGAAGCGGCCTTCGGGCTGAATCGCGGTCATCGTCATCTTCTTGCCGTGGTCTTCGTGGAACTTCACGAGCGACTTCACGTCGACGTCGCAGACTCCGTCGCCGTAGGTGAGCAAGAAGCGTTCGTCTCCGATGTACTTTCGTCCGCGAAGAACGCGGCCCCCGGTCATCGTATCGAGACCCGTGTCGATGAGTGTGACTTTCCAGTTTTCGCTCGCGCTGTTCAACGTCTCCATGGAGTTCTTCGCGGTGTCGATGGTGACGTCGCAGTTGTGGAGGAAGTAGTTCGCGAAGTATTCCTTGATCATGTAGCTCTTGTAGCCGAGCAAGATGACGAATTCGTTGAAGCCTTGGGCCGAATAGCCCTTCATGATGTGCCAGAGGATGGGGCGATCACCGATTTCGAGCATCGGCTTGGGGCGGACTTCGGTTTCCTCGCTCAATCGCGTTCCGTAGCCACCGGCAAGAATGACGACTTTCACTTCGCGCCTCCCGACAATGCATCTTTGATCGTTTTCGCCACGTACTCGAGATGTTGTTTCTCGAGTCGCGGATAAACGCCGACCCAGAACGTATCGTTCATGATCACGTCCGTGTTCTTCAGATCTCCGATGATGCGTTTCTCGATCTCTTTGTACAAGGGCTGTCTGACGAGGTTCCCGGCGAAGAGAAGGCGGGTCCCGATCTTCTTGGATTCCAGGTACTGAACCATCTCTTTGCGGGTGACCTTCGCGTTCGACTTCACCGTGATCGGGAACCCGAACCAGCTCGGCGTGGAACCGGGCGTTGCGCGCGGGAGAATCAGGTCTCGCTCGCAATCGGCCAAGAGCTCACTCAAGTAAGCGAAATTCTCGTTTCTGCGGCGGATGAACTCAGGAAGTTTACGGAGCTGCGAGAGTCCGAGGGCCCCCTGCATGTCCGAGATCTTCAAGTTATAGCCGATGTGCGAATAGATATATTTGTGATCGTAGCCTTCGGGTAAATCGCCGAGGCGCCAGTCGAAACGCTTGCCACACGTATTGTCTCGACCCGGCGGGCACCAGCAATCGCGACCCCAATCGCGGAACGACTCCGCGATCTTCTTCAGACGAGGATTGTTCGTGAGTACCGCGCCACCCTCCCCCATCGTGATGTGATGGGCGGGATAGAAGCTGACCGTCGCAAAATCGCCGAAGGAGCCGACGAGCTCGTCACCGAACTTGGCACCGGCGGCGTCACAGCAATCTTCGACGAGCCAGAGATCGTTGTCGTCGCAAAACTTGCGAACGGCCGCGACGTCGAAGGTGTTGCCGAGAGTATGGGCGACCATGACGGCGCGGGTTTTGGGAGAGAGCGCCGCTTGAAGCTGCGAGACATCGAGTTGGTAGGTCCCGAGCTCGACGTCGACGAAAACCGGGACGCAGTCGTTCTGGATGATCGGATTGACCGTCGTCGGAAATCCAGCGGCCACCGTGATGACTTCATCGCCAGGCTTGAGGCGACGAGCGCCGACCATCGGCGACGTTAAAGCCGAGAACGCGACCAAATTCGCGGAGGAGCCCGAGTTCACGGCAAGGCAGAAGCGTTTGCCCATGAACTTCGCGAAATCGACTTCGAATTCTTCGGCGAAACGGCCGGCGGTGAGCCACATGTCGAGAGAGGCGTGGACGAGAGTGACCAAATCGTCTTCGTCGATCACTTTGCCCGAGACCGGGATGTAATCTTGGCCAGGCACCATCGGCTTGACGGGCTCGCTCTTGAAGAAGTCCCGCACCGTCTCGATGACTTTGTCGCGCATGGTTTCCCTGCTCGCTGTGTAGCGTCACGTATCGAAGATTTACTGTCGTTTCTAACAGGGTTACACCATGGGTTCAATCAAGGAAAAGTCATTGAAGCAAGCCAACTTGCGCCCTCTTCCCCTCGCCGATCTCGAGCACGTTCTCGAGCATTCTCAAGCATCGTGGGTCGCGCACAGGAACGCTCGGATCTTTCTGACCGGCGGGACCGGATTTTTCGGAAAGTGGCTCTGTGCGAGCTTCGCGCATGCGAATCGCGAGTTGGGTCTCGGAGCGACGCTCACCGTTTTGACCCGTGATCCGTCGAAGACGATGCCATTCCCTTCGGTCGAATACGTGCAAGGCGATGTGAGAAGCTTCAGCCTCCCCGTTTCCAATTTCACGCACGTCATTCATGCCGCGACTCCCGTCGAAATGATGGGAAACCCCGAGCGCGCACTTGAAATTTTGGACGTCTGCTATTCGGGAACGGCATCGACTCTTGAGATCGCGCGATCGAGTAAAGCGAGAACGCTCCTCGTCAGCTCAGGCGGAATCTATGGTCCGACTCACCTCGATCGGATTCCTGAAACGTATTGCGGTGGACCTGATTCAGCCTCGCTGGCTGCTGCATACAACGAAGGAAAACGAATCGCCGAAACTCTTCTGCACATCCAGGGCGAAGTGAACGGACTCGATCATTCGATCGCTCGATGTTTCGCGTTCGTCGGACCTCATCTTCCCCTCGAGGGGTCATTCGCCGCGGGTCAATTCATGAAGTCCGCTCTCGAGAGTCGTCCGATCGAGATCTCGGGAAGTGGTCTGTCGAGCCGGTCCTATCTCCACACCGCCGATCTCACGATCTGGCTCTGGACCATACTTTTCGAAGGCAAAAAAGGCTCGGTCTTCAACGTCGGCAGCGACGAGCCCGTCACGATCACCGAGCTTGGAGCGAAGATCGCTCGATTGGCTGGCCAGACGCCACCCTTGCCGCAGAACCGGCCAGGCACCGACTCCCGTTACATCCCCGACATCACCAAGGCGAAAACGGAGCTGGGGCTCCAGGTTCGCATCCCTCTCGATCGGGCGCTGGAGCGCACTTTCGACTGGCTCAAAGCCGGCGTCTGAAAGAGAATCCGAAGCATGACTCGCAGTTCCCTCCTCGATCCGAAAGAACTTCGTAAAAGTGTTTTGCACATGGCGCGAGCGGGAAGCTCCGTGCACATCGCCTGCGCTTTCTCGCTCATCGAAGTCGTCTCGGTTCTCTATTCGAAATTCGTCACTTGCGAGAAAGCAGACCTCTCCAACCCACTTCGCGATCACGTGATCTTGTCGAAAGGTCACGGCGTGATGGCGATGTACGCGGCCTTCGCGAAACTCGGATGGATCGAACAAATCCATCTCGATCGGTACTTTTCCGACGGGTCGATGCTCCATGGACTCGCTGAAGCGAAAATTCCTGGTCTGGAAGTTTGCTCGGGCTCACTCGGGCATGGCCTTCCGATCGCGACTGGAATGGCGCTCGGTTTGAAACGCCAAAATTCGTCGAAGCAAGTCTACTGCATCGTCGGCGACGGGGAATTGAACGAAGGCACGATGTGGGAGGCGATTCTCTTCGCGGGTCACCACGATCTCTCGAATCTCACGATCATCGTCGATGCGAACGGCTTCCAAGCGATGGGCCCGTGCGAGACAGTCGCCGATCTCGAACCGCTACCCGACAAGTTCACGAGCTTCGGCTTTCACGCGATCGACTGCGATGGACACGATGTCGCGAAAATCGAAGCGGCACTTCGCGCTTCGTCTGGCGGTAAACCGAAGGCGATCGTCGCTCGAACGGTGAAAGGCAAAGGCATCACCTGGATGGAGCACGACAACGAATGGCACTATCGCCGTTTGAACGACGAGCTCTTCTCGAAAGCGCTGAAAGAGCTGGGTGAGGCATGAGAGAGCGACTTTCCAATCTCATCTCCGAGTTCGCGAAGCGAGATCCTCGCGCGATCGTCCTTTCGGGCGATCATGGCTACGCGCTATTCGACGAAATTCGCCGCAACTGCTCGAGCCAATTCATCAACGTCGGCGTCATGGAACAAGCCATGGTCGGAATGGCCGCGGGTCTCGCGAAGACCGGTGCACTTCCGATCGTCTATGGCTTGAGCGCTTTCGTTCCGATTCGCGTCCTAGAACAAATCAAACTCGACGTCTGCTATTCGAATCTCCCCGTCATCTTCTTGGGAGACGGAGCCGGACTCGTCTACACGACACTCGGCTCGTCTCACCAGTGCGCCGAAGACATCGCGGCCCTTCGCCCGATGCCGAACATTCAGATCTATTCACCTGCGGACGAGCAAGAGCTCGTCGTTTGTTTCAATGAAGCGATCGCATCGAAAGCTCCCTGCTACATTCGCATCGGCAAAAGCGACCGACCGGTCGTTCATTCGAAGCCATTGGCTTCGACCGAGCCTGTCCGTCTTCATGAGGCGAGCAAAAAAGTTTGTCTCGTCTCGTCGGGGTCAATGACGTCCATCGCGCAAGAAGCCGCGAAGCGGTTCAAGCTCAGTCACTATTGCTTGCCGAGGCTAAAGCCCTTTCCTCGCGAATGGGTGAAATCGATTCTTCCCGACTTCGAGCGAGTCATCGTGATCGAGGAACATAGCCGCTTCGGTGGGGTGTGTTCGGCGTTGATGGATGCGGCATGCGAAGCTGGAATCCGTCCCCCGCTGATGACGAGCCTTTCTCTCCAGGACAAGTTCGCCGACAAATGCGGCTCTTACCAGTACGCCTTGAGCGAACACGGCATGAACGACGAACAAATTCTCTCGCGCGTTCAAGTTCTGGTCGAAGGCTCGTGATGAAGCGATGGAACAAGAAGATCCTCACGGTCATGATGGAATATGACTACGGCGACCCCAAGCGCGGAGTCTCGGGTGAGAAATCTTGGTTCCTCGACAATCTCGCGAAGCTCACGGAGACCGTCGATACTTTTTGGTATGACTCCTATCTCGCGGATCCAGCGGTCTTAAGAGCGAAGACTCTCGAGAAGATCCGGGAGTCGAAGCCCGACCTCATCTTTTTCATTCCCTACACCGATCAATTCGATCCCGCGACTCTCGACGCGATGAAGTCGAGTGCTCCGACCATGGCTTGGTTCGGCGACGATCACTGGCGCTTCGACAGCTACACGAAGGCCCTCGCTCCGCACATCTCGCACGTGATCACGACGGATCCCTGGGCGTTGCCGAAGTATCACTCGATCGGTGTCAAACCGATTTTGAGCGAGTGGGCCGCGCAGGAAGTCGACGGCCGCTTGGTCGACCCACGGGCGATCGAGAACTTCGAATGGAACGTTTCCTTCGTCGGGAGCGCCAACGAAGTCCGTACGTGGTTCGTGACAGAGTTGGCGAAGCGCGGAATCGAAGTCGATTGTTTCGGCGCGGGCTGGCCCAATGGGCGCATCGACGTGAAGAAGATGAATCACATTTTCGCTCATAG
>JAZKJB010000082.1:0-12465 GCA_040384505.1 Bdellovibrionota bacterium | reverse complement strand
GTTTTCGCCGTTTCGACGGCAGAAGCGGCTTCGAAGTGCCAACGAATTTTCACCGCTCGCGATGTGGCTCAGGGCCCGATCGAAATCACATCTCCCGAAGCCGTCCTCACCAAGCTCTATGACGAATCGCAAATTCTCGGGATCGCAGTAGCCGACCATTCCAACTTTCATCCGTTCCGCCGGTTGGTCGAACTTCTCGAAGTCCGGGGGCACGATCCCAAGCTGAAGACCGTCGTCATCGAAGATTCGCACTTGCGAGCCGAGCTCTATGCGTCGATGTCTCAGAGGCCGATGTCGTTGGACGAATTCAGGCAAGCAGCGACGGCGCTCTATCCTGCGTTTCATCCGCAAGATACCTTCATGTTCGAACACGTCTTTCCGTTGCTTCGAAAGATCAATGCGAAGCGACCGAATGATCCCGTCGTCGCGGTTCCGGTCGATGGGATCACCGGGCAGACGCTGAGTGAATCGGTCTGGGGACAGCCGCAGCCTGCGCGGCTCCATTCGCCGCGTTTCACGATGCCGAACGATCCGAAGTTGGAGCTCAACAAATATGGTGGCTCGATTTCGCGTGAGCGCGACACGGCTCGACATTTCGTCTCTCTCGTCGCCGACCGATATCCCGGTCGAAAGTCGATCGTGATCTACCACGGAGCCCACATATTCAAAAATTTGCGAGCGGTCGGATCGGACGCCGATGCGAACGGCCGAGTATTGAAGCGCGCGTTCTTGGGATGGATCGAGATCGTTCGCAACCGTATTCCCGCATTGAAAGATTCTTACAAGGTGATCGCCGTCGACAATCAGAGCGCTCATTGGGCGCCAAACGGAGTTTTAAACTTGCCCGACGGAGTCGTACGTCACGACATCCACGCTCAAGGCATTCTCTGGCAGGGAAAGATGAACCTCTCGGAGCCGCTGTTCACGCCGGAATCTTTCATGGCGACGTACCGCAAATCGACCATCTCACCCGTTCATCCGAACGCTCCGATCTTCGATGGCGTGATTCTCGAAGCTCCATGAGCATATCCCTTGTTCCCACGACTTGACGCTTCGCGCGTTCCGCTGCGGAACCGTTTCTTATTGTAAGGAAACGAGGCTGGTGGCGTGGCGTTTTCGAAATCGAAATGTTTCAATGAGGTTCGATCCCATGGCCAAGGAGACCTCAAGATGGCGGAGCGCCAACCCATATCCAAAATCGATTTGAAGCCCGGTTCGCACGTTCACTTGATGGGCGTTTGCGGAACCGCGATGGGTTCGCTCGCGGGTCTCTTGCGTGACCGCGGCTTCACGGTGACGGGGAGCGATCAAAACGTTTATCCGCCGATGTCGACTCAGCTCGAAAAGCTCGGCATCAAGATCATGGAAGGCTACAGACGCGAAAATCTCACGAAGCACGGCAAGCCCGATCTCGTGATCGTCGGCAACGTGATCTCGAGACAGTACGAGGAAGCACAAGCTCTTCTCGAGAGTGACATCCCATTCACCAGCTTGCCGCAAGCGATGGGTCAGCTCGTGATCGCGCATCGTCACTCGATCGTCGTGAGTGGCACTCACGGGAAGACGACGACGACCTCGCTCATGTCGTGGGTCACCGATCAGCTCGGTCTCGAGAGTGGATTCATGATCGGGGGCATCCCGAAGAACTTCGATTTCTCGTATCGCGTGCCGAAAGGCGATTGGTTCGTCATCGAAGGAGACGAGTACGATACGGCCTTCTTCGACAAAGTTCCGAAGTTCATCCATTACCGTCCTCGGTCGGTCATCTTGACGAGCGTCGAATTCGACCACGCCGATATTTACCGCGATCTCGATCACGTGAAAGAGGCGTTTCAACTTTTGCTGAAGCTACTTCCAGAGAAAGGTGTTCTCGTCACGACGGCGGAAGACGCGAACATCGCGGACCTCATCTCGCGCGAAAAAGCACATCTGTCATCCGGAGGCCGCCGCGTCGTCACGTTCGGGATGGCGAAGGGCGACTATCAAGCTCGCAACGTGAAAGCGAGTGGCTCGGGCACCGAGTTCGACGTACATCGGGAAGGAAAGCCGGATCAACATCTCAAGATGCAGATGATCGGCGATTACAACGTGAAGAACGCGCTCGCCGCCTTCGCGCTCAGTGAGACTCTCGGCTTCGACCTTGCGAAAGTCGTCCGCGCGATCGAGACGTTCCAGGGTGTGAAACGACGCCAGGAGATCATCGGCAAACCGAACGACATCACCATCATCGAAGACTTCGCACACCATCCCACGGCCGTGAAGCAGACGATTCAAACCATTCAGTCTCGTTATCCGAAGTCGCGTGTCTATTCGGTCTTCGAAGCGCGCTCGGCAACGTCCCGCCGAAGCGTTTTCCAGAACGAGTACGCCGACGCTCTCGGCATCGCCCACGCGGTCGTCATGCCTCAGCCTTTCAATCAAGCGAGCATCCCGGAAGACCAGCGCTTCTCGAGTGACAAGTTGATCGGGGAGTTGAAGGCAAAAGGCGTCGATGCTTCGCTGGAAGCCGACGTCGACGGCATCGTCGCGACGTTGAAACGAAAAGCGAAGCCCGGCGACGTGATCTTGATCATGTCGAACGGCGGCTTCGGCGGAATTTACGAGAAACTGCTGACGCAATTGAAGTGAATCGGCCGAGCTCGAGCGGCCCGTGGACAATGCGTCCTGGCCCGAAGTCGAGTGTGCCCGCGTTTACTCGTACATCCGACGCGTCGCTTGCAGACACTTTCGAGCTTCGCGTGTCACGATATTCGAAGTGACGACACCTTCAGTGAAACTCATCCTCTTCGCCGGTCTCACGTTCGCGTCGGTGCTCGTATCTGAGCGCGCGTATGCCGGATCGATCATGTGCTTCGACGACAAGAGTTTCGGCGCGAACCAATGGGTGAAAGTCGAACTTCGTGAGAAATCGAACGGTAAGTTCGATCAAGTCGTGGAGTGGAGCGCGGGTCCGATCACCGTCACGAAGGATCTCACGTGTCGTCTCGCTGTGATCGGAAGCTCACCGGTCCTCGTCGACGGTTCGTGTGAGAAGTCGAATCGTCAGCTCAATTTCCAACCCGGCATGTTCAGTGGAACGATGACGATCGTGGAAAATCTCTCGCGGACGCTCGGAAGCGCTTTCTCGTGCGAGCGAACGAAGGGTCCGCGATTCGACGAGTCCGGCGACGAGTAAGCCGAGTCGACGGCCTCGCTCACTTCGCGAACGCTTCGATCTTTTCCTTCACCCACGCATTCAGTTCGGAGTCCGACAAGTTCGTGTACGTGGCGACGAATGTCTTGTCGTTGGCGTCGATGACCCTGCTCGCCACTCCGGTCGTTCGGGCCGCGCCACTCGCATCGGAAGTGATCGCGGGTCCTCCCGAATCTCCCGGCAGGATCGACTCGTTCGCGAAGGATGAGACGGTGAGAATTTTCGGATTTTCCAAAAGGAACGTCACGACATCGGACAAGGTCTCACCAGGTTGGGTGATCCCGATTTCCTTGAAACGCTTCCGGGCCGCCTCTTCGGTTCGAACGACGTCGAAAGTCGCCGTTTTCAAGCGAAGCTTTCGAACACCCGCGAGATCCAGCGCGGTCGTCGCTTTGTCTTCGACACCGAAGCCGAGCGCGACGATTTTCTTTCCTGGCTCCGCCTTCGAGTCGACGACGGGAATGTGAACTCGTTTTTCGATCGCGGGGCCCGACACGCGAAGGATCGCGACGTCGTGAGCGGTGTTCGATGCCGTGATCTTCATCGGACAAGGCCCGTCGCAATCGGGCGTGATCTCGATTTCAGCATAGTCGGGATGAATTTCGATCTTCTCGACGTTCGCGATCTTGGACGCCGCTGCGATGACGGCGGCCGTGTCGACTCCATCAGGCGATTGAACGAGATCTATCAACTTGAAATACGCGTCGCCGGGGTGAACGTCGAAGACGACTTTCGATTTCGTGGAGGAGCCCCTGTTGAAGCAGTGAGCCGCCGTGAGAACGGCGTTCGGTGAGATCAGGGTTCCCGTGCAGTTGCCAGCGAAAGCTCCCGATTCGTTCATGACGAGAATTCCGACGACGGAGCCTGCGAGAGGTTCGGCCGCTTCGACGACGCGGCCCCCGAGGATCGAAGGAGAAGACGGGGAGGTCCCGACGACGGGCGCGCCGTTTTTCACGCAAGCCGAAACGAGGATGGTGCCCATCGAGAGGACGACCCATTTTCGGCAGGAGCCACGAAGTTTTTGCATGAATTCGCCTTCCGTCGGCCTCGTTTCGAGGAGGCCTCACGGAAGGTAGGAAGAGCAAGGGGCGTACCTTTGCTCGAGGTGGTCATGCGCCGGTGAAACCAGCATCCACGCAGGCGCGCTTGAGTCGCGGGAGCGATTCTTCGAGGACGTCTTTCGCGATCGCCTTGTCGTCGGCTTCGCGTTTTGCCTGTGCAGGGTCGCGAGGTTTTTCGTTCGCGAGACCGGTCATCGGTTTTCCGGTTTCCTTCGCGATCTGTTTAGCGAGCGCGATGAGTTGACCCTTCGTCGTCTGCAATGCCGATTTCAAACCGAGGCGGTTTCCGCTTTTCACCATGTTGTCGAGTTGGTGATCCGATCCACGCAAAGTGAGAATCGTCGCGAGCGCTTTCATTTCGGCGGAATCCATCGCACCGAGAATTTCGGGCGTGAGACCTTCGCCGGATTTCAACGAGTGGCAAAGCTGCGGTGTCGCAGTCACGCAAACGCGACCCGGTGACGATTTCGTTTCGCCTTCTTCGCATGAAGTGAAAGCGGACATGCGATCCTTCGCGAAGGCGACGGAAATCGAAGACTCGGTTTTCGTCGGCTTCATTTGATAGGCCGAGAACGACTCGAGAATTCCTTTCGGCGTTCGCATGACCGCGACTCGTGCGTCGGCCTTCGCCTTGACGGTGAGAAGCTGGGTGCCATCGGGCTGCTTTTCCTCGCGCCACGCGTTCTTGTCGAAGTCGACCGCGCCTCGATCGCCGATCGAGATCTTGGCGGGGAGGGAAATCATCTTCGAAGCCAGGGCATAGTCCACCTGGTCGGAGGGGGCGGAAATCGCATTGACCGCGAACAACAGAACGAGGGTCCAAATAGCCAATCGAGCAATGCTCAAATCGAACTCCTTCAAGGACGAGTCTTGTGAATGAACCATGATCGCAGCTGAAGGGTTCGTGCTGCCTCATTCTGCTTAATGATAAGGCAGAGCCTCATCATAGCCAGTCCGGTTCGTTGACGACGGACCTTGGTCGAAGTAGCCCTGGGGAATGCAGAACTCGACGTCAGCCCAGGCTTCCGCAGCCCCCGGAAAACTCACGCCTTTGATGCAACAGTACTGGGACGTGAAGGCCGCTCACGAAGACAAGGTCTTGCTCTTTCGCATGGGCGATTTCTTCGAGATGTTCCATCGGGACGCCGAAACCGCAGCTCCGGTTCTCGGGATCGCGCTGACTTCGAGAAACAAAAACGCCGCCGATCAAATTCCGATGTGCGGAGTTCCGCATCACTCGATCGCGAACTCGATCAACAAACTTCTCGCCAATGGTTACAAGGTCGCGATCTGCGATCAGATCGAAGATCCGAAATTCGCCAAAGGTCTGGTGAAGCGCGCGGTGACCCGCATCCTCTCTCCGGGTGTCGTTTACGATCCCGAAACTCTCGATGCGACTCGCCCGAACTACATCGCGAGCTTCGACCTGAAGTCGGTGAGCTTTCTCGATACGACGACCGGTGAAGCGTTCTTCTTCAACGTGAAAGACGATTCGCGCCGAAACCGACTGCTCTCGAGCTTGGGTCCGGTCGAGGTCGTCGTCGGTCAAGGTGCGACCGGTTCGACCCGCGCTGCGCTCGAGAGTGTCGGTTCGAAAGCGATCGTCTCCGAGCACGCTTCGCTTTTCGAAATTCGCCAGCCGTGGCCCGAGAGTGCGCTTCGCCTCCTCGCTTATGCCGTTCACATGCAGGGTGAGAAGATCCTCGAAACTCTCGCTCCTTTCGAGATGCGAGAGCTGCTCGACAGAATGGAGCTGCCCTCGACGGTCGTCCGGCACCTCGAGATCTTCGAAACGTACAAAGGCGAAACCAAGGGAACCTTGTTCCACTCGATCGACCGAACGAAAACGTCGTCGGGCGCGCGAATGTTGAAGTCTTGGTTGCAGTTCCCGCTGGCGAGTAGTGAAGCGATCGCGCGTCGGCTCGATCGCGTCGAAGCTTGGACGAAGGCGGGCGAGTCGATGAAACTCGTGCGCCAAGCCCTCGGTGGACTCGGCGATGTCGAGCGGCGCCTCGGGAAACTCGGCAGTCCCTCGTGCAATCCTCGTGATGTCGTGTGTTTGGCGGAGAGCCTTGAAGCAGGACTCGAAGTCACGCGCATCGCGCGCGATCGTTCGCTCGGTACGACTTGGGATCCCGCGCTCATCGAAACCGCGGAAGAAGTCGTACGCAAGATTCGGGAGACGCTCGTCGCCGAACCGCCGGTTCAACTGAAGAACGGCGGCCTCGTCAGACAAGGTCATCTTCGCGAGCTGGACGAGTTGATCGAGCTTTCGACGAACTCGAACGAGCTCATCATGCAGCTCGAAGTTCGCGAACGTGAAGCGACGGGGATCCCGTCGCTGAAGATCCGTTTCAACAACGTCTTCGGCTACTACATCGAGATCACAAACACTCATAAAGACAAGGTCCCGACCGACCGCTACGACCGCAAGCAAACGCTCGCGAATGCCGAGCGCTACTTGACCAAAGAGCTGGCGGAGCTGGAATCGAAGGTCTTGAGCGCGCAGTCGAAACGTCTCGAACTCGAGACCGCGATCTTCGGAAAGCTCGTCGCGAGCTGCCTGCAAGACGGCCAAAAGCTTTTGAAGCTCGCGAGGATGTGGGCCGAAGTTGACGTCGTTTCGAGTCTCGCGTGGTTGGCGCTCGAACAAAACTTCGTGCGTCCCACGATCTCGGGCGACGGAGCGCTTCGCCTGAAGTCGAGTCGGCATCCCGTGATCGAGCAAGCTCTCCCGATGCCATTCGTCGCAAACGACATCGAGCTTCCGCGCCGGGGGTGCTTGCTGCTCACCGGTCCGAACATGGCGGGTAAGTCGACGCTCATGAGACAAGTCGCGGTCGCGGCGATCCTCGCGCAGACCGGATCGTTCGTTCCCGCGAGCCAGGCCGAACTTCCGTTGTACGACCGCATCTTCACTCGCATCGGAGCGAGCGACTATCTCGCCGAGGGGCTTTCGACCTTCATGGTGGAGATGAAGGAAACCGCGGAAATGCTCGAATGTGCGACGGAAGATTCGCTCGTCATCTTGGACGAAGTGGGCCGGGGCACGAGCACGTACGACGGCATGAGCCTCGCTCAATCGATTCTCGAATTCCTTCTCGATTCGAAAAAGTGCATGACGCTGTTTGCGACTCACTATCACGAACTCACGGAACTCGCTCAAGGCTACCCGCAACTTTTCAACGTGCACATGCGTATCCATGAAAAAGCCGGCGCGCACGGACCCGAGATCACTTTCATGCACCAACTCGCGAAAGGTCCGGCGAACAAATCGTACGGGATCCACGTCGCGAAACTCGCCGGTCTTCCCGGTTCGGTGACGAAGCGGGCGTCAGGCATTTTGAAGAAGCTCGAAGGTGGTCGCCGAATCGAGACCGAGCAGATGTCATTGCTCGGACATCTCGACGGTTCACACGCTGGCCAGGCCCCTCAGGAGACCGAAATCCCCGAGGAGCTGAAGCAGGCCCTCGACGAACTCAAAGGCCTCGACGTCACACAACTCACGCCGCTCGAAGCGCTCAACAGGATCGCGAAGTGGCAACGAAACCTTTCCTGAGCTCCGAAGACCAGCTGCTCGCGCCGTCGAAGTTGAAGGCGCCGGCACACGTTCCCGACGGCATCGAAACACGAGTCGAGGAATTCTCGTCGCTCGAGTTCTCCGAGTGGCTCGGTCAAAAGCTCCAGACGAAACTCGCAAAGCACCCGGACTGGAAAGACGTGAAGCCCGTCGCGCTCGGCAGTTGGTCGAGGGGCGAGCTCTCGCCGAAGTCCGACATCGACATGCTCTTCTTCGGAGATGAAGCCGCGGTGAAACGGCTCGTTGCCGCCGTCGCGCGCGAAGGACTGAAGCTTCGGTATAGAATGCCCGCCGATCTCACCGACTGGACCGTCGGGGTCGAGCCCTTCGACATTCTCGCGCTCCTTCGCGCGATTCCGCTCGACGAGTCCGCGCGCCCGCGCCTCGAGGACCAGCAAAAGCAATTGCGAGCGCGCGGGCCCGAGCTCAAGAAGACCCTCGTTCGCGCGATGATCGACGAGCGTGAATCGAGAGCGGAGCGTTTCGATTCGATCTCGAACTATCTCGAGCCCAACTTGAAGTACGGACCCGGTGGATTGCGCGATCTCGAGCAAGCTCTCGCGTTGAGAGATCTCGACCCGGATCGCTTCCATGGTTCGGATGCGCGGCACGCATTCGAAGTACTCCTCTATTATAAGAGGTTTTTTCTCACCGTTCGTCAGCGTCTGCATTTCAGCGAGGGCGGAACCGAAATCCTTTCGGCCCCCGAGCAAAAGCCGATCGCGGATTGGTTCGGCTTCCCGAGTCCACGCGACTTCATGAAGGAGATCCAGAAGGGCGTCGCGCGAGTCAGCTTCTATGCCGACTGGGCCTTCGAGCAGGCGACCGCGACGAAATCCCGACTCGCGAAAGTCGGTCAGGTGAAACTCGACAAACCGATCAAACTCTTCGAAGCGCTCGAGAACGATTGCTCGCTCCTGATGCAAAACCGCGTTCGACAAACCGCAGATGCGGTCTTCATGCGGAGCGACGCCAAGACTTCAGCTACGAAACGCGCGATCGGCAAGCAGCTCACGCGGCTCCTGAGTCCCGCGACTCCCGAGGGCCCGTTGATCGCGCTCTTTCGCTCGAGGCTCATCGATCATTGCGTTCCTGAGTTCCGCCGGATCGTCGGGCACGTCCAGCACGATCAATATCATCGCTTTTCGGTCGACGCGCACATCCTGCAAGCTCTTCGCGAGCTGAAGAGATTGAAGAAGAAACCGGGGATCGCAGGCCGACTTCAGCCGGCAGTGAAGTCACTGACGCCAGGGGAGTGGGACACGCTCGCGTTCTCGTGCCTCTACCACGACATCGCGAAGGGTCGCGAAGGCGATCATTCGATCGAGGGCATCGCGATCGCTCGCGACGACTTGAAGGCTTTCGGGAAGACCGAAGCGTTGATCACGGACGTCACGTGGATCGTCGAGCAACATCTCGCGCTTTCAGCGGCGGCGTTCCGCGAGAACTCGCGTTCGCCTCGCACGTGGGATTCGTTGAATGAGCGGGGTGTGCGTGGGCGTCGACTTCCGCTACTCGCCGTTTTCACGATCGTCGACATTCGCGCGACGAATCCCGAAGCTTGGACGCCGTGGAAAGAGCGGCTCTTGGGCGATCTCGTTTCGCAACTCGAGAAACCGGAAGCGGGTTTCGTCGTCAGGTTCATGGACGACTTGGCTGCGGCCCATCTCGATCGCGGGTGGGGCGAGAGATTCGATCCGTTCCTCCTCTCGTCGATTCCGTCGAAACACATCATCGACGACCTGAAGAAAGCGTTGAAGGGGACCGAGAGTCTCCCGCCTCGGGCGATTCACACTAGAAAAGGCGCGACCTGGGTTCGCTTTCATTCCAAAGAGGACAAGCCGGGTCTCTTTGCGGGTTACGTGGCGCTTCTCTCGAGTCTCGGGCTTCCGGTCAGGCATGCGTCGATCCACACCAACGACGAGATCGGCGTTTACGACTGGTTCGAGGTCCGCACGACGAAGAAACCCGGTGCGATCGAGAAACTCCTTAAACTCGCGTCGCCGCAGAAACTCGCGCCTCAGGCAAAGCCGGTCCACTTCGACTCGATCGACGTCGTTTCGTCCGACGACACCGAATGGGTCTTGAGCTTCAGGGGCCGCGATCAAAGCGGCGCACTGAGGGAAGCCGCTCGCGCTCTCTTCGAAGAACAAGTTCAGCTCCGGTGGGCGCGGGTCCATACTTGGGGTCGACAAATGGACGACATTTTCGGTGTCGCTCCGGTCGCGAGCGGTCCTGAATCCCTCGTCGCGCGATTGCGTTTGCGATTGATCACGTCCGATTCGAAGAGCGCTTCGACTAAAACCTAACCATGGTCGGTAAAAAATCGGGGGCAGAAAGTCTACGAAAAGGGAGGCCTTTTGTTGACGTCATTCGTTTGACGGTCGAGTCGGGGTGGTCCCGGTTTTCCACTGTGTTTCGACTGTGCTTTTCAGTACTTAGTGCGGGTTTGTGACGCGATGTAAGGCCTGATTTCCGGTCTTTCGGTTAGGAAAAACCATGATTAGGCCTAGACCTTTTCAGTCCAGTTTTTTGGCGTTATCGAAACAAATTTGGGCCGAAGGGTTGCGGAAACTAAAAAACCTAGTCAGACTTTGAGACAGGTTGTGGTCATGGATCGGGACTACAGCCTGGCTCTGTCGAGGGATCGGCAGGGCGGTAGCGAGACATAGAGTCCTAAACAAAAGTCCTAAATTACTTAGCGGGAGGAGCAAGGATGCTCAGAGATGTGTTGATTCAAAAAGGTCTGTCGAACCGTGAAGCTGAAGTCGCTGAACTGGTCTCGAAAGGCTTGTCGAACAAGGAAGTCGCCAACCAACTTTTCGTCACTGAAAAGACGGTGAAGTTCCACCTCACGAATATCTATAAAAAGATGAACGTGAAATCGCGCGCACAGCTCATCGTGTGGTGCTTGCCCCACCTCGGCTTCGTCGAAGCAGAGCCGGCACAACCCACTCGCCCCGAAATGGCGGCTGGTGCATCGATCAACACGATCCCCGTCGGTAACACGACCGTCGCAGGCAACGCTGCCATCCGTAACGACATCGGTTCGGGCAACGGCGAAACCGGCGCTTTCGGTATCTAATAGCATCAGTCTCTTTCACGCTAACGTCGGACAGAATGTCGGGCGGACCCGCTGAGACGCAAAAACCGGAGCTTCGAGCTCCGGTTTTTGTTTTTGGTGGGGGAGAGAGAGCGGGTGCGGGAACGCAGTTGGCGGTTGGCCGTGAGCGGTGAGCCGTTCGCAGTAGCAGGTCGCAGATGCCGTTGCGGTTGCTGACAGCCGTCCTTGGCTGCCAGATATTCTAGGCTTTCAACTTGTACACACTTGCTGCCAAGTGATCGAGTCGCGCCTTTACGCTTGCGAGCTCTTTCGGCTCGAGATCGGCGATCGCCTGCATTTCGCGGATCGAACCAAAAGCATTGGTGAAGAATCGCTCGCGATCTTTTTTCGTACGCTTACCCCAACCTTCAGCCAAATTGAGAGCGACGCTGCTGCTCGCCCGTTGCAGTTGATCCTGCAGACCAGCAGGCAGTTTGAGGCGCTTTACTTCAGCGTAGAGGTCGACGGCAAAATCAACTCAGCGGTCAGCAACAGCATCTGCGATCACGCGATCGGCTGCAGCGATCTAAACACTGCTACTGCCAACTGCCTGCCGCTCACTGCCAGCTGCCAACTGCGTTTTTCGCATGAAGACCAATTTCAAAACGTACGAGCTGGCCGTCGAGCTTTACGATGAGTGCGAGCGCCTCAAGCTTCAGCGAGTCGTGAGGGATCAGCTTCAACGGGCAAGCCTCAGCGCCGTGCTCAATTTGGCTGAAGGTGCAGCTAAGCCAACGCAAAAAGATAAGCGAAAGTTCTACGCCATTGCGTACGGCTCGATCCGTGAAATGCAGGCGATCTTCCGGGTCGTACGAAATCGTGAGCTATTCGCCAAAGCCGATCAACTCGGCGGCGCTGCCTACCGCCTGATGCAAGCCACTCGCTGAAAGCGGTGGGCGGCTCGCAGGTGCGGACCGCTGTCAGTACAAGGTTTTCGGGGAGTACCGAACGACGCGGCCCTCGACGACTCGACCATTGGCGCAAGTTTCCGTCGCGCGGGCCAAGCTCATTTCATTGAAGTCGCGGGCGGCTGCAGGAAAGGCGACGACGGCGCAAGTGTAGACCAAATCGCGCTCGCGGACCGTGTAGCCCTCTTCGTCTCGCAAACTCAGTTTCGTCAAATCGTTGTGCCAGCTCGTTTTCAAATTGTCGAAAGCGATGGCGTGAAGGAACTCGTGGAAAATGACGCCGGGAACGTTCAAGCCCGCCGGGTTCTGAAGGGTCTTTCCCACGCGGATGACGGTCTTCTTCCAGAGAATGCCAGGAGTCGTATCGGCTTCGCCGCCGTCGATTGGTCCGCGGCACGTGATCTTGATTCCACGCTTCGCGTTTTTAAGTCGGTCTTCGATCAACGGTGCGTTCACCGTTTCCAGTCGGGCAACTCCGGCTTTCAAGAAGGAGCGAATCGTCTCGGCGTAGACCTCGGGATCGGAAAAGAAGCCGCTCTCGCACGGTTCGAGCGTCAGCTTCTTTTTCAAGAACACGTCGAGCTCTTTACTCACGGAGGCGTGCGAGAAGAAGGGTAGGA
>JAZKJB010000081.1:6487-8069 GCA_040384505.1 Bdellovibrionota bacterium | reverse complement strand
ACCGAAAACGGTCAAACCGTACGGAAACGGGTGCCTCGAACGGCTACCGCTACGGATGCGGAAGACCGATTCTTATTCGGGATCTTCGAGATAGGTATATCCCGCGAGTCCTTCTTCGTAATGCTTCATCAGCAAACGAGCTTCGTTCTTCGTGATCGTGCCTTTGACGATCGAGTCTTCGCTCGCGCGACGAATCGATTCGATGAGCTCGGGGCGGTTGTACTGCACGTACGAGAGAACTTCCGTGACCGTGTCGCCTTCGACGACGTGGTCGACGGTGTAACCCGAGCTCGTGACCGTGATGTGGACTGCGTCCGTGTCGCCGAAGAGGTTGTGAAGATCGCCCAAGATCTCTTGGTAAGCGCCGACCAAGAAGACACCCATGTAGTACGGATTCACATCGTCGAGCTCGTGAACTTCGAGCGTCGTCTTCTTCTTCGCGCCGTGTGAGCCGTCGGTATCGATGAACTGGCCGATCTTGCCGTCGGAATCGCACGTGAGGTCGACCAAGATCGCCTTGCGTGTCGGTTGTTCCGTCAAACGATGGATCGGGAGAACGGGGAACAGCTGTCCCACCGCCCACGAGTCGGGCATCGATTGGAAAACCGAGAAGTTGCAGAAGTACGTGTCGGAGAGGAGCTCTTGCAAAGCGAGCGCGAGATCCGCGTCGTCGCACGTGCGCGAGAGCTTTTCCATCTTCGTGAGAATCACCCAGCAGAGGTTCTCGGCTTTCGCGCGTTGAGCGAGCGAGAGAACGCCGAACGTGAAGAGCTGGAGGATCGTTTCGCGGATGTGCATCACGTCGTGATAGAACTCGGTCAGGTTCTTCTCGTTGAGCTGCTCGTTGATGTATATCAAGTCTTGGACGACCCGGTGATCCTCTTTCGAGAAGGTGCGGCTCGGCTCTTTCTTCTGAACTTCATTGATTCCCAAGACGTTGAACACGAGCACCGAGTGATGTGCTACGAGAGCGCGACCGGCTTCGGTCACGATGTGCGGATGCGGAACGTTTTTCTCGTCGCAAGTCGACTGGATGATCGAGACGACGTCGTTCGCGTATTCTTGTTCCGAGTAATTGATCGAGCTGTCGGTCGTGCCCGAACCGTCGTAATCGACGCCGAGGCCACCGCCCACGTCGATGTACTCCGGGCGTGCGCCCATTTCGTAGAGCTCGGTATAGAAGCGAGTGCCTTCTTTGAGCGAGCCTTTCACCGACGAGATCGACGAGATCTGCGAGCCGATGTGGTAGTGGAGCAGCTTCAATGAGTCGAGCATGTTCTCTTTTTTGAGGAGCTCGACGCAATCGACGATCTCGAGAGCGGTGAGACCGAACTTCGAGCGATCGCCCGACGATTCGATCCACTTGCCAGCACCCTTCGAGTGGAGCTTCGCGCGGAGACCGATCTTCGCGTGCATGTTAAATTTCTTCGCGGCTTCGATGATCATCGGAAGTTCCGACATGCGATCGACGACGATGACCGTGTTGCGACCGAGCTTCTGCGAGAGAAGTGCGGTCTCGATGTATTCTTGATCCTTGAAGCCGTTGCAGTGACTCTGTGGAAGTGGAAACCGCCCGCTCTGG
>JAZKJB010000081.1:0-6477 GCA_040384505.1 Bdellovibrionota bacterium | reverse complement strand
TCCTTGAAGCCGTTGCAGATGATCAAAGCGTCGGGAGTCGTCATCATCGCGAGGACGATGAGGAGCTCGGGCTTCGAGCCGCACTCGAGGCCGAGGCGGGTGAATCCGCCGAACTTCACGAGTTCTTCGACCAAGTGACGCTGCTGGTTCACCTTGATCGGGTAAACGCCGCGGAACGAGCCCTTGTAGCCGTTGTCGTCGATGGCCTTTTGGAAGACCTTCGCGAGCAGCTCGATGCGGGTTTTTGTGATGTCGGGGAAACGAATGAGCATCGGGTATTGGATCCCGCGCTCGTTCAAATCTTTCGAGAGCTCCATGAGGTCGACTTGCGCACCCGTCGGGCCCGAAGGCGTGACGACGATGTTGCCGGTCTCGTTGATGTCGAAGAAGTTCGATCCCCAGGCGCCGACCTTGTACAGCTCACGGCTCTTCTCGATCGACCAGTTAGATTCGGAAACCACACTAGTGACGCCGCCGTTCGCAGACTCTTTTGGCACCTTAGGGCTCTCCCATCGACCGGGAGAGCTTCCTCTTCCGGGTTACGTGACGATCAGGTTCAAGATCCGACCGGCTTTGTAAATCACCTTCGCGAAGGGTTTGCCTCCGACCGCGTTCCGAACCGATTCCAGCTTCATGGCTTCCGCCACGGCATCGGCTTCCGGCGCGTCTTTGGCGACCTCGATCGCTCCGCGTGATTTGCCGTTCACTTGTACACCTATATTGACGACGTTATCGACTGTCAAATTTGAATCGAAGATCGGCCAAGGAGCCGAAACCACGAGGCCTTTCTCGCCCATGTTCGCCCACAGCTCTTCGCACACGTGCGGAGCGAACGGCGAGAGGATCTGCACGAAGGGTTTCAGCACCTTTCTCGAATGCGAACCGCTCTTGTAGACCTCGTTCAGCAAGATCATCATCGCCGAAATCGCCGTGTTGTGGCTCAAGCTTTCAATGTCGTCGCCGACCTTTTTGATCGTCTTGTGGAGAAGCTTGTTCAGCTCCTCCGGGACTTCGGTGTCGTCTACGATCGATTTTCCGTCCTCGTTCACGCAGGCGCGCCACAGGCGATCGAGGAAGCGCGAGACTCCGTCGATGCCTTGATCGTTCCAAGGTTTGTCGCGATCCATGGGTCCGAGGAAAAGAATGAACAGGCGCAACGCATCCGCTCCGAAGCGTTCGCGGACTTCGTCGGGATTCACGGTGTTGCCGCGGGATTTCGACATCTTTTCGCCGTCGGCCGCCAAGATCATCCCTTGATGAGCCAGCTTCTGAAACGGTTCGGGATGCGAAACCAAGCCCGCATCGAACAGCACCTTTTGCCAGAAGCGCGCGTAGAGCAGGTGACCGACCGTGTGCTCGGCCCCGCCGACGTAGAGGTCGACCGGCATCCAGTATTTCTGTTTTTCGAAGTCGAAGGCCGCCTTGTCGTTGTGCGGATCCGTGTAGCGAAGGAAATACCAGCTCGAGCCGGCCGAGCCGGGCATCGTGTCGGTCTCGCGGGTGCCGTTCACTCCTGCTTTTCCGTCGTACTTCACCCAGTCCTTGCTTCGCGCGAGCGGCGCTTCGCCGTTCTCGGTCGGTTCATAATCTGCGACTTCGGGGAGTACGACGGGCAGCTCGTCGACGGCCAGAGTTTTCATCGAGCCATCCGAAAAATGAACGATCGGGAACGGCTCACCCCAGTAGCGCTGTCGAGAGAAGAGCCAGTCGCGCAGCTTGTATTCCACGCGGCTCGTGCCTCGCTTCGCCTGCTCCAAGTGAGCGACCATTTTTTTGATCGCGTCTTGCTTCGAGAGACCGTTCAGGAAATCCGAGTTCACGAGTTTGCCGTCGCCTTCGAAGGGCAACGGCTCTTGTGACTCGAGCACGCGGACGACCGGCAACCCGAACTTTTGAGCGAATTCGAAGTCGCGAGTATCGTGTCCAGGCACCGCCATGATCGCGCCGGTTCCGTAATCCATTAAAACGTAGTCGGCCGTCCAGATCGGAATCGGCTGCGCGGTCAGCGGGTGAGTCGCGAACGCGCCGGTGAAGACGCCCGTCTTTTCGGTCGCGGCCTTACGATCGACTTCGAGTTTTCGCGACGCTTGGTCGACGTACGCTTCGACTTGAGCGCGTTCTTTATCCCCGGCGATTTTCGCGAGGAGCGGGTGCTCCGGCGCGATCACCATGAACGTCGCACCGTACAGCGTGTCGGGGCGCGTGGTGAAGATCTCGAGCTTCTCTCCGGCATGATCCTTTACATCGAAGAACACCGTAGCGCCGAGGCTCTTACCGATCCAGTTGCGTTGAGCTTCCTTGGTGCGCTCGGGCCAATCGACTTTGTCGAGATCGTCGATCAAACGCTCGGCGTATGCGGTGATCTTCAACATCCATTGGCGCATCGGGCGGCGAACGACCGGGTGGCCGCCGCGCTCCGATTTCCCGTCGATCACTTCGTCGTTCGCGAGAACCGTCCGCAGAGCCGGGCACCAGTTGACGGGAGTTTCTTTTTTGTAAGCCAAACCTTTTTCGTAGAGCTTCGCGAAGATGAACTGTGTCCACTTGTAGTATTTCGGATCGGCCGTCGAAACTTCACGCGACCAATCGAAGCTGAACCCGAAAGCCTTCAGCTGGCGACGGAAGTTGTCGATCGCCTGGTTCGTCGTGATCGCGGGATGCACTCCGGTTTGGATCGCGTACTGCTCGGCCGGCAATCCGAAAGCGTCGTAGCCCATCGGGTGAAGGACGTTGAAGCCTTTGTTTCGCTTGTAGCGCGAGAGAACGTCACTTGGGGTGTACGAGGCCATGTGTCCGATATGGAGACCTGCTCCAGACGGGTAGGGAAACATGTCGAGCGCGTAGAACTTCGGCTTCGAGGAGGTCTCTTCGGCGCGGAAAGCGCCGGCTTTTTCCCACTCGGCTTGCCAGCGGGCATCGATTTTCTTGTGGTCGTACGACATGCGGAACTCCGGTCGAAAGTCCTGGAAAACTGTCCAGAAGGCGGGTCAGAAAGGGGCAAGACCCGTTTGATCAGGATAACAATTCTTAAGATTCGGTGTCATTCCGAAAGTCCCAAGTGATTCCTTCCGATTAAGAGACTTGTACGGACCTGGAAAGGGAGTGATTTGATGTCTGGCCTTCGAATCGCCAACCGCCTGATTCTCGCGGTGGACGATGACATGGACAACCTGAAGATGATGGCGCTCACGCTCCAGCATCAGGGCTACCGTGTGGAGACCGCCGGAACTGGTGAAGAGGCCATCGACCGACTCACGAAGATCTCGCCCGACTTGATCCTGCTCGACATCAACATGCCCGGCATGAGCGGCCTCGAAGTGCTCGAGAAGTTGCGCGGGGCGGAAAACCGCACGCAAGTGATCTTCGTCAGCGCTCGCGCCGAGACCGACGACATCGTGAAGGGTCTCGACACCGGAGCCGACGATTACATCTGCAAGCCCTTCGATCCGATCGAACTCCTCGCGCGCGTTCGCGCTCAGCTCCGCATCAAAGATCTCACCGAGCGTCTCGAAGCCGCCAACGGCCGCCTTCAGCAGCTCGTCGACATCGACGATCTCACGGGCCTCTACAACATGCGTAGCGTGTATCAAAAGCTCGACGCCGAGATCGGCCGCGCCCAGCGCTTCCAGCGCGCGGTCGGCGTGATCATGATGGACATGGACAACTTCAAGAACGTGAACGACAAGAACGATCACTTGTTCGGGAGCTTCGTCCTCTCGGAAGTCGGCAAGCTCATCAAGGAAAACATCCGCCAAGTCGACTTCGCCGCACGCTACGGCGGCGACGAATTTCTGATCGCCCTCTCCGAGACGACCGTCGAAGGCGCGGCGATCACGGCCGAACGCATTCGCAAGAAAATCGAGTCGTACACGTTCACGAGTCCGACGAGCTCGATGAAGCTCACGGCGAGCCTCGGTCTCGCGGTGATCGAGCCGACCACGCAGAACATCGACGCGCGCAATCTCGTACGCTACGCCGACAATTCGCTCTACGAAGCCAAGCGCGAAGGGAAGAACTGCACGCGCATCTTCGACTTCCGTTCGCTTGTCTTGCGCAAGACGAGCTAGTACCTTCCGGGGAGTGAACACTCCTCCTGTCACCTCTGAAGGCAACGAAGAGATCAACGAGTCGCTGGTTCGTTTCGCGAGCTACGTTTCGATCGTCGTCGGCGTCGTTCTCCTCGTCATGAAATTCTGGGCGTTTCGGATCACGCAGTCGCAGGCCGTCTTCTCGGATGCGATGGAGAGCATCGTCAACGTCGTCGCGGCCGGCCTCGCGGTGCTCGTCGTCTGGATCGCGCGGAAGCCCGCCGATCGCGATCATCCCTACGGTCACGGCAAAATCGAATTTTTCTCGGCGGCATTCGAAGGCGGTTTGATCGCTTTCGCTTCGATCCTCATTTGCGCCGAAGCCGTACAGGCGCTCCTCCGGGGACACTCGCTTCGCGCGCCACTCGTCGGTCTCGTCGTGACGATCGGGGCGGGGCTCGCGAACGCGATGCTCGGCCTTTTCCTCGTGCGAGTCGGGAAGCGCCACAAGTCGATCTCTCTCGAGGCCAGCGGTAAGCATGTCCTCACCGATTTTTGGACGAGCGTGGGTGTCGCCGCAGGCTTGATCTTGGTTCCCATGACGGGTCTCCAATGGATCGATCCAGTGGTTGCACTTTTGATGGGGCTTTTGCTCGTCCGCACGGGGTTCGGCTTGGTGAGGCGTTCGGTCGGAGGGTTGCTCGATGAGGAAGACCGCGAAATCCTCGGGCACCTCTTGAAGATCATCGGTCGTGAACGTCCTTCGGGGATCATCCAGGTCCATCATGTCCGCGTGATCCGTTCGGGCCACTTCCATCACATCGACGCCCATGCGGTCGTCCCGGAATTCTGGGACGTATCGGAAGCCCATGAAAAGACTGAGCAATTTGAATATCGACTGATCGCGGATTATCCCTACCCGGGAGAGCTTCACCTTCACGTCGACCCGTGCAGGCGTGCTTACTGCCGGAACTGCGATGTCGCCGACTGTCCGATTCGCCAACATGCCTTCGAGCACGTTCGGCAATTGTCGATCGAAGAACTCACGAATCCCGAGGAACCGGCGCCTTTCCGAGCGCCGAAATCCAACGCCCTTTGATCGTTTTCGAGTGAGGACAGAAAAACACACTCGCGCTCGAATTCGAAAAACTTCTGCAACTGCGGGGATCGGGCTGAAAATTCCGTTACCCAGCCTCGCTATTTTCCGCTATTAACCAAGGAGTCGTTGGAACGCCTATTTGCTCAAAGGAGAAAGCTCATGTTCCGTATTTCGTTCGCATTCCTCGTCGTCGCGTCGGCACTCGCACTCAACGGTTGCTCGCAGTGCTCGCAACAACCCGCTACCGAAACAGCTCCGGCTACGACTGAAGCAGCTCCGGCTCCGGATGCAGCAGCTCCCGCAGCAGGCGAAGTCGCTCCGGCCGCTCCCGCAGATGCAGCAGCACCTGCAGCAGGCACCGAAGCAGCTCCGGCCGCGACTCCCGCTGGTCACTAATCCTGAATTCTCGTTAATTGATGAAGTCAAAAAAGGCGCCTTCCGAGGCGCCTTTTGTTTTTCCACCGTCAATTCGACGACTTCGTTCACCCTTCTCTTTTAGAGAAGGAAGCCTTCTCTTCATTCTACTTTTGAGATTGATCGTTTCCCCGTAAAAAGAGGTCGAACGGGAAAAACGAAAGGTCCAAATGAAACGCGCAGTCTTCGCCCTCATCGTCCTCGCTCTCTCGATCCACGGCCGCACCGCCAGCGCCGGAGCTTATGGCTTCGAATGCACCAACCTCTCTGGAAGCGTTCGGATCTACAAAGCTCACCTCTTCATCCGCGGAGAAGACGGAAAAGAGGAGGTCCACGCTCCCGTTTACACGACGACGATTCCGGAGTTCTTCTTCGCGGCATCGAAGGCCGAAGCGGTGATGGATCCGGGCTCGGTCCAAATTCTTCCCGCCAGCAAGAAGGCTCTCTCGGATCTACGCCGGTCGAAGACCCAATGTGGTGACGACATGGAAGACGAAACCTTCACGCAGCGCCTGACCATAAATCGACTTCATGGCGGCAAGGTCATCGTGAAAGCGGACCTGTTCATCTGCAGAAGCCACATGGAGGGCGGACACTGCGTGGGTGAAGGCCTCCTCGAGTGAATCGAGGCTTCAGCTCGTCGTCGGAAGGCCGTCGCGGAAAATGAAGTATGCGGCGGCGACCAAACAAAGACCCGCCCACAAATAGTCGAGCTTCAGCGGCTCCTTCAGGTAAAACAGCGCGAACGGCACGAACACCGTCAGCGTGATGACTTCCTGCATGACCTTCAATTGGCCCACCGACAGCGCCGTGTAGCCAATGCGATTGGCGGGCACCTGCAACAGGTATTCAAACAGCGCGATGCCCCAACTGATGAGCGCAGCGATGAACCACGGTTTGTGGTTCAGTTCCTTCAGGTGCGCGTACCACGCGAAG
>JAZKJB010000080.1:0-3285 GCA_040384505.1 Bdellovibrionota bacterium | reverse complement strand
ACGCGGCTTTGCTCGAGAGCCAGTTGAAGTCGGGTCGCTACGGCTGCATCAAGGTCTATCTCGGTTACATTTATCAATATGCGTACGACAAGAACTACGAGCCGGCTTACAAGCTCGCTGAAAAATACGACGTGCCAGTGGTGTTCCACACCGGCGACACCTACGACGTCGACGGACTGCTGAAGTACGCCGATCCCCTGACCATCGACGAAGTCGCGGTCAAACATCGGAAGGTTCAGTTCGTCATCGCACACTGCGGAAATCCGTGGATCCAAAGTGCTGCCGAAGTCGCATACAAGAATCCCAACGTCTCGCTCGAATGCTCCGCGCTCTTGATCGGCGATCTCAGCGAGAGCGGGCCCGAGGCCGTGGAAAAACTCCTCGTCGAGCCGATTCGCTACGTCTTCACGTACGTCGAGGATCCCTCGAAGCTGATGTTCGGAACCGACTGGCCCTTGATCCACATCAAGGATTACCTCGAGGCATACAAGCGCGCGATTCCGAAACAGCACTGGAAAGCCGTCTTCAACGACAACGCCCGTCGCATCTTCAAGAAGCTTCCGAAGCGCACGAAAACCCCCTGAAACCGGCCTTGCTAGGGTCATTTCGTTCTCCCAAACTTGAGGACGAGGTGACTCCGATGAACAAGAAGCGTTTTTCCCTCGTCTTAGCGACACTTGCCCTGGGCTCAATCGCGTTGGCCGCGAAGAACGAGGACTTCAAAAAGGTCGTCGCAGCGGCGAAGAATTCACCTCTCGAAACTCCAGCTCGAATCACCGCTGCGGCTGCACCCGCCGAACCCGCTCCGGTGGAATCGGAAGAAGAACTTCCGCCTGCGAAACCCGCTTCGACGGTCACCTCGAAGCCGGCACCAGGATCCAAAGACGTCGATCACGACTCGCAGTCCGACGATCACTCGGCTCAAGACGATGGAATGTCGATCAGTACGAAGCCTGCAGAACCCGCGGCAGGAGCGGCGAAGAAGGCTGAAGAGTCGCACACTTCGCCATCACACGCGGCTCCCTCTCATTCGGCCGCGCCCGGTGTTCCACCGGAGCAGAGCTTGAAGTGGCTGACGAACGGAAACACTCGCTACGTGACGAAACGGTTTCGCGCCGACGGTCGGTTTCAAACCGATCGCGATCGCACGAAAGTGGGCCAGCACCCACATGCGATCGTTCTCTCTTGCGCGGACTCTCGAGTTCCCCCCGAGCTCGTTTTCGATCAAGGCCTCGGCGAGATCTTCACGATTCGTGTCGCAGGCGAAGCTCTCGACTCATCGGTGATCGCGAGCATCGAGTATGCCGTCGAGCATCTCGGCCCGAAGTTGATCGTCGTCCTGGGCCACACGAAATGCGGCGCCGTCGACACCGCGATGAAAGTCCCGGCCGGCCAGAGTGCGGGTAGCGAATCCATCGACAAGCTCCTGAATGAAATTCGGCCGCACCTCAAAACCCGGACGACCCAGAAACCGAGCAAAGATCTGGAAGTCGAATCCGCACTGAACGCCGACGGCGTGGCGCGCGACCTCCTTCAGCGCTCCGAGATCGTGCGATCGAAGGTCGAGTCGGGTGAACTGCAGATCAAATCGGCCCTGTACTGGCTCGATTCGGGTCGAGTGAAGTTCTACTGAGCCGCTGCAACGCCTCAAAACGAGCCAGGATCTTGGAATAAAACGAACGGTCGTGCTATTCTGTCGGGGGAGCACGACTGAGATGAGCGAAGCCAAGGCCTTGAACACCAAAACCGTGATCCTCGATACCGCGATGAAGATCGCCAGTCGCTGGGGCATAGAAGGCCTCACGATCGGCGAGCTCGCGAAGGCCGTCGGCATGTCGAAGAGCGGCCTCTTCGCTCACTTCGGCGGAAAAGACCAACTGCAGCTGGACGTGCTGAAATCGGCGACCGAGAACTTCGTCGATGCGGTCATGAGGCCTGCGTTCGTCGAACCCCGGGGCGAACCTCGTATTCGCGCGATGGTGAAGAACTGGATCGAGCACCTCAACGACGAGGGATCGCTCCCCGGCGGGAGCATCTTGATCGCCGCATCGGTCGAGGTGGACGACAAGCCTGGACCTCTTCGCGATTTCGTCCAAAAAGCCCAGAACGATTTGATCAAGAACATCGAACGGGCCGCGCAAATCGCCGTCGACGAGAAGCATTTCCGCAACGATCTCGACGTCGAGCAATTCGCGTGGTCGCTTTATTCGTTCGTGCTCGGCTATCATCACTTCAAGAGAATGTTGGAAGACCCGAAGGCCGATCTTCATTTCAAGAGATCGTTCGGCGGTTTGCTCGAAGTCGCTCGTTCGGGAGCAATCCCGAAAAAAGAGCGGCCTAAACTTGTGACCAAGAAAACGAAGAAGAGAAAGTCTGCCTAAGGAGGCGCATCGTGGAAGAACTCGCATATCATGGCTACTTCCTCCAAGACGGAGTGACGTGGTTCGCAATCGCCGGAAGCCTGCTCGCGGTCCTCGCGCTCGGTTTCGTTGGCGCTCCCCTCATCTTGTGGACGATCGCGGTCGGCGCGCTTCTCTACTTGTTCGGCGCGCCGGTTTGGCTCCTGGCTGCGTACATCGTCGTGATGGCGATCTTCAACATCAGACCGATTCGCCAAGTGTTGGTGTCGAGCGGTTTGATGAAGTTGATGGCGCCGATCATGCCGGTGATCTCCGACACGGAAAAAGCCGCACTCGACGCGGGTGTCGTGTGGGTCGAAGGCGATCTCTTCTCGGGTAAGCCCGATTTCAAGAAGCTGATGAACGAGCCTTATCCGGAGCTGACGGCCGAGGAGCAGGCGTTCATGGACGGCCCCGTCGAGCGTCTGTGTGCAGGAATCGACGACTGGGAAGTCTGGCAATCGCGTGACCTCTCTCCGCAAACTTGGGACCTCATCAAAAAGGAGAAATTCCTCGGGATGATCATTCCGAAGGAATACGGCGGTCTCGGCTTCTCCGCTCTCGCTCACAGCGCCGTGATTCAGAAACTTTCATCGCGATCGATCCCCGCGTGTATCAGCGTGATGGTTCCGAATTCTCTCGGCCCCGCGGAACTTCTCGTTCACTACGGAACCGATGAGCAGAAGAAAAGATATCTGCCGCGTCTCGCGACCGGTGAAGAGATCCCTTGTTTCGCGCTCACCGAGCCGACCGCAGGCTCGGATGCAGGATCGATCACCTCGAGCGGAACGCTCTTCAAAGGTGACGACGGCAAGATGTACATTCGCTTGAACTGGAACAAACGTTGGATCACGCTCGCCGCGATCTCGACGACTCTCGGTCTCGC
>JAZKJB010000079.1:2607-5251 GCA_040384505.1 Bdellovibrionota bacterium | reverse complement strand
TGCCGAGTTTGCGAGCCGCTTCCGCGCATTCGATGACGGCCGAAATCTGCGGCATTCCGACGCCGGCGACGATTCGAGTCGTGCAGATCGAGCCTGGTCCGACTCCGACCTTCACGACTTCGGCGCCTTTCTTGATCAGCGCCTCCGTTGCGTCGGCGGTCACGACGTTACCGGCGACGACGATGAGGTCTTTGTAGTTCTGAGAGACCCATTCGACCATCGCGAGAACGTTCTTCGAGTGGCCGTGGGCGGTGTCGATCACGACGACGTCGGCCCCTGCCGCGGCAAGTGCCACGACACGATCACGCGAGGTCTGATCGATGCCGACGGCCGCGGCCACCATCAATCGACCCTGTTCGTCTTTGGTCGCATTCGGGAAGGATTTCGCCTTCTCGATGTCTTTGATCGTGATGAGACCGCGAAGCAATCCGCTTTTATCGACGATCGGAAGTTTTTCGATCCGGTGCTTCTGGAGAATTTGTTTCGCCTGCTGCAAGGTCGTACCGACTTCGGCGGTGACGAGCTTGTCTTTCGTCATCACGTCTTCGATCTTCTGCTCGATGTTCGTCTCGAAGCGAAGATCGCGATTCGTGAGGATGCCGACGAGCTTTCCACCGACCGTGATCGGAACGCCGGAGATCGAGTATTTGCGCATGAGCTCGAGTGCGTCTTTCACTTTTCGGTGAGGCTCGAGGGTGATCGGCTCCTTGATCATCCCGCTCTCGTACTTCTTCACCTTCTCGGCTTCGAAGGCCTGCTGCTCGACGGTCATGTTCTTGTGGATGACGCCGAGTCCGCCTTGCTGAGCCATCACGCGCGCCATTTTGTTCTCGGTGACGGTATCCATCGCGGCCGAGATGATCGGCGTGTGGAGCACGCGGCCCCGAGCGAACTCGGCTTTCGGAGAGATTTCCGTCGGCACGATCTCGGAGTACTGAGGCACGAGGAGGATGTCATCGAACGTGAGCGCGTACTTCATGTCTTCGAAGTTGGAGGATGATTTCGCCACGGCCTCGTCTCCCTTCCGGGTTCACCATCGATTGGTAAACCGAATTATGTTTCGTCCTCGTACCAAGTCTTATAAAGCAAATAGTTGTCAGCGCTCTTCTCGAGGAACGCGAGCTCTTCGGGTTTCAATTTTCGGACGGCTTTCGCCGGGCGCCCCAAGATCAGCCATCCCTCTTCCGCTTGTTCGAAACCCTCGGTGACGAGCGAACCCGCGCCGACGATCGAGCGCGACGGAATTTTCGCGTTGTCCATGATGATCGAACCCATGCCGATCAAACATGAATCGCCGATCGAGCAGCCGTGCAACATGCACAAGTGCCCGATCGTCACCCGGTTGCCGATCGAGGCGTGAGCTTTCTTGTGAGTGTCGTGGATGACCGTGCCGTCTTGGATATTCGACTCGTCGCCGATCACGATCGGGCCGACGTCTCCGCGGAGGACCGTGTTGTACCAAACGGAAGAGTTCTTCCCGATGGTCACGTCACCGATCACACTCGCAGTTTCGGCTATGAAACTTCCTGCGCCGATTTGCGGTGTTTTCCCTAGTAATCTACGGATCATGGATGCCGTGGATTACATCAGGTACGGGTGCTTTTTGGAACTGATTTCCATTTCGTTGCGGAGAGCGGAGTGCTGTCCGTTTTGGAGGCCCTCTTCGAGTGAACCCAACTCCGCTTGGAGGGCCCGGCAGCGCGTCATGTAGCTCGTCGTGCTGAAAAACCGAGCTTTCGCCTGAAGGCAGAACGACATCGCTTCGTCGGCTCGCAGCTTGAGGGTTTGCGGCTCCGTCTGCGAATCGCCGACCGCACGGAAGAGAAGCTGAACGTACTGGTGGTGACCAACGAGCTCGATGAACGTGCACGACTCGCAAGTGAGCTGAACCGCTTCGAGAACTTTGCGTGTCACGACGTGCGGAGTGAGTCCGAGGCCTTCTTGCATTTCGGCCATCGCGACACCGGCGTCGAGAGGATGCATCCAGACCGGCAGAACTTCGTTTCCCGACTTGTCCTTGAGGATCAACAGCGGTCGACCGAGCCCGGAATTGATCGCGATCCCGCTGGGGAAAAGTTCGATCCAAGCTTCAGGATCTTTCGCTTGCGGCACGGGAACGTGAGTCGTCGAAACTTTCGCGGCCTCAATGAACACGCCCTTCGGCGGGACGATCTTCGCTTTCTTCCGAACGCGGCGAACCGGCGGCGTCATTGCACCATCTCCCCGCGAAGCACGTTCGGGAACGACTTCGAAACTTTCACGGGAACGGTCTTGCCGACGAGGTCGAGCGAGCCGTCGAAGTAGACGATCTTGTTCTGGGTCGTTCGGCCTTGCATCTGGGTCTTCGAATGCGTTTCACCTTCGACGAGGACGTCGTAGGTCTTTCCCTCGTAATCGCGAGCGAGATCGAAGGCGATCTCGCGTTGGATTTCGAGAAGCTTCGCGAGACGGCGCTGCTTCTCGTCTTCAGGCACTTGATCTTCGTACTTCGCGGCTTTCGTGAACGGACGCGGACTGTACTTGAAAGCGTAAATGTTGTCGTAGCGAACTTCGCGGATCAGGCTCACGGTGTCTTCGAACTGCTCGGCGGTTTCTCCCGGGAAGCCGACGATGAGATCCGTCGTGAGGATCACGCTCGGGAGAG
>JAZKJB010000079.1:1139-2597 GCA_040384505.1 Bdellovibrionota bacterium | reverse complement strand
CCCGGAATCGCGTCGCGAATCATTTTTACTTTCGCCAAATATTCTTCGCGAGTGTAACCGCGGTTCATGCGCGCAAGAACTTCTGAGTTTCCGCTTTGTGCCGGAAGATGGATGTAATCCATGATTTTCGAGCGGTACTTTTGCGAGATGTCGACGAGCTCTTGATCGAAATCTTTCGGGTGGCTCGTCGTGTAGCGAATGCGTTCGATGGTGGTGTCTTCGGCGATCGTCTTCAAAAGTGTCGCGAAATTCGCTCCGCAGTCGCTCTCGTAGGAATTCACGTTTTGTCCGAGCAGCGTGACTTCTCTCACTCCACGATCTGTGAGCGTTTTCAAATCCGCGAGGATCTCTTTCAAGCTGCGGCTACGTTCGCGGCCACGAGTGAAAGGAACCACGCAGAACGTACAGAAATTATCGCAGCCCTTCATGATGTTCACGAAGGTCGCGACGCCGGGATTGCGAACGAGAGTTTCGATCGAGTAGGCCTTCTCGTTCTCGAAACGAGCGGAAACGACTTTCTCACCGGTGTCGTACGCGCGCGCGACGAGCTCGGGGAGCTGGTCGATCGCGTCGGTCCCGAAGACGAAATCGAGAACGGGCACGTCTTTCAAGAGCTTCGCTTTCTCCTGTTGAGCGACGCAGCCGCCGACGCCGATGCGAAGGCGCGGGTTCTTTTCCTTCATCACGCGGTACTTACCGGCTTCGGAATGGACCTTGTGGACCGGCTTTTCGCGGACCGAGCAGGAGTTGATGATGATGAGCGAGGCCTTTTCGGGAGTTTCGACAGGAACGAAATTCACCATCTCGAGGAGTGCCAGCATCCTCTCGGTGTCGTTCACGTTCATCTGACAGCCGTAGGTCGAGATATAAACGCCCTCGCCCTTACCGATATCTTGGTTCAGCATTTTTCAGTTGTTCCCGATACTTCTGCGTTGCGGCTAAAGAAAGAATCGAGATATAACTACGTGCGTTCTGGGAAGTCAAACCTGGGGGTCTAATGACGAACTTGGTGCCGAGACTGGCTACCTCCAAAGTATCGACCGCGGTTCCGCCGGAGTTCCTGGCGAAAGTGCGAGGCGTTTTCGAGAAACAGTTCGAGATCGAAACCGATCTCGGCGAGTTCATCGCCGACGGCCTGATTTTCCCCGACGAAGTCGTGCTTCGGATCGGCTACCTCGAAAGTGGTCGCTTGAAGCAGATCAACTTCGAAGCCTCCATGGACATCAAAAAGACCAAGCTCGCGGATTCGGATGCGACGACTCCTGTCGGCACGATGGAGCGCCTCTATACGCTCATCGACGTGCTCGGAAGTCTGATGGAAGAGTACTTCCAAGCCGGACAAATCGAAGACGATATGGATCTCCCCCTCTCCTGGCGAGAAATGGAATTCGAAGGCGAAACGGTTTACATCCAGCACACGACCGTCAACACGCGACTCGAAGAAGAAGCAGACCGAAT
>JAZKJB010000079.1:0-1060 GCA_040384505.1 Bdellovibrionota bacterium | reverse complement strand
AGATCCAAAAAGAAATTCGATCCGGCCGCTACAAGCTCAACGACGACGGAACCGTCGAGTTGCGCACCGAAGAAGAAGAACTGAACTGACCGCGCGCTCCTCCCCTTTCAGAGCCATGCGCTCGACCGGCCCCCTGGGCCCGACCCGCACCCCTTAAACCCGCTCCCTGCTCGGAGCGGGTTTTTTATGCCTAGAGTTCAGTTCCGGCCGTGGCCGATGCCGCGAATGAGCTTCTCCCTGAAAACTTCTCCCGTGTCCCACACTTGAATCCCCGCCCTAACAATCTCGTTCAATCTGGCGATTTGCATGGCGTTTGCTCATTCGAGGGCGGGTCCACCGGCCCGAGTTCAAAGGAGCGTCCGCGTGAAGTCTCTCAATCTGCTTTCGATCGTCATCATCGTCGCCATCTCAGGGCAGGCCATCGCGCAAGCTCCTCCACCCCTGAAGCCGGTCGAGTATCTCGAGCCGGATGACGTGAAAACGACTCCTGCTAAGCCCGTGACGCCTCCTCCGGTGGTCACTCAACCCGCGAAGCCGACGACACCCGTCATTGCCCCGGTCAGTCAGCCGCCGAAACCGCCCGTCGCCGTTCAACCTGCGCCTCAGCCGACGACGAAGCCCGCGAATCCGCCGGTGGTCGTTCAGCCACCGAAGCCGACCACGCCGGTCGTTCAGCCACCGAAGCCGACCACGCCGGTCGTGCAGCCACCGAAGCCGACGACTCCCGTCGCGACTCAGCCTCCTAAACCGGTTGCGCAGCCGCCGAAGCCCGTCGTCACTCAACCGAAACCGCCGGTGCGTCCGAGCAAAGTCGGCGCATTCAGAATCGGCGATGAAGTTGCAACGGATCGCCACGAGATCGGAGTCATCGTCGACTTCCCGTCGAATCAATCCGCCCTCGTGAGATTCGATCGCCAAACGCAGGAGTGGCCTACCAATCGTCTTTCATTCTTGCTCGAGTCCGCACGCGGATTCCGCGTTGGCGAAGTCGTCGTGACCGACCGTCATGAACGTGGTGTGATCGAATTGATCTTCGCCGACGAAACGGCAGTCGTGAGAA
>JAZKJB010000078.1:275-4575 GCA_040384505.1 Bdellovibrionota bacterium | reverse complement strand
GCCTCCGAGCAATCGTAGTCGGTGAGGATCTTGAGGCCGTATTGCGGATGCTTCTGCATTTGAGCCCACTCCACGTCGCTCAAGGGGCCGGTCTTGCAAATGATATCGACGTGGACGTTGCGCTTGCCGATGTCGTGAAAGAGAGCGCCGCGGCCGAGTTCGTGAAGATCGTCGGGCGAGTAGCCGGCGACCTTCCCGAGACCGAGCGAATAGATGCCGACGTCGAGAGAGTGATTGTAGGTGTAGAAGTCATGCGACGAGAGCGAGATCAAATGCGCCATGCCTTCAGGTTCTTGCTCCATGAAGTCGATGAAGTTCGTGATCAGCTCGCGCGATTCCGAAAGCGCGCGGTCGACGGCCGGCTGCTCGAAGATTTCTTCGGCGAGAGTGAGAGAGCTCTCGCGAAGGATGAGGGCCTTCGTGCTGGTTTCGAGTTTGTCTTCGTTGAGGCGATCGAAGATGTAGCGTTTGTAAGCAGCACGTTGAGGATCCGGAACGTAGAAGATGTCGGCGCGATCGAGAGACGCGATCTTTTCGGCCTTCAACGACTCGCCAGGCCGGAGATAGTGCACGTAGCGCCCATTGAGCTGGATGAAAACGTCGAACGTCGTCGGAGCGGAGGGGAGAATGGTACCGACCCGGATCTTGAAATACTTGTCCGTGGGCGAATCTGCGTTCGTCGTCATGGCTTTTCCCTCACCCCAATATTCTGCCATGGTTGGTTTGACTGTCCAAGCGGGCGTGCCATAAACGAGACGTGCGCCATCGCCAACAGAACCGCCCTTAAAACCACAGGGATCGACTCGTGGATCTAAAGTTAGACACTCCGGTTCAATTCATCAAAGGCGTTGGACCTAAGTTGGGCGACGTCCTACGCAAGAAGGGCGTCACCACGGTTCTGGACCTCCTCGAATGGTATCCGCGTGCCTACGAAGACCGTCGCGCGGCGCGAACGATCGCATCGTTGAAGCCCGAAGAGCTCGTCAGCTTGAAAGCACGCGTAGTTCGCGTCAGCTCGGTCAACATGGGTGCGAGCCGTCGCAAGATGTACGACGTCACGGTCACCGACGGGACCGGCAAGATCCACTGCAAGTTCTTCCGCGTTCCGTACAAAGGTTACTTCGAACGCTTTCAACCGAACCAACAAGTGCGAGTCATCGGGAAGGTCACGTATTACCGCGGTCAGATCGAGTTTCATCATCCCGACATCCAAGATGATGCCGCGGGAGAAGATACCGAAGAATCGCAGAACGAACTGATTCCCGTTTATCCCGAGTCCGAAGGAATGACGAACCGCCAGCTGCGCAAGCTCGTTCAGTACGCGATAGGCGAGATCAAGACGGGATTCTCGAAACCCGCCCCCGAAGTTCGGCGAAATCGTTATGCCCCCGAGAGCAAGACGGTTCCTTACGTTCCGCCCAGCTCTTCGGGTCCGCGAATGGCGGGTGGCGGGCGCTTGCCGACGTCGGTGAAAAAATCGCGCCCCGGTTCCCAGGCGATGCCAGAGATTCCCGAGGGTCCGGGACCGATCGACAAATTCCCGGACTGGCTCCGCGAGAAATACTCGCTCCCGGATCGTTTCGAAGCGCTCGAGAATTTGCATCAGCCGCCCAACGACGCCGGACCCGAATTCGTCGATCAAAACTCGAAGTATCACCGACGAATCATCTTCGAAGAATTCTTCTGGCTCGAACTCTATCTCGCGACGAAGAAGTCGGGACTCAAGAAAGAATCCGCTCCGGCCTTCAAACCGAAGCTCGCGCTCGTGGAGAAACTTCGCGAAAGTTTGCCCTTCAAGCTGACCGGTGCTCAAGACCGCTCCCTCGAAGAGATCGTGCGTGACCTCGCGAAGCCTCACCCGATGCATCGGCTCGTTCAAGGCGATGTGGGAAGCGGAAAGACGCTCGTGGCACTGGCGGCGTCGCTCGTCGCTCACGAAAACGGTTACCAATCGGCGATCATGGTCCCGACGGAAATTTTGGCCGAACAACACTATCAAAACGCGGTGAAATTCCTCGAGCCCCTCGGGCTCACGATCGGTTACCTCACGGGCTCGATGAAAGCGGCCGAGCGAAAGCAAACGTACGAGATGTTGAGGAACGGCCTCATTCATTTCGTCGTGGGAACGCACGCGCTCATCCAGGAAGAAGTGGAATTCAAAAACCTCGGCCTCGTGATCATCGACGAACAACATCGCTTCGGCGTTCATCAGCGGAGCGAGCTCAAGCGAAAAGGTCTCTCGCCTCATTTTCTCGTGATGACCGCGACTCCGATTCCTCGAACGCTCGCGATGACGGTCTATGGCGATCTCGACGTTTCGGTGATCGACGAACTCCCGCCAGGGAGAAGCCCCGTGATCACGCGAGTGACGTACGAAAGTAAGCGCGAGCAGGTGATGGGTTTCCTGAAGGATCAACTCAAGACAGGCCGCCAAGCTTACGTCGTTTATCCGCTCGTCGAAGAGAGTGAAAAGATCGACTTGAAAGACGCCGTGTCCGCGTACGAGCAGCTCCAGGCCGACCTCGAACCCGAGTACCACGTCGGTCTCTTGCACGGGAAAATGAAACCCGACGAAAAAGACGAGGTCATGCGGAAGTTTCGCGCGAAGGAGTTCGACGTGCTGGTCTCCACGACCGTCATCGAGGTCGGCGTCGACGTCCCGAATGCGAACTTGATGCTGATCGAACACGCCGAGCGTTTCGGTCTCTCACAGCTCCATCAGCTCCGGGGCCGGGTCGGACGGGGACAGCACAAGAGTTATTGCGTGTTGATGTTGGGACACGCGGTTTCCGACGAATCGCGCGCGCGAACTCAAATCATGGAGCAAACGACGGACGGATTCAAAATCGCCGAAGCCGATCTCGCGATCCGCGGCCCCGGCGAATTCCTCGGCGCCCGCCAATCAGGACTGACCGGTTTCAAAATGGCGAACCTCGTCCGCGACGTAAAGATCCTCCAGGAATCCCGCACCGCCGCTTTCGAAGTCGTCGAAACCGATCCCTCGCTGTCGAAACCAGAAAACAGAAATCTGCGCGACGAACTGCTGAAGACTCACGGTGCCACCGCACTCGCCTCGGTCGGCTGAGATATCCTTTCATTCGATCGGTCCCGTGAGCCGGTTGGGGCTGTCAGGTTTATAATCGTCGCCGTACCTTTTGAGGACTCCGTTCCCGACGGGTACCTTCGCTCCATTCAAAGGAGCCCCCATGAATTTCTTGGCGTCGATCCTCGTGTTCGCTTTCGCGCTCCCGGCCTTCGCCGGAGTGACTTCGTTCAAATGTGAGCTCGCGGCTCTTCCCGGAGAAAAATTCTCGTTCCAAATCAGCGATCTCGGAGGTCAGGACACCGACTTCGTCCATGAAGATGCGGACGACGGTTACTCACCGATCTTCAAGACGACTTCGAAGAATAGAACGATCGAGTCGATGCTCGGATCGCTCGAAGGACAAGGCGGCGACCTTCGCGTCGAATCCGATCGCCTCTTTTTCTTCGGGGATGCGGCCGGAATCGATTTCGTTCGCTTCTACCTTTTCAAAAAATCGGGTTACAAAGCCGGCTATGTCCGTTGGGATTTCGCGGGCGAGCCCGGCTACAGCAAAGTCTCTTGCCAGGTGAAGTGATCAATAATCGGGCAGCCCGAGCTTAACGCACGGGCGCCATCCTCGATTTTTACTACTGGCCCCCCTCGACCACATGGTTGGCTTGAAGTTCGACCAATCCAAGGGGGGATTCATGAACGGACTCGTTCTCGTCGTACTCGCGTTCGCGCTGTCGACGGTAGCTAACGCTGGGGAAGTGCTCAGACTCAAGAGCGGCAACGTGAAGCCCGCCGAGATCGAGCGTCTCTGGGACGTTTCGGTGAAGACCGATTTGCAACGCACGTTCGTCATCCAATTCGAAAATCACGTCACGCTCGAAGACCACAAAAACCTGACGACTCTCGGAGCGAAGATCCTTCGCTACATTCCCGACGACGCTCTCGTCGTCTCGGCCACCGCACGCATCGCGAAGACGATCGAGCAGTCTTCGCCGAACGTGACGAGCGTGATCACGTTCGACCCGAGCTGGAAGATCGCTCCCGAGATCGCACCCGCGAGCATTTTCTCGGCGGATACGACGGCGGTCCTCCTCGTTCGCCTTTTCCCCGGCCTTTCGGTCCAAGGCGAACGCCAAGTCCGCGAGAAAATCGCCGGCCTCTCGGGAATCGACGTCGTCGAATCTCAAGAGCGCTCGATGGTCGTGCGCGCGAAGCGCTCGGCTCTCGATTCGATCGCACGAGTCGAAATGGTCGAGTGGATCC
>JAZKJB010000078.1:0-265 GCA_040384505.1 Bdellovibrionota bacterium | reverse complement strand
CGAGACTCTCGCGTTCACGAACGACGAAGTGAGCAACCAGGCTGTCGCGACGGCCGGCGATTACACCGATCTCGACGGCTACGAATCGGGCACCCGCGTGATGAAGTTCGATGCCGCTTGGGCGCGTGGACTCACGGGCCGAAATCAAATCGTCGGTATGGCCGACACGGGTCTCGATAGCGGTGACGCCGGGAACATCCATCCGGACTTCTCGGGTCGGGTCACGAAGGGCCTCATCTTCGGCCTGTTCTCGAAAACGTGGAAC
>JAZKJB010000077.1:2318-4548 GCA_040384505.1 Bdellovibrionota bacterium | reverse complement strand
GTAACGAGATTACCCGTAGTATTGATCGCAGCCGAGCCACCAATCGTTCCGGAGTCAATTGCACCGCCAGAAACTTTTCCTGCAGTGACGAGAGTCGGGATGTCAGCTTCGCTCAATGATCCTGCAGCAGTAATACGACCGTACACATCGTACGTGACTTTCACGGCCGTTCCGCCAGCACCGAGAACTGGCAACGAAATCGTTCCAGCAGTCGTGATCGTGCCGCCTGACAATCCAGCGCCAGCGACGACCGACGTCACCGTTCCGCCAGAATTCGGCGGAGTCGCGCAGACCAAAGCGCCAGAGCCATTGTCCCGCAAGAAATCACCAGCCGCACATGCCGGTAGGGCCGCTTTCGCGAACGCCGAAACCCCCGCGATCGGATCCACCGAGACCCAGGCGCCGGCGTTCCAGCCGAGAACGTGACCGCCGGTCATCGTCGGCATGTTCACGCCCTGGAGTTTTCCGTACTGCTGATACTGCGACGAAGTTCCGGCCACCAACGACAACAAGGCGTTGTAATTCGCGGTCGACAAAGGCGACACGTTCCCGAGCGTTGCGCCGTCAGCGACGCGAACGAGTGATGTCGCATTGAAGCCGGCGATCTGTTTCGTTTCGAAAGCGAAGGGGACGTAATTGATCTTCGTCGCGGGGATCGGCTCCCAAGTGCTCATCGTCTCGTCTTTGAAGTAAACGACGAGCGAACGTCCGTCGTCGGCATTCGGCGAGTACGTGCTTCCCGATGCGCAAGTCGCGGGATCGAAAGTGTGCGAGCCGCGATTCGCGAAGACGACATCGAGACCGAGGCCCGTCGTGTCGGCCCGCGTACCGGTGCCGTCGTTCATCGTCAGGCCGAAGACGCCTTTCGACGAGCGCATGTCGAGAGCGCCTTTGACCTCTTCGTACATCAAACAGTTTTCATTTCCGGGAGTGCGCACCTGCATGCGGAACTGAACGAATTGTCCTTCGAGCGGCTCACCATCGGGCTTGATGATGCGTCCCTGATACGTGACGCCGGAACCCGTTTGACCAAAGGAAGCCGGCGCGATGCAGATCATCGCGAACACGAAAACGACGAATGGGCGAAGTGCCCGATATGCCATCAACGTCCTACGTTCGGGGGCTAAAGTTCCTAGATGTCTTTTCGGAATAAAGAGCCGGAATCCCGAGCGAAAAAGATGTTTTCCACGACCGTCGAGGTGGGCTCGTCGAGTGCCTCGGAGTGAGACGAGACGTTGGTGCAAAATTACCGCATTCGAGTGCGGCATTGGAGCGATCGATGGAGACCCTGGCTTGACCCTCGACCAGAGACTGCAACATAATGCTTTTTCTGTCTTTTCGGGGGTTCCCATGGCCATTTTCGATTCGCTCTCGGACAAGTTGCTCGGAAGCCTGAAGAAGCTTCGCGGGCAGAGCCGCATCACCGAGGACAACGTCCAAGACGCGATCAAAGAAATCCGCATGAGCCTCCTCGAAGCGGACGTGAACTTCAAAGTCGTGAAAGCGTTCATCGACCGCGTGAAGGAAAAAGCGCTCGGCCAAGAAGTTTTGAGCTCGCTCTCAGCTGGCCAGCAACTCGTGAAGATCGTCCACGACGAGCTCGTCACTGTTCTCGGAGGAGAAACCGAAGAGCTGATCGTTCGCGGAAGCCCCGGAGTCATCTTTCTCGTCGGCCTCCAAGGTTCCGGTAAGACGACGACGGCAGCGAAACTCGCGAAACACATCAAAGCGAAATATCAAAAGCGCCCGGGCCTCGTTCCGGCCGATGTGTACAGACCGGCCGCGATCGATCAGCTGAAAACTCTCGCCAAACAAAACGACATCCACGTTTTCGACTCGAAACCCGACATGAAGCCCGAGGAAATTCTCGAGCAAGCGAAGAAGTGGGCGACCGAGAACATGATCGAAGTCGTCTTGGTCGACACCGCCGGTCGCTTGCAGATCGACGAAGATTTGATGGGCGAGCTCAGCCGACTCAAAAGCATCTGGGAGCCGAAAGAAGTCTTGCTCGTCGCGGACGCGATGCTCGGCCAACAATCCGTGAACGTCGCCGAAGGTTTCCATCAGCGCCTGGGATTGACGGGCCTCGTGCTGACGAAAGTCGACGGTGATGCTCGCGGTGGTGCTGCGCTTTCGATCCGTCAGTCGACGGGAGTTCCGATCAAATTCCTCGGGATCGGGGAGAAATCCGACGCTCTCGAAGTTTTCCATCCCGACCGCCTCGCCTCGC
>JAZKJB010000077.1:0-2308 GCA_040384505.1 Bdellovibrionota bacterium | reverse complement strand
CTCGCGAATTCTCGACATGGGCGACGTCCTTTCGCTCGTCGAAAAAGCCCAAGAAGTCATCAGCGAGAAAGACGCGATCGCGGCTGCGAAGAAAGTCCAGAAGGGCAAATTCACCGTCGACGACTTCTTGAAGCAGCTTCAGATGATGAAGAAGATGGGCGGAATGGAATCGCTCCTCGGCATGCTCCCGGGCATGGGCCAAGCGATGAAGCAGATGAAAGACATGGCTCCGCCCGAAAAAGAGATGAAGAAGATCGAAGCGATCATCACTTCGATGACTCGCAAAGAGCGCGAGAACCACAACATCCTCAACGGCTCACGCCGCCTGCGGATCGCGAACGGCTCGGGCACCCAAGTCAGCGACGTGAACAAGTTCATCAAGCAATTCGAACAGAGCCAAAAGATGATGCAGCAACTGATGAAAATGGGAATGGGCGGCGGCAAAGGCGGCGGCTTCCCAGGCATGGGCAAATTTCCCTTTTAAACCGGGATCCCGGTATACCGGTTAACGGGTATACCCGGATCCCAGTACAGGGATCCCAGTACAGGGATGCAAGTGCCGGGAATCCGGTACGGGAAACCAGGACAGGAATTCGAATTCATGGGACCTCGAATGACACGGCTATCAGGTATCGCAATTCTTCTCTTCGCCACGGTCGGTTGTGATCAGGCGACGAAGCACATCGCACGCGGCGTGCTCCAGAATCACGCGACGTTTAGTTTCTTCGACGGCATCGTCCGCTTTCAGCACGCCGAGAATCCCGGTGCGTTCCTCAGTTTCGGCGCGAGTCTCTCGGAGCCGCTTCGGTTCGCGATCTTCACCGGTCTCGTTCTCGCATTCCTCGCTTGGGCGGCCTTCAGACTCTTCAAAGACCGCACGATGAACTGGGCCGCGACCCTCGGTTGGACGCTCGTCCTCGCCGGAGGCATCGGAAACGTCATCGACCGGCTCGCGAAATCGACGGTCACGGACTTCGTGATGGTCGGCGTCGGCCCCGTCAGAACCGGCGTCTTCAACGTCGCCGACATGGCCATCATGGGCGGCATCGTTCTCCTGCTCTTCTTCGGTCGCGAGACCGCCCAACCTGCGGCCCAGGCAAAATAGGCTCCTATCCCAAGGATTTTGGACTAGACAATGACGCGGCCGCGCGGGTAAACCTTCGTATCGCTTCGTAAACCTTGGCTTCTCTCAATGATTCCCAAAGCCGGAACGAAGTTCGTTTGAATCAAAAATCGAGTTACCAGAAGAGTTCTGGAAGAGGCCTGGGTGAGAGGGTCCATGATTCCGGAAGTCCAAAAGGAGTCCCTGTGGTCGTCATCCGTCTGAACCGCGTCGGCGCAAAAAAACGTCCGAAGTATCGTGTCACCGTCGCTGATTCTCGTCGCTGGAGAGGCGGCAAATTCCTCGAGATCGTCGGCCATTTCAATCCGCATCCGCGCGGCCAAGAGAAGAAGCTCACGCTCGACGTCGAAGCTTGCAAAGCTTGGATCGAAAAAGGCGCAGTCCCCACCGAGCGCGTGCAGTCGTTGCTCCGTGAAGCACAAGGCCTCGCGAAACCGACTGGCGCACCCAAAGGCTGGCGCGCTCCGAAGCCGAAAGCGGCTCCGGCAGAAGCACCCAAAGCGTAATCACTTAGAATCGAAGTTGGACCCAGCACGAAAGGTCACAAGCAAATGAATCACGAAAGCCTCAAAGACCTCGTGGAGTTCATGGCCAAGTCTCTCGTCGACAATCCGGACGCCGTCGAGGTGAACGAGATCGTCGGCGAACAGACCACGGTCGTCGAGCTCCGAGTCGCGAAAGAAGACTTGGGCAAGGTGATCGGCAAGCAAGGTCGTACGGCGCGTTCCATGCGCACGATCCTGAACGCCGCGAGCACCAAACTCCACAAGCGATCGGTGCTCGAAATCGTCGAGTGATCGACGAACGAGAGCCGAGTCACGAGAAAGGGTCCTGCGAAGGGCCCTTTTTTATTGCCCACATAGAGCGCAGGAGAACGAACGAGTGAGCGAATACACGAGAGTCGGAAAGATGAAAGACGCCCACGGCATCCGCGGTGAGCTCTTCCTCATTTTGTTCGCGGGCGAAGCCGCTTGGCTGAAGCAACTCACGAAAGTTCGTCTCGTGAAAGAGTCCGGCGAGCTCGGTGGTGAGTTCACCGTGAAATCCGCTCGTCCGCACAAAAACGGTCTCATCGTGAAGACCGAAGAAATCAAAGACCGCAACTTCGCCGAGACTCTCAAAGGCTTGCTCTTCGAAATTCCGTCATCGTTTCTCATCTCGAAACCCGGCGAGCAGATGTACCTG
>JAZKJB010000076.1:0-1931 GCA_040384505.1 Bdellovibrionota bacterium | reverse complement strand
CTGCGTGCTGCGAACGACAAAGGTCGCTCACGATTGCGGGCGAGTAAAAGCGTCGTCGTGTGGGGTTTGGTCAACGGCACTTCGACGAGGCGGCCGGACGCGATCTCGTCGGCGACCATGAATCTCGCGAGATAGGCGACGCCTCGCCCCTCGAGACAAACTCGTTTCTGCGTTTCCTGGCTATTGGATTCGAAGACGATGTTCGCATTTTCCCCGATGAGATCGATCAGGGTTTGCGACGGTTGGTAGCGGTACTGGGATCTTATCGAACTGATGTAGCCGATTTTCTTCACGAGAGTTTTCACTCGGGCCGATGGCGACGCCTTCGTGATCTCCGGCGCGAAGCGAGGATGGCAGACGACCGCCATTTCGGTTTCGATCAATGGCTCGTAGTGAACTCCGGGCATTTCGAGGCGAGTGAAGAAGAGGGCGAACTCGATTTCGCCGGCGCGAAGACGCGAAACGATTTCGTTCGGTGCCGCGGAAAAAACACTCGGAAGAACCAACGGGTGTTTGTCCTGGAATCGACCGAGCTCACGCAGCAAAAAGTAATTCGTCAAATGGTCCGAGGCACCGATCGCGAGCGGGCCCTGGCACTCTTCCGTGCGCCCCCGCATCGTGCTCTCGATTTCCTCGACACTTTTAAAGAGCTTCTCGCTCTGTTGGAAAACTTCGACACCGACCGGAGTCAGCACGACGCCCTTCTTCGATCGCTCGAAAAGCGTCACGCCTTCGGCCTCCTCGAGCATCGCAACGGCTTTTGATAGGGCCGACTGGCTGATATGGAGCCGCTGAGCGGCCGCCGTGAAGCTGCCGGATTTCGCGACTTCATAGAAGTATCGGAGGTGATTCAGTTCCATTTACGGGAGTCTAGCTCCATTCCAAAATGGAATGGAAGCGTCGATGTGAATCTAGATCTAGAATAATTGCGTTAGCGTAGCTTCTCGAGCTCGGCCAAGATCTCGGCGCCGAACTGTTCGATCTTCGACGGACCAAGACCGTAGATCTTCGTGAGATCCGCGAGCGTTTGCGGATCTTGGTTCGCGAGATCGATCATCGTTTTATTCGAGAAGACGATGAACGGCGGGATGTCGTTGGCCTTCGCGTAGATCTTGCGCCACTCGCGCAACTGTTCCGCGCGAAGTTCGGCTGCACGATCGACGAGAGACTCCGAACGATCCGGTGCCGCTTGTTTCTTCTTCGCCTTGCGAATGCGGACGAGCGGATTGAAGACTCGCGCCGGCGGAGTCACGACCCAATCGGATTTCGGTTTGCAAATGTCGCAGTGACCACACGCCGTGATCCGTTCCGCATCCTTGAAGTAAGTCAAAATCCCCGCGTGCCGACACTCACCGCCCTCGGAGAAAGCGACGATCGCGTCGAGCGCGCGCCATTTCGAGGAGATCACCCGCTGCTCGGCCTTGGATCGTTGAATGAAGAAGCTTTGAAGGCCTTTGTCTTTTTTCGCATACAGAAGCAGGCAAAGGGACATCTCCCCGTCTCGACCCGCACGACCCATTTCCTGATAAAAGGATTCCACGTTCGCCGGCATCTGGAAGTGGATCACCAAACGCACGTCGGGATAATCGATTCCCATTCCGAACGCGTTCGTCGCGCACAAAATCCGCGTTTCGCGGCGATCGAGTTTCTTTTGCGCTTCCGAGCGATCGTCCGCGTTCAACCCCGCGTGATAATAGCCGACTCCTTCGAACTCTCCCGAGAGATCGCTCGCGAGGGTCTCGACCCCTTGGCGAGTACCGCAATAAATCAGGATTCGGCCTTCTGGAGTCTTGCGAACGGCGGCCTTCACCATCGCGACTTTGTCCTCGTCACTTTCGGTGACCGCGACTTGATAGAACAGATTCGGTCGATAGAACCCGCGAATGTGGCGATCCGGTTCGCGGAGTTCGAGGGCGCGCACGATATCTTCG
>JAZKJB010000075.1:0-6151 GCA_040384505.1 Bdellovibrionota bacterium | reverse complement strand
ATCGGTCTTCTTGTCGTCATGACCGCCGCCATGTCCGTGCGAGACTTCCGCACGATCCGCATTGCGAATGCGGCTCATGTAGCGAATGCGCGGCTGCGTGTTCAGATCTTCGAGAAGCGCGTACTGACGAGCGTCCTGCATCAACTTCGAAACTTGGCTTTCTTTGTCGTTCAGATCGCCGAAGGTGATCGCGTTCGTCGGGCACGACTCTTCGCACGCCGTCTTGAGCGACCGATCCTTCAATTTTCCGCCTTCACGCGCTTCTCTTCCCGCCTTCGTCGCGCCACGGATGCGATGGACGCACATCGTGCACTTTTCCATCACGCCGCGCGAGCGAACGGTGACGTCGGGATTGAGAGCCATGTGGGTCGGCGTCTCGCGCTTCGAGTAGTTGAACCAATTGAAGCGACGAACTTTGTACGGGCAGTTGTTCGCGCAGTAACGAGTGCCGACGCAACGGTTGTAGACCATGTCGTTGAGGCCTTCGTCGTTGTGAACGGTCGCGATGACCGGGCAAACCGTTTCACAGGGCGCCGTCTCGCAGTGTTGGCAGAGCATCGGTTGGAAAACCGCTTCGGGCGCGTCGACCGATCCCTTGTAATAGCGATCGATGCGCAGCCAATGCATCTCGCGGCCGTCCATGATGTACTTCTTGCCGACGACCGGGACGTTGTTTTCGCTTTGGCAAGCGACCACGCACGCGCTGCAACCCGTGCAGACGTTGAGATCGATCGCCATTCCCCATTTGTGTTTCGTGTACTGGTGATCGGGCCAGATCGAGAAGACCTTGTGGCGATGGATTCCCGCCGACGGGTTCTTCAAGTAGGCGTCTTTGGTCGTATCGACGGAGAGTTGGCGATTGCCGATGTCCGGGGTCAAGACGTGATGGTCTTGAGTCGACACCAATCGGTAACGCTCACCGGTCTTCGCGAACGTCACGGCTTGACCCGAGAAAATCGGATTGCCGTTGTTCCATGAGGCGAGTTGATTCGCGTCGACGCCGATGCCCTTCGAAACTCGGCCACCGTCGGTGCGGCCGTAACCGACCGCGAGCGCCATCACTTCCGGGTGTAACCCCGGCTGGATGTGGACCGGCGCCTTCAAGCGCTTCGTTCCGACCTTCAACGTGATGACGTCGCCCTGCTTGAGTTTTTCTTTTTCGGCCGTCGCGGGAGCGATCGAGACGTAGTTGTCCCAGACGACTTTCGTGACGGGATCCGGGAGCTCTTGCATCCACGCGACGTTCGCGTAACGACCGTCACCGAGTTGAACGGTCGGATAGAGAACGAGCTCGTAGCCCGTTTTCTTCGTGCGCGCTTTCGTGTTCAAGGTCGCAGCCCCACGTGCGCCGCCACCCGCCTCGCGGTTGCCCGACGTCACGACGCCTCGCTGAAGAACTAGATTCCAGAAATCGTCGAAAGAAAGACCGCGGCCCTCGGTCGAGCGCCCTTGGATCTCTTTCCAGGTTCCTTGCACGTACGCGAACCAATCATTGGCCGACGCCGCACGACCGCCCGCTTTACCGGCTTTCGCCCACACGAGAAGAGATTCTTCGAAGGAACGCGAATCATGCAGCGGACGAATCGTCGGCTGCTGGATGCTATAGACGCCGGATTGAAGTTCGTAATCTCCCCACGACTCGAGCGAAGTGCCCGACGGGATCACGTAGTTCGCATAACGTGCGGTCTCGTCGTTGCGGTTCGCCGTCGAGATGACGAACGAAACTTTTCCGAGGGCGTCCGCGAAGCCCGAATCAGCGGGCAGCGCATAGATCGGGTTCAAATTATGGACGATGAGAGTCTTGATCTTGCCCGCATTCATGTCCGCGATGAGTTGAGCGAGATCTTGGCTCGAACCTTGGCGAGTTTGGAACGCGTTCGCATGATCGAGCGTCTGGCCATCGTTGCCGAGAACCGAGTTCAAGACCGCGACCGCGGCTTGCAGGTCGTTCGCCTCTTCGGTCATCGCTTGCATGCCGCCCGCGACGACGAGTGATTTTCCGCGATTCGCCCAGAGCTGCTGACCGATTTTCGCGAGGAGCTCAGGGTTCATTCCGAGATCTGCGGCAGCGTTGTCGTAATTCTTGAGGAATGTCTGTGCGCCACCCGGAACCGAGCCGCCCGCTTTCGCGACGGCGTTGATCAAAGCGAAAACCACGTCGAGCTGCTGCGAGGGTTTGATCTGAACGCGGTCGTCCGCGTTCATGCCCGTCAAGGTCATCATGGTCTCGAAGGAAACGAGACGGATCATGTCCGCGCCCGGCTTCTTCGCGCCACTCCATTGCTTCATGAATTCAGCGGGCGAGAGATATGTTCCGAAGAGATCGGCATCGATCGAAACGACCATGCGTGCTTTGTCGAGGCGAAGGCGCGGCAGCGAGCCCCCGTTCGCGCGGCGAACCGCATCCGCACTTTGAGTATCGTATTGGATCCAACGTGCGCCGCCGAAAGTTTTGCTGAAATCGCCGATCAAAGCGCGAGTCGAGGGCGAAGGCAGAGTCGACGACAAGATCGCGACGCTTCCTTCGTTCAATTGAGTGACGATGGCTTTGTCGAGATCTTCCCACTTCGTGGAAATCGTCTCGCGGTTCGTGCGTTCTTTGTTCTGGAGATTGCGAACCGGTCCCGTGAGTCGATCCGGATCGTAGAGCGACAAGACTTCGGCGTGGGCGCGCGCAGTGAGACCGCCCAAGTTCATCGGATGGAGGGGGTTACCTTCCATCTTGATCGGCCGGCCTTCCATCGTGCGAACGAGAGCTCCGTAACCCTCGGATCCGTCGAACCAGGTGCTCGCGTAGAAGTTCGCGACGCCGGGAGTGATTTCTTTCGGGGCGATCGCGTACGGGATGATGGTTTGAACCGGGCGTCGGATGCAGGCCGTAGTGGCCATCGCGAGCGACGCGCCCATGATCTTCAAGAAGTCGCGGCGGGCGAAGCCGTCTTTTCCGTCTTCGCTCGCGAAGGGCGACGACTGGAATTCTTCCTCGACTCGCTTCGCGAAGTCGGTGCCGCCTTCGAGTTGCTCGAGGCTCATCCAGTATTCGGGTCCGTTGCTCTGGCTCGTCGTGTTCGTTGGCGTTTCGTTTTTCATTCAGTCGATCCTCAGGGGAGAAAATCTTAAGTCGGTTGGCGTCAGTAGTGACATGTCGAGCAGCTGACCGGAGCTTGATGCTCGGGCTGCCTGTGACAGTTCACGCACCAACCCATCGAGAGCGGCGAATGTTGATAGACGGTTTCCATGGTTTCGACCGGGCCGTGGCACTTGTGGCAGGCATTCGGCGCGCCGAACTTCTGCACGTGGGCCGCGTGATTGAACTTCACGTGATCGGGCAGCATGTGCACCTTCACCCAGGGAACAGGCTGGAGCTCTTTCCCCTGGTTGTAGTCTTGGGCGATCTTGTTGATCGCGTCGTTCTGGGTGGTCAGAACTTTGTGGCAGTTCATGCAGATGTTCAGCGAGGGAACCGCCGAATGTGCCGCCCGCTCCGCCGTCGAATGGCAGTACAAGCATTGAACTTTGTAAGTGCCGGCGTGTAGCGCATGTGAGAACGCGATCGGTTGCTCGGGCGCGTAGCCCTTGTTGTAACCGATCGATCCCCATTCGCAGCTAGTCGTCAGCAGGAGGAGAAGAACGAGTGCCGGCATGAGCGCTCGACACACGAGAGAAGGCGACGGCGATACCATCTTAAGGAACTCCTGAAATAGCAGAACTCAAAGGTGCACGTGGGTTTAACTCACCATTTTCTGGGGTATTTGCAAATTCTTTTTTGAGACGAAATTGAGAGAGGACGAACGAAAGCCGTGTCGATCGACACGGCCATGGTGAACCCGGGTCAGCGACCCGCGACGGGCGTCGAAGTTTTTCCGAAGCGGATGTACGCGACGTAGCCCGCGAAGATGAGGTCGAGAGCGACGAAGGCACCGACGTATTCCACGCCGCCCGCGCCGAAGCCGTACGAGTGGAGACCGGCACCCAAAACGTAGTTCACTCCGTACCAAGCCATGATGACGAGGTTGAATGACACGACTGCACCAACCATCGTTCCGAAATTCTGAACCCAACCGCTCAATGAACGCCCACGTCTCTTTCGGATCCCAGCCCCAGAATCGGCCCCAAGAATAGTCAGCCCAAACTCCGCCCAAGATCGTACCGGCCGCGAGCAAGACGATGCCGACTTGCATTGCCCGATAAATAGACAACGCGATCGCACGCGGCCGCTCTGCCGTCGGTTTGTCGCCGCGCAGAATGAATGCGAGTCCGATGTTGCCTAATCCCCAGGCAAGAAAAAAAGCGGAGTAACTGAGAGTGATGGTCAACACGTGGACGGTCAGCCACATGTTGCTCCTCAAAACCGGCTCGAGCGGTTGAAGACTGCGATCGAGAATCGTCGGTGCGAGATCCGCGACGACGAGGCAGATGACGGCGACGACCGCACCCGCGAGCAAGATGAATTTCTTCTTCTGGAGCTTCTCGAAAATCATCGAGAAGACGATCGTTCCCCACGAAACCCAAACGACGGATTCGTACATGTTCGAAACCGGCGGACGACCGGTGATGATCATTCGGAGGACGAAGCCGTACGTGTGGATCGCGAACGCGATGCTCGCCGCCGCCCACCCGAGTTTGGTGAACAGAGCTTTGTCGGTTTGCCATGCGACGCCCATGAAAATCGCCGCGAGGAGATAGAGGATCCACGAATACAAGAACGGATGGATCGCCTTGTAATGGACCTCGATCGCGATGTCTTTGTCGGGAGGATAGAGCCCGGCATTCTGCGAACGAGCGGCCGTCTTGAAATCGTCCACCGCTTTTTCGAGCGAGAGCGGGTTCTCGACAGGCGGAGCCTGAGCATCGCCGTCGGATGGAAGATTCTGGATGAACGCGCGGGCGACGAGAGAGAATTTTTCTTTCAGCTCGCCGTCGAGTTCGGAAACCGAAACCCATTTTTCCGCTTCCGCATTCGGCGCGACCCCGGCCGCAGCTTCGGGTTTCGGTGGAGCGACACGAATCCCCGTCCCCTGCTTGATCATCTGGAACGAGCCGAGCTGACTCTCGAGTCTCTGGGCCGCCTGATAATATGGATTGAGCTTTTCCTTCGTCTCACGGAACGCCGCGAGCTCCTGGAAGATCAACGACAACCGCTCGTTCTTGAAGAGCTCGTCGGGAGTGAAATGCTTCTCGTCGGCAGGCAACTTCAGCGAATCCTTCAAGCCTCGGTGCGAAACTTCGACGATCTTCTGCGTGTCCCAGAACTGGGGAACGAGAAGCCAGGTCATCACGATCTCGACCGCGTCCCGGCGTTTCTTCGCCTTTTCGTCTTCGGTCTTCTTCGGAGGTTGATACGTTTGCGAGCCGTAGATCAGCTGCAGGGTCTCGCGAGCGAGAGTGTCGAAAGGTTTCACTCGGCCCTGATCTTGAACCGGCAAGAATCGCAGCGGAGCCGTCGAAGTTTCGGCCCACGCCGTCGTCGTCATGAAGACGAGTGCGAGAGCCGAGAGCGCGATTCGAATTGAACTCGTCATGAATTTACCTCTGTCGTCGCTTTTGGCGCGGCCGCTTTCTTCGCGGTCTTTCGCTTGAAATAGAACAGATGGATCGAGCCTAGCACGATCAAGAGAGAGCCGAGGTATTTGACCCACCGGCCGGGATCTTGGTTCACCGACAACACCGAAGCTCTGGGCTTACCACTGTCGTCGGCATCGAAGCTCGCTTGATAGAACGTGAGCCCTTTGTGCTTGAGCGGCTCGTTCATCGAGATCGTCTGCGGCCCGAGCCCCGGCACGTCGACGAGGCTCTCGTAGCTGGCAGCCCTTAGCGTGCCTTGATATCGGCCGACTTTGAAATCGAGAAGCTTGAGCTCACCGATCCCCCACTTGTCGAGCGACGTCCGGCGGTTCATGTAAGTGAGGATGTAGACGGCGTCGTTCGTGAAGAGCTTCAACATCGAATTGAGCGAAACCCAATGCTTCGCTCCGTTGAAATCGACTTCGATCGCAGACGTCGTCATCGGCGTCGGTCTTTTGTTCGGCTTGAAGGTGATCTCTTCTTTCGCATACGGGATGTACTTCAGAATTCGAAGCACGAGGCCCATCCAGCCCGTCTCGATGGTATCGCCGGGTTTCACCGTTCCTTTTCGAACGTTCTTCGGATC
>JAZKJB010000074.1:0-8355 GCA_040384505.1 Bdellovibrionota bacterium | reverse complement strand
GATAGTCGATGTCGAAGACTTCCGTGAGATGCGCCGTCGTATGTCCTGATTCTCCGTAACCGACACGACCGAGGTCGATCACGGCCACCGTCTTGCCTGCACGCTTCAAGAGATCCGCCGCCGTTAGTCCAGTGATCCCGCCTCCGACGATGCAGACGTCGACGACGATCTCGCCGGTTTGTTGGTGGTGCTTTCCGATCGTCGCCGTATCGAACCAAATGGGTCGTGTTTGAGGAGTGAACGTGTCTGTCATGGCATCTCCCGCTCGCGTGTGCTTTGAGTCGCGTGAGCCAGGGTACTCCGGTGGAGTCGGTGAGACGTTCGGCGTCGTTGAAAGAAATGTGGAGATTTGGGTATTCGCGACCACATAATGAGGCATGGCGGAAAGCAAAGGATTTTACGATCGACTGACGTCATTCGCATCGTTCGCGGAAGTGACCGATCGTCGCCATTACTCGCGCGTCCCCGACGATTGGTCGGTCATCATCACGGACGTCAAAGGTTCGACCAAAGCGATCGCGGAAAATCGATACAAAGAAGTGAACATGGCGGGAGCCGCGACGATAACGGCGGCGTTGAACGCGCTCGGTGGACGCAAGACGCCTTTCGTCTTCGGTGGCGACGGCGCGACGTTCCTCCTTCACGACGACGACGTCGCCGTGGTTGCCGCCGCACTTTCCAAAACGTGCGCGATGGTGAAGAAGGCCTACGATCTCGAGCTTCGAATCGGCTCCGTGTCGATCGCGCACCTCACGAAAGCCGATGCCGTCGTGGAAGTGGCCAAGTTCCAAGTCTCGAAAGGTTCGACGCTCGCGATGCTCCACGGTGGTGGAGTCGCGGTCGCGGAGAAGTGGGTGAAAGGCGGAGACGCGCGTGCTCTAGCCATCGCTCCCATGGAAGGAACCGCGGACGTGAATGGATTGAGTTGCCGCTGGAACCCGATCCCGGCGAAACGCGGAGAAATGTTGAGCATCCTCGTCCTCGCGAAGGGGAGCTCCTCGGAGCTCGGCACGACGTACTTGGAAGTGCTGCGCAAGTTCGAAGAAATTCTCGGCACCGGGGACGAAAGCGATCCCGTGACGGAGTCGAAGCTCGACAAGAGAGTTTCGACGAAAGCCATGGCGCCCGAGTTGAAACTGAAAGCCGGTGACAAGGGACCGATGTATGCCGCAAAAATCTTTTTCGGCAGCGTCGCGATCCGATTGATGAATCTCTTCGGACTCACGCTCTTCGGCTTCGATGCGCGTCGATACGTGAAAGACCTCGTGAAGAACACGGACTTCAGGAAGTTCGACGACATGTTGAGGATGGTGCGCGATTGCGACTCTAAGCAAAAGCGCGAGATCGAAACGTTTCTCGCATCGATGTATCGCGAGGGTCGTCTCTATTACGGAATTCACGCGTCGAAAGAAGCGTTGATGACCTGTATGGTCTTCTCGACCGACGACCACATTCACTTCATCGATGGCTCCGGGGGCGGCTACGCTCTCGCGGCAAAACAGCTCAAGGGGCAGATGGCCTCGCTCACATCAGCTTCGTAAGTATCTGTGAGCGTTCGGTTGCGTACCAACTGTCACGTTCATGTGCTTGAAACTGCACGATGCTGCGGCCGGTAAATGCTTTGTTAGGCAGGGCTGCTTGCCACATGATGGGGCAGTTTTCCAGCCGCCCCTTTTGGGAGGAGCCTCCGAATGGAGATCGTGCAAACCAGCCCGTCGTTCACCAGTTCGCTCTCGTCGAATTTCTTGGACCGAAATGTCTCGGCCCATCGGATTCTCGTCGTGGACGGCGATCCGCTCACGCACACATTAGTAGGTGAAAGCATTTCTGATGCCACGGCCTCGGTCGTCTCTTGTCATACGGTCGATGAAGCCGTGTCGGAGTTCCTCGCCGTTCGCGCGACGGCCGACGCCGAGCTCGATCTCGTCATTTGGGGTTTGAGCGCACCGTTCGAAGAAAGTCTCGGACGTCTTCGTGAAGCGCGCGAACTCGCGCCACAGTCGGCGCGCTTTCTTCTCCTCGCGCCTCAAGAAGCACTCGCACATGCCGCCGAGATCAAATCGGCGAACGTCGACGGTCTCGTTTTGAAGCCTTGCCGCATGAGTGATTTCAAAAGTGGAATCGAGCGCACCTTGCGCCGCCCGAAGGAGACGACGGGCGATTCCGTGACCCTTCGATCGGTTTCCACGTCGGCCTCGGGTCTCGATTTGGGCTTGATCGGCGAAAGCGCGGAGATGAAGAGAGTCTATTCGCTCATTCGCAAGATCGGTCCCAGCATGGTGAACGTCCTCGTCACCGGTGAGAGCGGAACCGGTAAGGAAATGGTCGCGCGCGCTCTGCATACGGTGAGTGCGCGGTCGAAGAAACCCTTCGTCGCGATCAACTGCGCCGCGATTCCGCGAGAGCTCCTCGAGAGCGAGCTCTTCGGTCACGCGAAAGGCGCCTTCACCGGCGCCACTGCCGCGAGACGAGGTTTGTTCGAAGAGGCTCATGAAGGAACGATTCTTCTCGACGAGATCGGGGATCTCCCGCTGAATCTCCAGGCGAAGATCTTGCGGTTGATTCAGACGAAGGAAGTGAAAGCGATCGGGCAGAACTCGTCCCGCGAAGTCGACGTTCGCATCATTTCGGCGACGCACAAGAACTTGAAGAACATGATTCAAAAAGGCGAGTTCCGCGAGGACTTGTACTACCGTCTCAACGTGATGCCGGTTCATCTGCCGGCTTTGCGCGATCGGAAAGACGACATTCTCCTCCTCGCCGAATTTTTCCTCCGAAAGAACGCCGAAGCGGGCCGTGGTCCGATTCGTTTGCTCAGCCGTCGAGCCGGCGCAAAATTGATGTCGCTGCCGTGGAAAGGTAACGTCCGAGAGCTCGAGAACGTGATCGAGCGAGCGATGGTCTTGGCCGACGGCGACCACATCACGGACATCGACGTCATGGCCGAAGAGTCGGAGCCCGTTCGCGCGACCGCCGAGGACTTGTTCAACGCCGGCCTCTCACTGAAGGACATCGAACGCGAATACATCAAGTACGTGCTGAACCGGACGAGCAACCGCAAAGAAGCGGCCGTTCGGATTCTCGGCATCGATCGCAAGACTCTCTATCGAAAAGAAAAGCTCTACGGCATCCGAACGGATTCCGAAGATTTGAACTGACGAAGCGCGCTCACTGCGCGCCGGGCAGTGTGCTTCCGGCGGGCGGCGGCGGTGGCTCGGTCGTCGAGGGCGGCTCGGCTCTGTACGGGCAGTCTTGCGTTTCGGGATCGACTTTCGCCTTCGCGAGTTTCGCGAGCTCGCCCTTCGGAGCTTTCACCAAATCATCCGTTTCGAACGTCGCCAGTCTCAGCAGCGTCGGAGACATCTCCGAGACCACACTCGAAATCGCCCGCAGCGTCGCACGTGAAACGAACGCCGGCGCACCTCCGAGCTCGTCGTCAGAGCCCCATCTATATTCCATGACCGACTTCACCTTCGCTTTTTCATAGAGAGGGCAGCGGTCCATGACGGGAATGATCATGAGAGCCTCGAGGCTTCTCGTGCTCGTGATCTTCCACTCCATATGATGTCCATCCGCGCGCTCGATCACGAGCACCGAGGGATCCTCGCTCGCTTTGATCATATAGAGCTGTTCGCCATCGGGGCCGGTTCTGATCGTCAAGCTTTCGCAGCCTGTCTGCGTGACCTCAGGTAGCGAAACGTCGGGAAGTGCTCTCTCTTCATATTTGAAGTTGGAGAACGAGGCTTCGCCGATGAAGTTGCGCCGGAGGTTGTCGCCCAAAACGTCGACGACCGACGTCGACGTTCTCATGCGTAATGCCGGTGACATCGCGCGGATCTGAGAGAACGTGGCGCCGAGATCGAGGCAGCCGTTCGCTCCGAGCGAGTTCGGCTCGAGATCGACGGCGCCGCCGGGTGAACCGGAGTCGGGTGCACAAGAAGAGACGAGAAGGCCGACCGAAAGAAGAGAGACAAGGCTCGATCTATAAGACACGTGAAACCTCCAGCACGCACGGATGGCGTGCGGCTCAAAGTCGCAGACGACGGGATCGAACGTCAACGCCCGGGCGCGACGCCGGAGTCTTCGAACACGTCGAATTTCGCGTTACCGCAACAACCGCGGTGAAGACTCGCATTCGTTTCGAGTTCACGCGTTTCTCGCGGGGTATTCGTCAAGGAAAGTGCACAACCGAGCTAAACAACCGTTGTTTTCGAGGCCGATTTGCCTAGGGAGAATCGCTTCGAACGTGCGTTCGGGGCAAAACGCACGGGGCTCGGGGTAAAACGCACTCGAATGCGTGAGCACCGATTTCGCGCAGTTTGCGCGATCGTCACGAACGAGATTTTTCGCAACCGTGCGATCTCATTCGCGAGTAGGAAATTTTCCCCACGCGTCGTCGCGACGACCCGAGCGCGTTCGATTCGGCTGGCACGTCCCATGCTCTAGAGGTCTGACAGCAAACCCAACGGCGGTTGTCGAAATGATTCGGCAGCGGGCCAAAGTAATAAGGAGGAATCTCATGTTCCAAAACAAAACCGTACGTTCTGCGCTGATGCTTCTTGCAGTCAGCGGTATGCTCGCAGCATGCTCTTCGAATTCAGGCTCTGGCGAACAAGCACCGCTTGCTCCCGCTTCGGGCTCGATCCTTTCGCAAAGCGAAGTGCAAAAAGCTTCAGTGAAAGTCGCTTCGGTGACCGATGCCGAAGGTCATGCAGTTGCAATGGATACCAGCGCAGTTCTCACTCAGCTCGGCGCAGTCAACAGCGCCATCGTTACTCGTGAAGCTTACCAAGGTGATGCCGGCGTTGCTGAACGCATGGTCATCGACCTCGGCAACGAAGGTGGCTCGATCGTCCGCTTCCATGCGGCGACGGACTTCACTGCTGTGACCGAAGCAACGGGTGCATTCCCCGTTTCGGCTGCTGCAGTCACCTTGTCTGAAGACCAAACGCGCATCACTGAGATGCTCGTCACGGTCGAAGACGGTCGTTCGTTGAACGTTCTGCTCACTTTCATCGAGCCCACTGGCGATGATTCGAAGCAAGACGAAGCGAAACAGGACGAGCCGGCTAAAGAAGAGCCGAAGCAAGACCAACCGGCTAAAGAAGAGCCGAAACAAGATCAGCCCAAGCAAGATCAACCGGCTAAAGACCAGCCGAAACAAGATCAGCCCAAGCAAGATCAGCCCAAAAAAGATCAACCGGCTAAAGAAGAGCCGAAAAAAGAAGAGCCGAAGCAAGATCAGCCGGCAAAAGATCAGCCCAAGCAAGATCAACCGGCTAAAGACCAGCCGAAACAAGATCAGCCCAAGCAAGATCAACCGAAAAAAGGCTAAGAGTTTTGAACCTGGTCTGATTCGCAGGCGCTGAAATCCGCAGCTCAACCTACGGCAGACACCCAACAGGAAAGTTTACGTCACTCGACCGAAAGGAAGAAGGACGTGCGGTGGAGGAGGAGACGAAAGTCTCCTCCTTTTTTTGGTTTCAAACATTTCGATAAGGAGGATGCAGATGTTCCACCGCGCGTTTGCCATCGTCACGATCGTCGCTCTCGCACTTTGCTCGGTCATCGCCTCCGGCGCGACTGACGCTTCGAACCCGGTTCGCCTCGAAGATTATCTCGTCGAGTTCCACAAAGATCCGAAGCGTGTCATGAACGCCCCTCTCGCGAAGTTCGATTCCAAGGGTCGCCGCTTGAAGGTCGACCAAAATCCGATCGGCTCGTTCGACGCGAAGGACGAGGCTCGCTTCCGCGACCGTCTCGAGCTCCGCGAAAAGATCTGCATGGATTCCTCCGGGCGGCCTTGCCCGAAACCGCGCGACTCGCGCTTCGCCGCCCCGACCGAGGCGAACCAGATCAACTCGTTCGTCTACAACCCGAACGTGAACAAGAATTTGATTTCGATGGAGCAAGCGGGCCAAGTTCAGGCCGCGGTTCCCAACGCTCCTTGGTCGGACTCGTATTGGCCGATGAAGTTCGGCCTGCTCGGTCGGCGTTGGATGGACAAGAAATTCCCCAGCTCCGACGTCTGGCTCGACAACTACAATTATTATCTCGCGCACCCGACATCGTCGCTTCCAGTGAATCAGCTCTCACCGGCGGAAAAATACGATCTCTTGATGGGTGACGGCGGTCTCTCCCTCACGACCTCGCAATGGGGATCGGGAAAATTTCATCAGGACAAGAAAGGCTCGGTTCCTTCGTGGGCCGGACTTTGCCATGGCTGGTCGCCGGCCTCGATCATGGTTCCGACTCCACAGAAGACGGTGAACGCGATCGCGCCAAACGGTCAGACGATCCCGTTTTATCCCTCCGACATCAAAGCGCTCGCTGCGTTGTCGTGGGGCGAAGCTTCCCCGCGAAAGCGGTTCGTGGGTACGCGCTGCGAAACTGCGCATCCGAAAGAAGACGAAGTGGGCCGCGTGGTCAACGAAGGTTGCTTCGACGTGAACCCGGGGACGTGGCACATGGCCGTGGTCCATCAGATCTCGACGATGAAGCGAAGCTTCGTGATGGATGCGACCTACGATCTGCAGGTTTGGAACTATCCCGTCTACTCCTATAAATACACTTACTTCAATCCCCAGACGCTCGCGACTTCGACGACCCTCGCCGGCGCGGCCGTGAAGACGACCGACTTCACGATCGACAAATTCCGCACTTATCGCTCACCTCTCGCGAAGTACGTCGTCGGAATCGCGATGGACGTGGCCTATTCGACGCCGACACAGCCGAGCGTGAAGCCGATTCCGGTGCCGCTCTTCCACACGGTGAAGTACGTTTACGATCTGGAAATCGACGAGAGTGGAACGATCTTGGGCGGGGAGTGGTACAGCAACTTCCATCCGGACTTCTTGTGGAATCCACTCCCGGACAGTCATCCCCTCTCGACAGGTGAGCTCGTCATGCCCGTACCGGTTCCGTGGGACGGAAACGGTGTCGTACCCCCGGAGCTGCGGCAAGCGGCATCGTTGTCCTCGCGCCGCGGACAACCCGTGAGCGTCGTCGTCGAAGCTCTCGTTCAGCGCTCGATCGCGCCCTGACGTCTCTAAACGAAGGTCTAGTTAGTCGAGCCCCCTTTCTCGGGGGCACCTAGACCTTCGTCCTTTCATGTGCGTGCGTTCTGCGCACGAATTCGATCTCGCCAATCTACACAATTGTGACGCACATGCGCGTCCCAGCCTGTTGTATCTATTGTTTTCGCGACACGGTTGTTGCGATTTCGACACAGAAATTTCTCAAAGTTTCTGATCATCGACCACGGAGGGTTCCTGATGAAGAGATGGATTCTTTGCGCACTCGTCGCACCACTCGCAGCTTGCTCGCAAGGTGGCGGCTCCGGCACGGCAGAAACGCCCAACTTCGGCGCTGTCAATTGCCCGGCTAAACCGGCAATGAACGGGATGACGACTAAGTCTTTCGACGGCGGCTTCGTGACTTCTAGCCGCGATCCGTTCGAGACGAACGGAAAAGTCCAGCTTTCGGGCGAGAACGTTTCGTTCTCCGGGATGACGACTCAATCCACTGTCGGCGGCAAACGATTTGCCGCTGGAACTCAGTTCACCGTTTCCCTTCGTGAGACTTGCGAAAATCCCGGACCGATCGCGCGCGCGGTCGCAACAGCCGACGACTCGAACGATGAGGCGACTCCCGCCGGCGTTCGCTCTTACGATTGGACGACTCCGGGTGCCATCACCCTCGCGAAATTGACCGAAGCCGTCGAAGCCGATCCTTGCATCGCGGGCCTCACGGAAGCGGGCGTCGCCGAAATAAATTCGCTGCCGACCGATCCGCTCGTCGGCGAGCAAGCGCATCTCGCGATGCTCGAAGCGGGGAGCGCCTACGATCATCTCGTTCCTTCGATCACGATCAAGCCCGTCGTCATCGCGGTCATCGACACTGGCGTCGACGTCGTTCATCAAGACATGAAAGACGTCCTTTGGAAAAATCCGGGCGAGATCCCCGGTAATGGTATCGACGACGACAAGAACGGATATAAGGACGACTACAACGGCTACAACTTCGAAGACAAAAAGCCCAGTCCGGCGGCCGGCGCGAAGTGGGGCGGCTATCATCACGGCACACACGTCGCGGGTCTCGCGGGTGCTCAAGGCGGAAATTCCCTCGGTGGAACCGGCGTGATGGGAACTGGCGTTCGAATCATGGGTCTCAACGTTTTCGGTTCGACCTCCGGCGCTCGCGTTTCGGATGTCGCGAACGCGATTCGCTATGCGGCCGACAATGGTGCTGACATCGTGAACCTGAGCCTCGGCGGAAGCGGGCGCAACACGACTTACGAGTCGGCGATCAACTACGCGATCAAAAAAGGCGTCACGATCCTCGCGGCTTCGGGTA
>JAZKJB010000073.1:0-3312 GCA_040384505.1 Bdellovibrionota bacterium | reverse complement strand
CGAACTGGGCGCGAGAGTGAAGGCCATCTTGAAGCGCGCGAATCCCGAGACGAGTACGGCCGTCAGCGACCACGGTCTCTTCAAGGTCGACCACGAGAAATTCAAGATCACGGTCGATGGAGAAGTGCTCGAGCTTTCTCGATATGAGTTTCGAATTCTCGAGATTCTCGTTCGTCGGCCCGGTGTCGTCTTCTCGCGCACACAGCTCATGGAGATGGTCTGGGAAGATCCGGGGATGTCGCTCGAGCGAACGGTGGATACGCACATCAAGTCGATCCGTGCGAAATTGAAAGCGATCAAACCCGAACTGAACCTCATCGAAACCCATCGTGGCCTCGGCTACTCGCTGAAGGAGCGGTAATGGGGCAGATGAAGGTCAGAACGAAACTTCTCGTCAGTTTCGTCGCATTGAACATGCTGTGTGCGGGGCTGATCACGTATTCGGTCTACTCGGAAATGCGTCCGCATTTTCTCGAGGCCGTCGAGTACACACTGATCGACATGTCTCGCGTGATGGCGTCCGAGATCGCAGCTCGAGCGGAGAAGGATCCCAGCCGTTCGCTCGACACCGAGGCCCTGAAAGGCGCGACCGAGAAACTATTCGCGACGAATTTTCCTTCGCGAAACGACTTCGATGCAGGGAATCGCTCTTCGCTTCAAATTTATGTGACCGACGAAAAGGGAGCCGTGCTCTTCGACTCGAACGGTGGCGCGGCGACAGGGCAGGATTTTTCTCAGTGGCGCGACGTCGCGCTGACGCTTCAGGGAAAGTACGGCGCGCGAGCGACGAGGTCCAATCCTCGCGATCCGAGGACGTCGACACATTATGTGGCGGCACCGATTCAAGTGAACGGGCGGATCGTCGGCGTCGTTTCGATCGGGAAGCCCGTCGAAAGCGTAAACGGGTTCATCGGCCGCTCGAAGCTTCGTATCATCACGATGTTTCTCGTCTCGGCTTTGGCTTCGTTGGTGGTGAGTTTCATCGCAGCGTTTTGGATTTCGCGCCCCGTGCAGAGACTCTCGACTTACGTTTCGAGCTTGGGCTCGGCGGCTCCGCAGCCGTTTCCCTCGTTACCCGCTGACGAAATCGGGGCGCTGGGGAACGAGTTCGAGACGATTCGCCAGGAGCTCGAAGGAAAGAAGTACGTCGAGAAGTACGTGCACGACCTCACCCACGAGATCAAGGCTCCTCTCACAGGCATTCTCGGTGCCGCCGAGCTTTTGAATTCCGACGGCGTCGAGGAAGTCGATCGACGCCAACTGCTGGGCAACGTGAAGAGCGAAGCGCGGAGACTTCACGACATCGCCGAACGTTTGCTGGAGCTGGCTTCGCTCGAAGCACGCGATAGAAAGATAAAGCGTGAGGACTTCGACCTTTCTCTGGTGCTCGAAGAAGTCGTCGAGAGTTTCGAGATCGCGGCTAACGCGAGAAAAGTGAAGCTCGTCCTCATGTGTCCCGATGGTCTCCAGGTCGCGGCGGAACGATTCCTTCTTTGGCGAGCGGCCGCGAACCTCGTTCAGAACGCCATCGATTTCTCGAACGACGGTGGCGTCGTCGAGATCGAGGCTAAGCAGGATGCGGGAGGTGTGACCGTTTCGGTCTCCGATCGCGGCGTTGGAATTCCGGAATATGCTCTCGCGCGCGTGAAGGAGAGATTTTTTTCGCTCGAGAGACCGACCTCGGGCAAGAAGAGCTCCGGCCTGGGCCTGAGCTTCGTAGCCGAGGTCATGCGCGCCCACGGCGGGCGCTTCGACATCGGGGCTCGTCCTGATGGTCCTGGTACGACGGCGAGCCTCTGGTTCTAGCCGATTCTGTTGCCTTGGCGCAGGGCGCTCGAATAACTTCAAGTCCTTCGGGAGTTCACAAGATGGCTGCAAAAGTTCGCGTTCGCTTCGCACCGAGTCCTACGGGCTACCTCCACGTCGGGGGGGCACGGACCGCGCTCTACAATTTCCTTTTCGCGCGTCATCACGGCGGCGAATTCATCTTGCGAATCGAGGACACCGATCTCGAGCGTTCGACGGAAGAGTCGATGCGAATGCAGATCGCGGATTTGAAGTGGCTCGGTCTCACGTGGGACGAGGGTCCGAATCCGGAGACGTTGAAAGACATGGGATCCTTCGGCCCGTATCGCCAATCGCAGCGCAAGCACATCTACATGGAGCATGCCGAGCGGCTGATCGCGCAAGGCAAGGCCTATTACGACTTCCGTACCGACGAAGAACTCGAGAAGGCGAAAGAAAAAGCGATCAGTGAAGGCAAGAACGCACAGGTCGAGACACCGGTCGCGATCGTTTCTCCCGCGGATGCGAAGAAGAGAATCGCGGCCGGGGAGTCGGCGGCCATTCGGTATCGCGTGACCGAGCGCAAGGATTACGTCTTGAACGATCTCGTTCGCGGCGAAGTTCGTTTTCCCTCGGACATGATCGGGGACTTCGTCTGCATTCGCTCGAATGGAATGCCCGTCTACAATTTCTGTTGTGTCGTCGACGATGCGTTGATGCAGATCACGCACGTCTTCCGCGCGGAAGAGCATTTGTCGAACACCCTTCGGCAGATGATGTTGTACGAAGCCTTCGGTTACGCGCTCCCGCAGTTCGGTCACCTTTCGTTCATCCTCGGCGAAGATCGTCAAAAGCTCTCGAAGCGCCACGGCGCCACGAGCTGCAACGACTACCGGCTGAAAGGTTATCTTCCCGAAGCCTTGAACAACTTCATCTTGCTCTCTGGATGGTCCTCTCCGAAAGGCGACGAGATCATGTCGCGCGAAGAACAGATTTCGCAGTTCACGCACGAGCGCTTCATCGCTTCGCCCGCGGTTTTCGACAACGTGAAGCTCGAGTGGATGAACTCGATGTATCTTCGCGCTCTCCCGCACGACGAACTTTGGCGCAGGACCGAGCCGTTCTTGAAGGAAGCGGGAATCGAGCTCCCGATGGCCAGCGATCCGGAGTGGCGAGATCAAGCGTTGGGCGTCTTCAAGACGAAGATGCAAACGCTTCTCGACGCTGCGACGTGGTTTCTTCCATTGGCGGATTCGAAGTTCGTCATTCGAGAAGAAGCGAACGAAGTCTATGCGTGGCCCGAGGCGAGCAAAGTGCTTCATTCTTGGAAATCGCAATTGTCGAAACATAATGGCGAACGATTGAGTGAAGCCGAGTTCGATGCGCTTCAAGATGCGGTTAAGACCGAAGCTGGAGTGAAGGGGAAGCAGCTCTTCATGCCGATCCGGGTCGCCGTCATCGGCCAGCCTCATGGCGCCGAGCTGAAGATCCTGGTGCCTTTGTTGCCCAAAAGCTCGCTTTTGAAAC
>JAZKJB010000072.1:938-2675 GCA_040384505.1 Bdellovibrionota bacterium | reverse complement strand
CTGCGAGAACGAGATTCTGATTTTCGAAAAGCGTGTCGTCCGTGAGATGGCAGACGCCGCTTGCGAATGCGACCGCGTAGCGCGGTTTCAATTTTTCCGCAGCCGTCCAGAACGCCTGCTTGTAAGATTCTTTCGATACGGGAAACGAGTCGGCCGGATCCTCGAAGCTATAGGCCGTCGGGTAAGACCACGCAGGCGAATGGCTTCGGAGCATCATCTCCACCTTCGGAAATTTGCGCGTGATCCGATTCCACGTCGAGGGCAGGGGCTTCGAGTCATTCAAGTTCACGATCACGACCGGATCGCGACCGGGAACGTCGCATTCGACGATGGCCGTGCTGTCGTCCTGGAGCTGCACTTGATAACTCGAAAGACGAAAACCAGGCGAAAGCTCGAAAGTTTCCGCGTTGTCGAGCTCGGTCATCTTCGAGAAGCCCAAATCACGAAGCGGGCCGGGGAGGCCCGAGACCGGGAACTTCGGCAGGATCAAATGCGCATTGCGATTGAATCGCTGAAGCGATTCGGCGTGCATGTGATCGAAGTGCCAATGCGTGATGTAGATGTAGTCGACATTGAAAATCGACTCGTCGAACTGCGCGTGCGGGAAGTGCCACCACGCACCCCAATAGACGGGCCCAGCGAGCCAAGGATCGAAGAGAAGGCGTTTCCCCTGGTGTTCGATGAGGGCCGACGCATGGCCGACGTAGCTGAATTTCATAGGAACATCTCAGCATCGGGGTACCTGGAGCGGCTAGTCTAGAAACCCTCCCGGGGGAGCGTTTCCGAACTGGACCATCGCCCGGGAACACGTAATGCTGATTTTCATGCGGATTCGCGGTCACGTCGTCAGCTTCGTCATGCTCCTCGTTGGTCTCCTCGCTTCACCGCTCAAGGTGCAGGCGAATGTACCCGCACATCTCGAGCCGCTCCGCCGTGAAATCGAAGTCACGGCCCTTCGCTACTTCCTCGATCACGCGCATCCGGTGACGGGACTCGTACGTGACAAAGCCAATGCTTTCGGAGCAACGCCCGCGTCGAACGTCGTCGCCTCGATTGCCGCGACCGGCTTCGGTCTTGCCGTCGTCGCGAACGCTTCCGAGCAAGGATTCGTTTCGCGAAACGATGGCGAGGCGTATTCGCTTCGGGTGCTTCGTTACACTGAAAAGCGCCTCGTGCGCCACAAAGGTTGGTTCTTCCACTTCGTGGATTGGTCGAATGGCTCTCGCGCCTGGAAGAGTGAAGTGTCGACGATCGACACGGCTCTCTTTTTGGCGGGCGCACTCTACGCCGGAGAAATCTTCGGCGGTGAAACGAAAGCGATCGCCGAGCGACTTTACGCCGCCGTGGATTTTCACGAGTTCATGACCGACGGTGGGAAAAATCCAGCGAAGCGCACGTTGAGTTTGTCGTATACACCCGAGAAGGGCTTCGTCCCGTATCAGTGGGAAGTGTATTCAGAGCAAATGATCTTGCTCATTCTCGGTCTGGGTCATCCGACTCGTCCTTTGCCCGATGAGTCCTGGGACGCTTGGCGCCGCCATTATCTTCCGCCTCCTTGGCAGCAAGTGATGGGAGTGGAGATGCCCCTTTTCATTCACCAGTACTCGCAAGCCTTCGTTGATTTCCGCGCCTATTCGGATGGTTACCCGAGTTACTTCGAGAACAGCGTTCAGGCGACGCAGCTCCACCGGGCGATGGCGAAAATCGACGCGAGATACGAAACACTCCGGCGGGGTT
>JAZKJB010000072.1:0-928 GCA_040384505.1 Bdellovibrionota bacterium | reverse complement strand
GCAGTACCAGGGAACGGTTTGTATCGGCTGTGCGATCGGTTCGATCATGTTCTCGCCCCAAGAGATTTTGGAAGATGCCCGCAAATGGAAAACGGGACCGCTCGGTGGCAAACTCTGGGGCCGTTACGGTTTCGTCGACGGTCTCGATCTCGATCGAAAGTGGACCGCGAAGCACGTCCTCGGCATCACCGTAGGGCCGGGTTACATGTCTGCAGCGAACGCCGACGATACGACTTCGATCTGGCAGCGGTTCATGAAAATCGAAGCCGTGAAGCGCGGTCTCGAGCGCGCTCGTCACTGAGGACCAGAGCTCCGGTAAACGCGGTAATTGTAAAACCATTCGCTGGGTCCGAAGACGAAACTCATCGTCGATTTACCATCTTTGATTTCCTGCACGTCCCACGCGCCTTTGTGTCGGCCGAGAGCGACGCTCACGATTTCTCCGTCGACGTCGATTCCTCCGCCGAACTCCGAGACACCCGACTCGAGGTCGGTGATTTTCGCTGACAGGATTTTCTTCGTTTTCGTATCCAGTTTGAAGTCGAGGATTCGCGCCGTCGGTTTCTTGAAGAGGGGAGGCGGCAACTTGAACTGTCCATTGTCGAAAATCACGAGCCGAGAGGATTTCGCGATCCAAGTCGGCGAGTGGATCAAAGCAAAGGCCTGCTCGTCGGGAATCTCGAAATCGCTTATTCCGTTCTTCGCGAAGATCCACTCGGCTTTCTTCTTCTCGAGATTCCACATCACGACGAAGTCGCCGAGGCCGAGAAGGAGCCAATTCGATTGCACGATCTGGATCGAATTCAAATGCAGCGTTTGGCGACAGTCGCGGCCTTCGAAGATGAGCGCTTGCCCGGGCTGAAGCTTGTGGTCATGCATGAAATCCGTCGTCGAGAAAAGAGTCGAGAGGGATCCCGGCCGCGACTCT
>JAZKJB010000071.1:1398-8881 GCA_040384505.1 Bdellovibrionota bacterium | reverse complement strand
CCGCAAACAGCTCGTCGACGAAGCGCCAGAGTTGCTCCCGAAGTTCGATGTCGACTCCCGCGGTCGGTTCGTCGAGCAGCAGAAGTTTCGGCTCATGCACGAGGGCTTTCGCGATGAGGAGCCGGCGCTTCATTCCGCCCGAGAGCTGCTTCACTTTTTTCTTGCGATGATCGTAGAGAGAAAGTTTCTGCAGGAGCCAGTCGATGCGCTCTTTGTTTTTTCGACGACCGAAGTAGCCGGAGTGGAACTCCATGATCTCTTCGACGTCGAAGTAGCCATGGTGGATGAGCTCTTGGGGAACGAAACCCGTCAGCATCTTGATGCGTTCGGGCTCTTTGGTGACGTCGAGTCCGAAGATCTCGACTTTTCCTTCGGTCGGTTCTTCGAGAGTGACGAGCGTCGAGATCAAAGTCGTCTTGCCGGCACCGTTCGGACCGAGGAGACCGAAAATTTCTCCGGGTTTCATTTCGAAGGAGACGTGATCGACCGCGCGAAGCGAGCCGTAGTCTTTGACGAGATCGGTGATGCGAATCGGCGGTGCGGAAGCTGCGGCGGATGCTTGCATGATGGGCCAATTGCACCAGACGTCTCATTCGGTGTCACTCATGAAAGGCGTTATGTTACGCCTGCTTATTCCGTTTTCCGTGAAGTCGGTAGACAGTGTCGAGAGTGCTGTCGAAGAGAACGAATACACCCGCCGAGACAGGGCCGGGAGATTGCACTACTCGGGTGTGAACGAGGTTTCTCCATGAAGTCACACCGCATCCTTGTCCTCCTCTCGCTCGTGATGTCGCTCGCCGCTTGTTCGAAGGGCGGCTCGTCTGATGTTTTGTCGGTAAAAGGCGAAAACGTTCTCACGTATCAAATTGCGACGGCCGATCCCGTCACCGGCGGCGTTCAAATCGATGATCTCGCCTACGTGGACTTCGACAAGAGCCGACTTATCGTCGCCGACTTCAACGTCTGTTTTCGCGTCGTGCCCCTGACGGCCGGCGATCTCGAGGCCCTTCGCGAAGCGATTCTCTATGCAAACGCGGGTCAATCGCAGGCTCAAGCCGCGTGCGCGTCTTCGACCGATAGCTACAAGGTCACTTCGCTGCAACTCACCTCGGATCTCGCCGTCTGCGGAACCGCACTCAAGGACATGCTCGACGAGATCATGTCGCGCCCCGCGACTCGGCTGTGCAAAGCTCTCTGATCCGATTGCCTTCGTCGGATTTCGTTGCTTCACTTTCCTCATGAGCCCACTCGAAATCGTCGCCAACGTCGCAAATCTATTGTCCGTCTATCTCGCCGCTCGCAATCACGTGCTCACGTGGGGCGTCGGGATCTTGGGTGGCATTCTCTATGGCGTGATGTTCTTTCGGACGCAGCTCTACGCCGACGTTTCACTTCAAGTTTTCTTTCTCGCGACGAGTGTCTGGGGCTGGTGGAACTGGGTCCGCGGAGCGAAAGGCAACGAGCTCCCTGTCACACGCGCAGGCGGAAGGATCGTCGCCGGTTGCATGGTCGGCGGGATCGCGTTCGCGGTCGCGTACGGCGCAATTCTTCACTACGCGACCGACGCGAGCCTTCCGTTCATCGACTCCGTGATCCTCGCGTTCTCGGTGATCGCGCAGATCTTGATGATGCGCCGAAATTTCGAGCACTGGATCTTTTGGATCATCGTCGACATCGTGGCGGTTCCGCTTTACGCGTACAAAGAGCTCTATCTCACGGCGGCCGTGTACGCGATTTTCTTGGTGAACGCGATCTGGGGATTGTCCAAATGGCGCCGATTGGTGAGCGCGCGTGTCTGATCGCGTGTCTGGTCGCGTTTCCGAAGAGAAGAAGTCGTTCGCTTCGGGCGTGATCGTCGGCAAGTTCTCACCGCTCCACCGAGGCCACCAGCTCGTCATCGAAACGGCTCTCGCGAAATGTCGTCACCTCACGATCATCACGTATTCTGAGCCCGAGTTTGTCGGGTGCGAACTCGGGCGCCGGGAGAAGTGGCTTCGCGCTTCGTATCCGCAGGCCTTGGTCGTCGGAGCGACGAACGCGCCTCCTAACGATGCGAGCGAGATCGAGCATCGCGATTACGTCGCAAGAGTCGCGCGAGAGATCGCCAGAGACCACGGGCTGGAACTTTTCGATGCCGTTTTCACGAGCGAAGATTACGGGAATGGATTCGCCGCTCACCTTTCACGTGCTTTCGGAAAACCCGTCACTCATGTGTCGGTCGACCGTGACCGATTGCAAGTTCCCATTTCGGGAACCAAACTTCGGGAGGACGTCCATGCGAACCGGAAATTTCTCTCTCCGCTCGTTTATGCCGATTTCGTGGAGACGGTTTGCTTTTTAGGAGCCGAGAGCAGCGGGAAGTCCACGATCGCGAAAGCCTGCGCCGAAAGATTCGGATCGGCACACGTCGATGAGTACGGAAGAACTCTCTCAGAAGAGCGAGATCAAAAACTCTTTCTCGAGGACATGATCACGATCGCCCACCGACACATCGACGATGAAGAACGGCTTCGCGGCTTGGCGAATCGCTACTTGTTCGTCGATACCTCGCCGCTGACGACGAAATTTTATTCCGGTGCGCTTTTCGGAGAAGTCGTACCTGAGCTCGAGGCCCTATCATCGCGGCGCTACGATCATGTATTCCTGTGTGGAATCGACTTTCCTCTCGTGCAAGACGGAACCCGCCAAGGCGAAGAATTCCGTCGAAAGCAACAGGACTTTTACCTGCGAGAACTGCCGAAACTCGGCTGGAACTACACTTTGCTTGAAGGCCCACTCGAGGAGCGCTTACTCACGGTGAGCCGAGTCCTCGACACGCGGTCGCTTCGTTGATCAGTTCTCGTCAAATTTGGTAGACGTCTTTGCCCGAGCGGGCCGCGGTGATCGACATCGCGAAGTCGACGTCCGGATTTTCCTTTTTCGCCCAATTCAAATCCCACTCTTTGTCTAGCAAGATCACGGGGAGATCGTTCATGTCGCGGTAGATGGTGAAGTTGCCGTTGAGTTTGTCAAGAGGTTTACCCTCGATGTCCCGTGGCCACCGCGCGACCGTGAACGGGAGGCGATTCAAGCGGACTTCGAGCCCGTATTCGTCTTGCATACGGTAGATCAAGACTTCGAATTGAAGTTCGCCGACGACGCCGATGATCGGATCTTGGGCGCCGATGTGCGGTTCGATGAAGAGCTGAACGGCGCCCTCTTCGGCGATCTGCTTCAACCCCTTTTGAAGCTTTTGGCGCTTCATCGCGTCCGAAACCGAAAGGCGAGCGAAGACCTCAGGTGCGAACTTCGGGATGGGTTCGAACTCCACCATTTTCCCACTGGTGATCGTGTCGCCGATTTGGAAATTACCAGTGTCGTTCACTCCGACGATGTCGCCGGCATAAGCGGTGTCGACAGTTTCGCGTTCTTGCGCGACGAATTGGTTGGAGTGCGAAAGTCGAAGCTCGCGCTCGAGGCGTGAGTGGTTCACTTTCATTCCCCGGTCGAATTGGCCTGAGCAGATTCGAACGAAAGCGACGCGATCGCGGTGGCGACGGTCCATGTTCGCTTGGATTTTGAACACGAATCCGGTGAAGTTCTTGTCCAGGGGATTAACGACACCCGTCTTCGTCTTGCGCGATGTCGGACCGGGAGCGTGCTCGGTGAAGATGTCGAGGAACGTATCGACGGCGAAATTTTGTTTCGCACTCCCCCACGTCAAAGGACTGATCTCACCGCGAAGGAATGCCTCGTGCGAGAAGTCGCCTTGGGTTCCGTCGACGAGTTCGATTTCTTCCTTTGCCTGCTGGATCACGTGCGGAGAAATGAGCTCTTCCCACTTCGGATCGTCGAGCCCGGCGACCGGGATGATCTCCATGGGCTTCTCTTCGTGCTTCGGGTGATACAGCATGATCTCTTTGCGCGCCCGATGATAGATGCCGTGGAACTGGCCGCCGAGACCGATCGGCATCGTCATCGGGTAGCAGTTCATCTTGAGCGTTTGCTCGATTTCGTCGATGAGCTCGAGCGGAACCTTACCTTCGCGATCGCACTTGTTGATGAACGTGAAAATCGGGATGTTACGGTAGCGGCAAACTTCGTAGAGCTTTTTCGTACGGTCCTCGACGCCCTTCGCGACGTCGATCAACATCACGGCGGAGTCGGCTGCGATGAGCGTTCGGTAAGTATCTTCGGAGAAGTCTTTGTGACCGGGAGTATCGAGCAGGTTCACCCGAAGGCCCTTGTAATCGAACTGGATCACGGAGGACGTGATCGAGATTCCGCGCTGTTGTTCGAGCGCCATCCAGTCCGAGGTCGCGGCTTTCGTTCCCGACTTCCCTTTGACCTCGCCGGTCTCGTGGATCACGCCGCCGTGATAGATGAGCTTTTCCGTGAGCGTCGTCTTGCCGGCGTCAGGGTGGGAGATGATAGCGAAAGTGCGTCGGCGCAGGATCTCGGACTCGAAGTTCGAGGCCTGCGGCGTGAGGTCGTTCGACATAGGGGATCAGGTGTACCAAACGCGGAGCCCCCGAGGCAAACGATCCCTTGCCCAATCTCCTCGTGTGAAAGCATCATCGAGTGATGAATTCCGCTGCACACGACCCCGGCCGCACTCCCCTCGTCGTTCGTACGCTCGCGCGCGCCCGCAAGCTCGCTTCGAAGCGCGAAAAGCTCGGTCGCTTGATCGCTCGAGTCCGCGAACGAGTGGAGTCCCACCAACGGGCTCGATTGATCCTCGCCGGGGCGATGGCGTTGGGGCTTTTGGCCGCCGCACTGAAGCCGGGATTGAATCTCGCGCCTATTACACTTGCGATTTTCATTCCGCCGTTCGCTTGGCTCGTGATCCTCACCCGTAACCGGTCGCGATTCCTCGCGAGACTCACGCGCTGGAACCGCTTTCTCGAGCGCCAAGAGAATCGTTTGAGGGGTTTGCCGTCCGCGAAGAGCACGAATCTTCCGGCTTTGTCGGCCGAAGGCGAGTTCGTCGCGCACGATCTCGGGTTGTTCGGCACGCATTCGCTTTGGGGACTCGTCGACGAAACGATCACCGCCGATGGCCGACGGGAATTGGGCCGGGCCTTTCTCTCGGCACCGGCGACCGCGGAAGAAATCGTCGTCCGCCAGAATTCGGTGAAAGCGTTTCGCCCGGAGAGATGGTTCTTCACGAAACTCACGTTCGAGCGCGATTCAGGGGACGAGCTGACTTTCTCGGCGAACGAAGCGCGAAATTCGATGATGCAGCCTTTCGTTCCGCGTTGGTTCGGTGCGGCTCTCATCGCAGTTTCGATTCTATGGATCGTCGCTTGGACCTATGCCCTCCAGTTCACGTCGGGCGCGACACTCGTCTTCATGGGATTCATCACGGCCAACTTCGCACTTTTGTTTCAGGCGGGCCCGGTCTTCGAGCGCGGACTCAGCCTTTCGCATCATCTCGGGCAGCTCTCTTCGATCTTCGCGGCTCTCGAGCGGCGCACGAAGTCCAGCTCGCGCGTTCGCGAGCTTTGCCCGATGACTTCGATGGCCGGACCCGCGCGCGAGGCGAAGAGAATCGATCGCGTCCTCGGCATCCTCGGCGTGAAGACGAATCCCATTCTTCATCTGCTTCTCAATTCGTTGATGCCTTGGTCGAGCATCGGGTCTTGGCTTCTCGAACGCCAGCGAAGGCGAGTCCACCAGAGTCTTCCGATCTGCATGAGTGAGCTCGCGCAAATCGAAGTTCTCGGCTCGCTCGTCGTATTCGATCACTTTCAAACGTCGCTTTATCCTACCGTGAACTCGGCGAGACTTTCGTTCGAAGGGCTCTTCCATCCCTTGATCGATCGCGACCACGTGATCGCAAACGACTTCGGTTTTGGCGACGGAATTTCATTGGGCCTTCTCACGGGATCGAACATGTCGGGGAAGTCGACGTTCCTTCGCGCGGTTGGATTGAATCAGATCCTCGCGAACATGGGCGCGCCGGTTTTCGCCGAGGCAATGAGAACGAAGCCGATGGCGGTCGAGACGTGCATCGAAGTGAGCGATTCCTTGCGCGATGGCGTTTCCTATTTTTATGCGGAAGTTCGACGCTTGAAAGCCTTGATCGATCATTCGAAGCGTGGAGACGGAGTCTTGTTCTTGATCGACGAAATTTTCCGGGGGACCAACAATCGCGAGCGTCATATCGGATCGCGCGCGGTAGTTCGCGCGCTCGCACGGGCGCAAGGCGCACAAGGATTCGTTTCGACTCACGACCTGGAGTTGACTTCGCTAGCAGAAGCCGAGACCGCGGTGACGAATCTCCATTTCCGCGAGACTGTCGAAGCAGGGAAAATGGCCTTCTCCTACCGGCTCCACCCGGGTCCGTCCCCGACCACGAACGCCCTTCGCATCATGGAAATGGAAGGTTTGCCTGTCGAAATTTCCTCGTGATCAGGCTTCTCGTGGGTCTTCGAGTTGGGGTTTGACCGGAACCGGCCGCAGCCTTTAAACCTGACTTTGCCATGAAAGCCGCTGAAACGATCCATATCGCCGCCTTTTATCACTTCGGCCCGGTGCCGTCGCATTCGCTCGAGCGACTCGCCGAACGGCTCGAGAACGCGGGCGTCGACCGTGGACTTAAAGGCCTGATCATCTTCGCTAGCGAAGGAATGAACGGGACCGTCGCCGGCCGCGACCGCACGTCGGTGCTCGCGTGGTTGAATCTTGCGAGCGAGACTTTGGGCTTCCCCGACTTCCAACCGAAGTGGTCCGAAGCCAATGACTGGCCCTTTCGCAAGTTCAAGATCCGCTTGAGGGAAGAGATCGTAACCCTCGGAAAACCCGAGGTTCAGCCGCTTCCGCCGAAGTCGACGACTCATCTCTCCCCGGAGGAATGGAATCGTACGATGGAGCAAGACGACTGCGTCGTGCTCGATACGCGAAACTGGTACGAAACGAGGATCGGGACCTTCAAGGGTGCGATCGATCCGAAACTCAACGAGTTCCATGAGTTCGACGAATACCTTGAAGCATCGGATTTGCCCCGCGAGAAGAAGGTTTTGATCTTCTGCACCGGCGGGATTCGTTGCGAGAAAGCGATCGTCGAAATGAAGAGCCATGGCTTCGAAAACGTCTTCCAACTCGACGGCGGAATCTTGAACTACCTCGAGAAATTCCCGAACCGAAATTTCGAAGGCGAATGCTTCGTGTTCGACAACCGTGTCGCCGTCGACCAGGAGCTCAAGCCGTCCGTCCAGTACACGCTTTGCCCCCACTGCGGACAACCGGCCGATCAAGTGCTGACTTGCCTTCATTGCGACGGCGAAGCGAAGGTCTGCGTCACTTGCGTCGACGAGCGAGATCGCAACACCTGCTCGAAGAACTGTGCGAATCATCATCGTCTCGCGCCTAACAAAAAAGGACGCGGCCAAGGTCGGAACTACCGGTTCCTTTCGACGACACGTCGCCCACCGGGATCAGACTAAGAATCTAGCTTTGTTTCTGGCTTTGTTTCTGGCTCGAAACGAGACATGCCAGGCTA
>JAZKJB010000071.1:0-1388 GCA_040384505.1 Bdellovibrionota bacterium | reverse complement strand
TTTCGTTTACCTTCAGCCTCGACCCGGCCGATGAAAAAACCAGCTTCAGCGTCTCGTTTCGAAGCGCTAGCCCTCTAGAACCCGCGTGCCAAATCCGATGAGAACCTGAGCGTTATCAAAGGTTTCACTCGAGGCACGTTTGCGGTTGATGAAGATCTCGAAAATCGGGGTACTCGTCGCTCTGGCTGTTGTAAGCCAGCCTGTGTTTACCTATGCCCAAACGGGCTCCGGCGTCACCTATCAAGGTCGCATCATCAAGCCGAACGGCGACGCGCTCGAAGGCGCGAACGTCCAATTCAGAATGCAAATTCGCACACCGGGCAACGAGAGTTGCTTGATGTACGAAGAAGTCCAAGCCCTCGACATGCGAGATTCGAAGGGCGTCTTCGGCTTGACGATCAACGATGCCTCGGGAACTCGTACCGATGCGACCGGACTCGGGCTGGACGCCGTATTCGCCAATCGTGGCTCACACACCTTCGACCCTACGACTTGCCAAACCGGCAGCGCTTACACTCCGAACCCCGATGACGGTCGCAAACTCGTCGTTTACTTCAAAGACGAAACGATGAGCACCTGGGAACCGATGCCTTCGACTCGAATCAACTACGTCCCGTTCGCGTTCGAAGCGAAGACGATCGCAGGCTTCAATGGCAACTCCCTCGTTCGCGTCGCCGACGGTACGACGCTCGGTAACGTGTCGCCTTTGTCGACTGCGAACTACAATGCACTTCTGGGTCTCGTTGCCGGTACATCGTCGATGTATCAGCAGTACGGAAAGCTCCAAGGCGTCGCGATGCCGACGATGACCGGTGGTCACGTCCTCGGTTGGAATGCTGGCGCATGGGTGTCGGTGGATCCGATCGCGGGAGTTTCGGCATTCGCAAAAGCCGCGTTGCCGGTATGTGCTGCTGGTGATTTCTTGAAAGACAACGGTTCTGGCGCTTTGGTTTGCGCGACGCCTGCGAACTCGGGCGGAACGGTGACGTCGGTCATCGCTGGTGCTGGCTTGAGCGGTGGAACGATCACCACCGCTGGAACGATTTCGCTTCCGGTTCTCGGTGCCGGCGGCACGGCAGTGAAGGTCACGTACGATGTGTACGGGCGAATCACTGCAGCTGGCTCGCTCGCGGAAGCTGACATCCCGACGCTCGTCACCGCAGGAAAAGTTTCTGGTGGTGCAATCGACTCCGGCACCATCGGTGGTTCGGCTGCGATCAATACCACTGGCAACCTCGTTACTTCGGGCTTGGTCAGTGCCGGTAGCATTTCGTCAGGAAACATTTCTTCTTCGGGTAGCGTCGTCGCGCAAGCAATGAGTGCTTCCACGATCTCGACGAACGCGATTCGCGTGTTCGAATCCACCAACAACTACAAGATCACGATCG
>JAZKJB010000070.1:0-3674 GCA_040384505.1 Bdellovibrionota bacterium | reverse complement strand
CATGAACGTGGTGTGATCGAATTGATCTTCGCCGACGAAACGGCAGTCGTGAGAATGGGTCGTGACGCGTTCACGTGGCCGCTCAACCGCTTGTCACACGAGATCACGTCGATCGACGGCTACACGATCGGAATGGAAGTCGTCACCGACCGCCATGACACGGGTGTCATCGTCGAGGTCTTCTCGGATCGTACGGCCGTCGTTCGATTTCAGAATGGCACTTACGTCTGGCCGCTCAATCGACTCTCGCGCGGAGTTCGTGAGCTGGATGGTTTCAAGGTCGGTCAATCCGTCGCGACGGATCGTCGAGACACCGGTGTGATCGTCGAAATCTTCGCCGACCGAACGGCGAACGTCCGCTTCCGCGGCGGCGAGATCTACAACTGGCCGCTCAACCGTCTCGGACCCGCCTTCTACGGTCAGCGCTGATCAGACCGAATCCGGATTCACTTTGCCGACGAGCTCGAGAAATCGAGCTTCGTAGCGACGGTAAACGAACTTCATCAACCAAGAGGTCGTGCCTGGAAAGGTGCGACCGAAGAGAAGTGCGAACGTCATCTGCCAGTGGACGCTGAAGTCGCGCTTCCCCTTCAAAACCCCATCGAACATTCGTCGCGCGGCAGTTCTGGCCGAGAGCATCTTGAGTGTCGGCAGCGGATTTTCGACGATCTCGCCTTTGTTGTTCTTCTGGAAAATTTCGCTCTTCACGGGCCCCGGTGAAATCAACGAGACTTGCACGCCGCGATGGGCGATCTCGGCCCGCAGGGTTTCCGCGAAGCCTCTGACCGCGTATTTCGAAACGTTGTAAGGAGCGCCGAGGGGATTGGCGATGTGGCCGCTCAAGCTTCCCATGATCGCGAGATGTCCCCGGCTCTTTTCGAGCAAGGGCAAAACCGCACGTGAAGTTCGGATCACGCCCGTGACGTTCACGTCGAAGACGCGCTGATATTCTTCGATCGTGAGCTTCTCGAATTTTCCGGCCGATGCGACTCCGGCATTCGCAAAGGCGATTTTCAGTTCGCGACCAGGCGGCAACGATGACGCCAGAACCGATTCGACGCCTGCGTTCGTGACGTCGGCTGCGACTAGAATCACGTCGCATTTCGGATCGAGCGCGAGGCATTCGCCTTTGAGGGATTCCAAGAGGGCTTCTCTGCGCGCGACGAGGATCAAATCGTAACCGCGCTTGGCACCCTCGAGAGCGAGAGCCCGGCCGATGCCCGAAGACGCACCCGTGATCAACACATACGACCTCATCCGAAACCCCCTGAAATTCACCGAATCGGCACGAATCTCGACCCAAAAACGGCTGCTGTCCAGGCTTTGAACAGACCAAACCGACCTCATTTTGTCGAAGCCGGGTACGAATCGTGAAGCTTAGCCAACGGATGAAGCACGTTGCGACGACCCCCCTCAAGAATCTCATGAAGACTTTGACGGCCCTCGGCCTGGCCCTCGGGACGGTGATGCCGCGCACGGCCCTCGCGGCACCGGATTGCTCGGCCCTCTTCACCCTCGACAAATCCGCTCTCGTTCAGGAGTGGCTGCAATCGACGGAGAAATTCGATCGCAATCCGCTCCTCATGAAGGTCTTCGACTTTCAAGAACGCTTACTCCTGAGCAAACTCGATCCCATTCAATTGAAGAACGACGCCTACCGCGAAAATCTCGTTCGCAAACTCGTCGACGTCGAGATCCGTCGCGGCCTCTCTCCGCTCGGGGATTACGAATTCTCGGTCGGCTCGCGCGAAGCCACGGAACTTCGCCGTCTCGCGATGCGCTCGCTTCTCGAAAAGGGTTTGAACGGTTGGATCGCGTCGTACCGCCCGACTCCGACCCATCTTGCTCGCGTGAAACGAGTCGCGAACTTGATCCGCTGGAATCCGGCGTTCCAGGTTTTCCTCGAGTGGCGCCTGCCGATCAAGAACGTGAAGTTGACTGAAACGCAGGTCGAGAAAGTGCTCCTCGGAGGACTCGATGCGATCGAAGGCGATCCGCAACTCGCTTCGCTGAAGCAGAGTGCGAAGCTTCGAGACAACGTCCGCGCGACCAATGAGGGCTTGCGTCGCATGGTCTTCGCCGGCTTGGTGGCTTATCTTTATTTGAATTTCACGTTGGAAAGTTCCGAGAAGGAAGAGCTCGTCTCGAGCGAAACGGAAACCGGGCCGATCGTCAGCGTCATCGGAGACCTCGAGCAGACGACCACCATCGACACCGACGGCGCTCTTCTCGTCTTGGCGAACGCAGAAGTGTCGACGATGATCGCGGAGCTCAAAGAGCGCACGGGAAAGAGCCCGAGCGTGAAAGAGCTCGAGGCGATGAAGTCGCACGTCTGTGTCCAAAAATACGGTGCCAGCCTAGGTCAGGCTGGCACGGCACGATGTCTCTCTAAATAGTTTTCGGTATCCGACTCAGAAGTCGTCTTCGCGTTCCGCGGCAGGCTCCGAGCCCATGCCGCGAACTTCGTCGAGATAGTTCTGCGCTTCGTCCTCGAAGTCTCCGTCGACCGCTGCTTCGTCGATCTCGAGCTCTTGGATCGCGGCCAAGAATTCCTTCTCGCTGCGCAGATCCTTCTTCAACATGTCGAGATACTTGTCGGGGTAACGAGCCGTGAGCTCCTCGATGTAGCGCTCGAGCTTGCCTTCGGTGAGGATCTTCTTCCGGACTTGGATGTTCTTCCAGAAGAGCAGGTAGTGATAGCGGCAGTAGCCTTCGACCATCGAGGCTTGATCGCAATCCTTCACTCGGCAATAGCGTCGGCCATCGGCATCGAGGAGGACGATTTCTTCTTCGGGTTCCGCTTGCGCCGGCGCTTCGTCGGCTTTTTTGCGACCCTTGGCACCCTTGACCGTCTCGACGGTTTCCTGGGCGGCTTTCGCGGCCGCTTTCTCGGCGGCTTTGTCTTTCTTCGGCGGGGCTTCGGCTTTCGCGCCTTTTGCCGATTTCGCTTCGACGACGGCCTTCGCCGTTCCTTTTGCCGGTGCTGCCGCGAGAGCTTTCTTGGGCTCACTGCCCTTTTTATCGGCTTTCTTTTCGACGGCTTTCGCGACGACCTTCGGGGCGGCGGCCGCTTTACCTTTGGGAGCTGGCTTCGCCGACTTCCCTTTCGGGGCGGCGGCTGCTGCCGATTTTTTCGGCTTTTCAGCTTTCTTCGCTGCTGGAGCGGCTTGGGTCTTCTTTTTGGAAGACGCCGCTTTTTTCGCCGCCTGGGCGGGTTTGCTTCGAAGCGTCGTTAGTTTTTTCAGGGCCTTGATGAGTTTCGCCATCGTTCTCTTCGCCTTTGGAAGGGCCCGCGGGGAGCCGTCGACAAGGCGCTATCGTTGAACTAAGGGCGAAATGGAGTCAACGGGTTTCGAGGCGCAAGGACGGGTTGCAGGGGGTCATTCGCGCAGGCGAATCGAACCCGATTTGCTACGCACGTTGATCGTGCCTTTCGATCCCGAACCGCCCAACGATCCGACTGCCGCTTTCACCGATCCACCGGCGGGCTTCACGCTGCTCGGATGCTGAAGCTGGCCATCGGAAGTCTGCAAGCGGACCGAGGCCCCCGAACCCGGAGGAGCTTTTATCGAGACCGAGCCACGATCCGATTCGACGCTGACTTCGGCGTCACCGAGGAGGTCGGCCTGGACGGCTCCGCTCATGTTCTCACCGCGGAAAGGTCCGCTGAAGCC
>JAZKJB010000069.1:3202-5612 GCA_040384505.1 Bdellovibrionota bacterium | reverse complement strand
AGACGATCCTCCTCAACCGAAGCAGGAAGAACCTGCGCCGCCGCCCAAAACCGAGGAGCCGGCTCCGCAAACACCGCCGGCCGATGCTCCACCGCCACAACCGTCGACGCCTTCCAAAAAAGAAGAGCCGAAAAAGGATGAACCGAAGAAGGAAGACCCAAAAAAGGATGAACCCAAGAAAGACGCGCCGAAAAAGTGCGAGGGCAAAGACTGTCCGAAAGATGAAAAAGGTCGCCGTGGCTTCGACGACGATCCGTCGAATGATCGTGAAGAAGCGCGCAAAGCTGCCAAAAAAGATGCGCAACTTGATCCCGTTGCTAAGCGACGAGCCGCGATCAATCCTGGGCGCACGAAGGATCACGGATTCGAAAGTGAGAAAAGGAAGAGCGTGAAGTCTGATCGTTCGGACGTTATCTTGGTGACGAAAGATGATCGGCGAAATGGTCGAATATCGGCAGCACCGCTTCCGCAACCCAAGATCGACCCGTCTACCATCAATCCAAGCCGGCCGTGAGAGAAGGAAACATGAAGAACTTGGACAAGATTCCGATTCTCACGTGGATGTTATGGCTCGGGTCGCTGGCGATTCGGCTTGCGGGCTTCGATACTTTGGCCGGAGCCTTTTTCTTACTGGGTTGGATGTGGGTGTATTGGCGCCAGCGACCATCGGTCCAGAAGAACCGCAAGCTCTACGACACGTGCGCGCTCATCGTAACGATCTTTTCGATCGCCACTATCTTGAGTTTGACGGTCGAAGCCATTATCCGAAGTTCTTGATACAAGAATGGCGTCATTCACCTGGCGTCTTTCAATTCGCTACCAGTTAAGGAATCCGATGCCGAAGCAAAGCAGACTCTCGATACTCGCGATGATTCTTTTCATAGCGGCCGCCATCACGAGGTTCGCAGATTCCGGGACGTTGTCAGGAATGTCGACGCTCTCGGGCGCCTTGTTCTTGCTCGGCTGGGCGCCACTCTACTGGGAGCAGCGTCCACATATCCGAAAGAACCGAAAGATCTATGACGGCTGCATGATCGCGGTCGTCATCCTCGCGCTCGGGATCATCGTAAGCCTGGCGTTCGTCCCACAAAGTCCCTGAAAGAAAAAAGGCGTCGGTAACCCGACGCCTTTCCTACTGATCACAATATAAAGACGGTTTACTGCTCGCCCGAAGACTTCGCCTTGTTGGCATCGGCTTGCTGGTGCTTCAGCTCGTTCTTGCAGACCGAGACTTTGTCTTCGTACTCGTCTTGGCGCTTCATCAGCGTCGACTTGTAAGCCTGGAAGCGGCCGATGCGGTCTTTCAGCATCTCTTCGCTGACGCCGACGAGTTGGTCTTTGTCGTCGAGGCCGATTTTCATCTCTTCTTCTTTGTCGGTGATGCGGTCTATCGGCTCCGTCCACTTCAACTTGCCATCTCCACCCTGCTTCTTGTCGGCGAGGCCGGTGCGGCAATCTTTCAAGACTCCGTAGAGACCCAATGAACCGTATTTACGGTTTCCGTAAACGTGGTCCTCGAGTTCGTAGACTTCGTTCTGAAGGCGGCGGAGTTCTTCGTTCATCATGAACTTCCGCTGGACGATCATGTTGCCGTCCTTTACTCCAACCTTCGTGTCACCGGAGATGGGTGCGGATTTGTCGATGGTCGTATCGACCTTCTCCGCTTTGTTTTGGTTGGTCGAACAACCGGTGATCGTTGCGAATGCGACGAGAACGAAGAGCACGCGAGACGTGTTCATGGATTCCTCCACAGAGTGTTTTGAGCCCTCTCAGCCTAAAGGGGCGGGCGCGAGGACACAAGTCCCATAGGATCGGGGCGCTCCATCCGAGGATCGGTGCTGATTCGACACCGAAAGCTTGGGCACGTCCCGTGCAATTTAGGGCGAGGTCACGGGAGTTTCACCAAACTTTAGCCCGCTTTGACACTGACGGGGGAGATCCACATGTCGCACGTTCACGCTCTACGTTTCGCTGGCCTCATTGCCGCTCTTTTGAGCACGGCTTCGCTCGCGCAAGCCGCGAACTTCGCCGCACCGGCTCCGGTCCTCAACCTGGCCGGTCCAGTCAATCCGGGAGCGATCTCCTCGAAGGATTGGATGTATGAGGAGCGTGCATCGACCGAGAGCGCCGCTGGAGTTTGCGTCGCTTCGACGGCTGCACTTCTCACCGGCGTCAAACATCACCTCGAAGTCTCGATCGACAAATCCGGAGCTCGCCCTCTCGAAGTGCGCATCCGTCCCGAAGGAGATCTCCCCTCCATCGTGGCTTTGAAAGCGACCGTCGACAAAAAATCGTTCAACTTCGCGCGAGTCGCATCCGTCGATGCGGGCCGCGACGTCTTCTGGAACGTTCCGCGCGGAACCGAAGAGCTCGTCGCGATCCTCAAGCGTGACCTGAAAATCGAAGCCTA
>JAZKJB010000069.1:177-3192 GCA_040384505.1 Bdellovibrionota bacterium | reverse complement strand
AAGGTCGTCTTCTCGCTTCGCGGTTCGAGCGCGATGCTGACCGAGCTCGCGAAACGTTGCAATGCCGGTAAGACTCTCGGTTCCGACGGTTTCGAACGCGCGTTCCTGCCGACGATCGTCGCGACGGTCGACGCTTCGAAACTGACACCCACCATGACCGAGACTTTGCGCTCGACCGTCAGCCAAGCGCTCATCGCATGGCGCACGTCGAATCAGACTCAGGCGCAGATCGAAGTCCTCACGAACAAATTCCTCGCTCAAATCAACGAGCTCACGAAACTCAAAACGAACCTCGATCGCCTGCAGAACCAAGAAGTCGTGAACTTGCAAAAGCGCCGTACGGCCGCCGAAGCCACGATCACGACGTCGCAGCAGCAGATCGACGCCCTTCGCCCGCAGATCGCGGTCAACGAAGCTCGCCTCGTGCAGGCGAACGCGGAGTACGAAGCGGCTTACCGTATCCTCGAGCCGCACATCGCGCGACACGATCAACTGGTCGACGCCGTCATCGACGCGCAATCCGACGAAACCGCCGCCGACAAGCGCCTCGCGGAAATCGACCGCGGGATCTCGAGCTGGTCGAGCGAAGTTTCTCGCTTGAACAGCGAGCTCTCCTCGGTCCGAAGCGCCATCGGGCCCGCGCGCAACGAAGCCAGCCGCTTGAGCTCGGACGCGCAGAGCGCCTACCGCGACATGCAATCGTTCGACGAGCGCAGCGAAATTCAGCGCCGCAAGCAGAACGATAGCGAGATCTCGAATCTCGAACGCCGTCTCCGCGATCTCGATTCGCAAGAGCGCGATGCACGCAATCGTCTCGACCAAGCTGAAAATCGCTACCGCCAAGCGGAATCCCGCTTCAGCCAGATCAACGGCGAAATGCAACAGGCCGAGCGCACGGTCGAGCGCGCGAAGACGAATCGTGAACACGCGCTTCAGGCACTTCGCCGCTGCCAAGATACCGCCGGCGCGGATTGCAGTGCCGAGCAGTCGAAGCTCGATTACGCCAACAACGAAGTCGACTCGGCACGCTCGCAAGTCGATGCGCTCAAAGGCGACTGGCAGCGCGCACAAAGCGAGCTCAGCCAAATCCGAAGCCACGTGACCGACGCCGAGCGCGATTTGCGCTCAGCCCAAAACGACAAGCAGCAAGTACTCTCGCGGATCGCTTCGCGTATCGATGAAATCGAGCGAGTCGTGAGCCAGCACGCGGCCGAACTGCAGTCGCGTTATCGCAATGCCCAACAGCGGGCCGACCAGGCCGAGAGCCAAGTGACCGCTCTCGAGGCGGAAGCTCGAGACATCGCGCAAGTCGAATTGCCCAAAGCTCAGAGCACGCTCAACAGCTGGACGGCCGCTCGTCCTGGCGCGATCAGCGATCTTCGCCGCGCCCAACAAGACGTCGCGAACGCCCGCGCCGCTCGCGACTCGTTCAAAGCTTCGGTCGGCTGGGATCAAAAAGAAGCGGTCGTTTCGGCTGCGCAATCGAAAGTCAGCGGGATCAAAGCGACCTTGGCTCAGATCGATTCCGACATCAAACGGCGTGAAAAGCTGATCCGCGACGGGCAAGTCGAGCTCGCGACGGTGCAGAAGCAAATGGAAGTCGCTCTCGAGACGATCCGCCTGAAGCAGGCACGCTCGGTCGAAGTCCAAAAGGCTCTCGAGCCGTACGACCAAGAACGCGCGGTCCTCGATCAAACGAAAGCGACGGCCGACCGCCAGTTCGCGGACGCTCGTACGACGTTCGCGGCGAACCTGCCCCAGTAAGCTCGAAACTCGTTAGTTTCGGGACGACCTTCCGCCGAGCCGAGACCCCCTAAAGTGGGGACTCTAGCTCGGCGGATTCTTTTTACGCCTCTGGACAAAATCGCCATGGCTTTAGTACGCTTCCAGCCTTCCGGAGGCTCGTTCAAGTGTCGTCCAACATCATCGTCAAAAAATACGGCGGAACCTCGGTCGGCTCGATCGAGCGCATCGAAAACCTAGCAGATCGCTTGGTTCGCGACATCGCCTCGGGGCAGAAGCCGATCGTCGTCGCGAGCGCGATGTCGGGTGAGACGAACAAACTGATCGCGTTGGCCGAAAAGATCGATCCCGATTACCGCGGGCCCGCCTACGACATGTTGATCGCGTCCGGCGAACAAGTTTCGATCAGCCTTCTCGCGATCGCGCTTCAAAAACGAGGCATCAAGACTCAGCCTCTCCTCGGCTTCCAACTCGGGATCCGCACCGATTCCGTGCACGCGAAAGCTAGAATCAAAGACATCAACGGCGACAAGCTCGTGAAACTCGTCGAACGGGGCATCGTCCCGATCGTCGCTGGATTTCAGGGCGTCGACGAAGACGACAACATCACGACGCTCGGTCGTGGCGGGTCGGACACGACGGCCGTCGCTCTCGCGGCTGCGATCAAAGCTCGCGAGTGCGAGATCTTCACCGATGTCCCCGCCGTTTTCACCGCCGACCCCAGGCTCGTTCCGAGGGCGCGCGAAATTTCGCGAATCTCGTTCGACGAGATGATGGAGATGGCGGCGCTCGGCTCGAAAGTCCTCCACATCCGCTGCGTCGAAATCGGCGCGAAGTACGGCGTGCGCATTCACGTGCGCTCGACGTTCGAAGAACGCGAAGGAACCTGGATCGTCCCCGAAGGAGAAGTGATGGAACAACCCGTCGTGAGCAGTGTCACCCATGATGCGAACACCGCGGTGTTCAAACTCTTTCCCGTTCCCGCGGGGCCCGGCTTCCTCGCCGATCTCTTCAGAACGTTGGCCACTCGCGGAGTCGTCGTCGACATCATCACGCAAAGCGAAGGTGCGGGAGAAACCGCAGGTGCGCTCTCTGGACAGCGACTCGCGTTCTCGGTGACGAAAGAAGACATCCCTCTCACTCGCCAAGTTCTCAAGGAGATGGTGAAGGAGCCGACGCAAACCACTCTCATCGAAGACATGGCGAAGATCTCGGTCGTCGGCGTCGGAATGCGAAACCACCCCGGTGTCGCCGCCCGCTTTTTCCAAACGC
>JAZKJB010000069.1:0-167 GCA_040384505.1 Bdellovibrionota bacterium | reverse complement strand
CTACGCCTGGCACGTCGATCTCGACGACCAGACGCTCGCGAATGCCGACATCCCGATCCACATCGTGACGACCTCCGAGATCAAGATCAGCGCGGTCATCCCGCAAGCTCACCTGCAGAAGGCGGCGACGTCTCTGCACACCGAATTCGCCCTCGACAGCTGATGGC
>JAZKJB010000068.1:0-5181 GCA_040384505.1 Bdellovibrionota bacterium | reverse complement strand
CGCCGGCCCCCGACCAGGGACCTACATGAAAGTGAAATTTCACGCAGACCCGCGTCGGGAAGGCGGCCAAAAGCGGGAACTATTTATTCACTCCGGGATCATGCACTCGGCGCCGGAAACTCCGTCGGTGGCCCGATCGACCGTGCCCAGGCAAATCAAATCCACGTCGCCCCTCTCGGAGGTGCGCGTGAACGAGATCGTCGCTTCTTCCAAGCTGTCGGTGAAGTTCTCGATCCGAAATTCAGACTGAGCATCCAGGCACGTCTCGACGTCGATCTGCGTTCCGATCTCCTCCGAGCGAAGATACTCGGAGGCGGCCTCACAGAGGTTTCGCTGACGCTTAGGCGACAAATAGGGCGCCAGGGGCGTCGCACACCTCTGCCCTGCGATGACGACGAATCCGTCGTCGTACGAAATGGGCGCGCGAGTCGCCGTTCCGCTTTCGAAAAACGTGAGGCTGACCATGAAGTCGATGAAAAGTGATACGCCGTCGAAGCCTTCTCCGCCGATGACGAGCTTCTTTCGTCCTGCTCCGTATCGGATCTCGAGTTGCTCGTCGCTCGAGGTCGGATCGTATTTCGCGTCTCGTTCTTTCGCCGCTTCCCGAAGCTGAACCGACTGGCGTTTCGCGCAATCGGCATCGCCAAAGCACTCTTCCTCATACTGAGAGATCGCATCGGCACGATACGCCTTTTCGAGTTCGCCGCAGTCGCGCGGTGGCGCAGCGAAGGCAATGGTCGAAACGAAAAATGAAATGGCGGTCGCGAGAGCGGCTTTCATGGCTTGAAACTTTAGATCGAGAAATGCGAAGCCTGCTACAGCTCAGGCGAATTGTGTTAAATCCTGCGAACCGCAGAGGGCGCGTCAGATCGGTGCGTGGCGCCTAGGGATACCGACCGGTATTGCAGGCTCGGTTGATCACCGAAGACACCTTGCGGAAGTTCTTATTGGCGACTTGATCGCGGACGATCCAAAGAATGTGGAGTTTGTCCGAACCAGAAAGACCGCAGTAGCCGTTCAACAAGTAGCAAGGAACGTGGCTATTGAACCCATGTGCTTCGGCGGTCAGGCAAACGGGCTGACGTTTTTCCATTTCGAGAATCAAACACGTTCGGATCTTGTCGAGCACCGGTTGAGCGTCCGCCGAGAACTTCGTGTGTCGCGTTTCGAAAGAGCGGCAATAGCGGTAGCCGAACTTCATGAGGTAATTGTCTTTACCGCAACCGAGAGCTCGAGCTTTTTGAGGATAGTATTCGCACTGTGCGATTTCGGAGGCCTGAGCGCTGAATGAAATGAGCTGTGAAATGACCAATGCCAAGAAGAAGGCGAAGAGCTTCATTCTTGATTCCAGCTCTGAAGGTGACGTCGCATGCGATCGTTATCGCTTTCGAGGACCCTGACGAGGGTCTTCAAATCGCTGACTTCTTCCTTGAGCTGGATGAGTTGTTCTTCTTTCTCCTGAAGAACGCTCGTATAGGCGCGCTTGAGTTCGTTCAAAAGACGGGTCGCCGGTTCTTCCGCTCCCTTTTCCGCGAGCTCGCGAATCTGCGATTCCATCGGCGACGCCATTCGCGCTGCTAGAGGAGCGGCAAGTGGCGCGGCCTCAGCTGCGAATCGCGTCATCGTCGGGGCATGGTCATGGGCGTCGTGATGGGCCGGTGCCTCATCGAAGATCAGGTAGCGTCCGTGGTCGAGCTTGTACTTGATCTGATCGGACTTGATGCGGCGACGAAGCGTCGAAACGCTGATGCGATACTTACTCGCGTAATCCGTGAGCAAGAGCCAGTTGTCGTTTGTCGTCATGCTTGCGTCCATCGATTCGGTTCTACCATGGGGTCTACTCGACTCAACCCCAAATTTAGCAGGCGCATTAAAAAGTCCAAGCCCGCGACATCGTGGGTGAAACTTTGAACTCCGACCCTTCCGAGGCCGGCTGCCGCGAGTTGGCCTCGAGGCGGTCCCTGGCGCAGTCTTAAGGGGTTGAATTCCTTTTTCTTTCCTGGACGTTTGGATAGGATGGCACCCATGCGTCTCAGCGAGAAAAAGCGGATAGCTCTGGTCCTTAGCGGCGGTGGAATCAAGGCGGCAGCCTTCCACCTCGGCGTCTGCTTGGCGCTCCGCGAAAAAGGCTTCCAGTTCGCTGGCGGCAGCGGCGAAGACGTGAAGATGAAGTACGAGGACGACAAGTTAACCTTCAAGGTTTATGTCGGCTCGAGTGCCGGTGCGGTGATCTCGACGTTCCTCGCCGCCGGTTACGGAATCGAGTCCGTCATCGATGCCTTCGAACGGGGTTCCGCTTCTGACTTGAACAAGCTCACGAAACGAAAAAAAGTTTACGCACGCCTGAAGCCGCTCACCTATCGCGACATGTTCGCGCTCAACGGCGGAAACTTCGTCAACTTCATCCCGAACGTTCTTCGCCGCCGCTCGATCGTCACAGGCGGTCTCGAGGCGCTCGTGAAGAACGGCTTCAAGATCAACGGGCTTTTCACGACGAAGGGAATCGAGCGCTATCTCCGCACGCACGTGCTGAAAGAGAATAGCTTCGGCAGCCTCGGCGTGGATCTCTTCATCGTCGGCACCCAGCTGAATCACTCGCGAAAAGTCGTCTTCGGAAATTTCCCGGAGACGTACAAAGATCGCACGATCAAGTACGCGAACTTCGCGACGATCAGCGAAGCGGTCGCCGCGAGTGCGGCACTTCCGCCGGTTTTCGCGCCGTATGGAATCCGAAATCAAAAAGGAAAAGAGATTTACTTCTTCGACGGTGAGATCCGAGAAACTCTCTCCACTCACGTCGCAGCAGATGCCGGCGCCGATCTCGTGATCTCGAGCTACTCGGTTCAGCCGTATCACTACACTCCGGTGATGGGTTCGCTGCACAACTACGGCATTCCGCTGATCATCAACCAAGCGTTGTACCAAGTGGTCGAGCAGAAGATCGCGAAGCACATCGAACACCAGCAGAATATTTCGGCCTTGATGAGCGCGGTCGACGGGTACTTCCGGCAAGCGGAGCTCCCCGACGAACACCGAGAGAAGCTCCTCGACATCATGGCGAAGCGGGTGAATCACAAGCCGAACGTGGATTACATCTACATCCATCCTTCGCCGCAAGATTACGAGATGTTCTTCGTCGACCACTTCTCGCTCAATCCGCAGATCCTCGGCCGCATCGTGCACATCGGCTTCCGCGCGGCCCTTCAGGTCCTTCGCAAAATCGACTTATGACCATCGACGCGACCGTCCTCACTCAAAACCCCTTTGCCGTCATCACGATCATCGCGGCACCCGCGATCCTCACGAATGCTTCGAGCATTTTGAGTTTGAGCACGAGTACCCGACTCATTCGCTGCCTCGACCGGATCAATCATCTGACGGAGAAGTTAGACAAGGGCGGGCTTTCGCCCGAGCTCATGAAGATGTACATGAAGCACATCGATCTTTCGCATCGCCAGTCGCGCCAGTTCCTTCGCGCGCTTCGATCGATCTACACGTCACTCGCCTCGTTCGCGCTCGCGAGCTTCATCGCGCTCGTTGGTGCCGCGCTTGCGACGACGATTCCGAACGGTGTCGTCGAAGCGATGGCGGTCGTGAGTTTCTTCGCTGGTGGCGTGGGTGCGGTGGGTTTCGTCTGGGCGAGTATCGAGCTCATCAAAGCCTCGAAGATCACCATCACGATCATGAACACGGACATCGATCACTTGAAGCGACATCACGGCCTTCTGCCGTGATGCGCTCGTCAATTTTCTAATTAGTAAATCAAATCGTCTTCGCGATCTTTCGCGACGAACTCGACGCTCGAGTCATAACGAAGAGCCGCGAGGCCTTCTCTCGTCAATACGCCAAGGACTTCGGGTTGACCTTCGACTCCGGCTTCGACCGCGAGCGAGCCCTCGGGCAGGCGCGAAAGAAGCGCGATGATTTCTGGAGGGAGCTCGGAACCCGAAGCCGAAGCTCGCTCGATTCCGACTCCGCTCGCCATCGCGAGAGCGCGAACGTGAACGCGGGCTTCGCCGTTGATCGAGATCTCTTGCTCGACGGCGTCGTCGATTTTCGGCCCCTGCACTTCTTGGTGCATCGCCTGCGTGTCGGCGCCTTTGGAAAGATCGGTTCCCGCGGGGGCACACGCCGATGCGGCGAGAGCGAGAGCGGAGAGACCTGCGAACAATCGGATGGATTCGAACAATGTTTTGCGTGTCATGGGTTCACGTTGAGCGAAGTCGGCGTGCGTGTCGATAGGCCACGGAGCATGTCTCGATATCAAAAACAAACGCGCGGCATTTGTGGCCGCGCGTTCATGAATGCCTGGAGGAAGGTCCAGGTTCGATTTGAGTGACCGGCCTTCGTCGGCGATCAGAACTGGTTGAGAACCGATTTCTGAACCAATTGGAAGACGAAGGACGACAAAATTCCGAGCACGACGATGAGGAGCGCAGCCACTGCGACGGTCCCGCGGGTCATCATTCGAGCTTTGATCACGTACGTCGACTCTTCGTCGCTCATGTACATCATCACGACCGGTCGGAGATAGTAGTACACGCTGATCACCGAGTTGATCACGCCCCAGAAAACGAGCCAGTACATGTCTTGCTCGATCGCCGCCGAGAAGATGTAGAACTTCCCGAAGAAGCCGATCGTCGGCGGAATGCCGGCGAGGCTCAGCATGAAGATCGTGAGACTCAGGCCCATCACCGGATACCGGCGAGCGAGGCCCTTCAAATCTCCGACTTCGAGAGAGTGGTTCTCGCGCTGTTCGAAAAGCGCGACGAGCGCGAACGAGCCGACGGTCATCAGCGAGTAGCTGAAGAGATAAAAAAGAAGGCTCGTCGCGGCGCCGTTGTAGTTGGTGCCGAAGGCGGCCGCGATCAAGCCGATCAACGCGTATCCGGAATGCGCGATGCTCGAGTAAGCGAGAACGCGCTTGAAGTTGTTCTGCATGACGGCCGCGACGTTTCCGATCGTCATCGTCAAGACCGCGAGCCACGAAAGCACGGTCAAGAGATGCGGGCTCAGCGCGAACCCTTCCGAGGTGAACAAGCGAAGGAAACCGACGAAGGTCGCCGCTTTTACTGCCGTCGCCATGAATGCCGTCACGGGAGTGGGCGCGCCTTGGTAGACGTCCGGTGTCCACGCATGCAGCGGGAAGATCGAAACCTTGAACGCGAAACCGAGGATCGT
>JAZKJB010000067.1:0-9494 GCA_040384505.1 Bdellovibrionota bacterium | reverse complement strand
CGTCGTCGAGACGTCTCCTCTTCACTCTCTTCGGTTCTAACCTTCGAACGGTTCGTTTTTCGAAGTGAGCCTTTGAAAGGCGCCAAACCCGATCGCGCGTTATGCTCGAAGGCTCAAGAGCTCCTCTCGTTCAAAACGATCTTCGCGTACTCGGCGACTGGAGCGCCTCCATGTCGAGCGCACGCCCCAGCGTCGCCATCTCGAGCGTAGAATCTTTCTCGAACGGTTCGACCAAACGATCGAGCAAGGAGCCTTCGATCAACGGCTCGTCACCTTGTATGTTCACGACGACGTCGAACTCGCGATCCTTCACCGCTTGCCAAACCCGATCGGTTCCCGTCGGCAGCTGCGAGTCGGTCATCGCGAAGGCACAACCGCACTCTCTTGCGAGGGCCGCGATTCGATCGTCATCCGTCGCGACCACGATTTCTTTCAGCAGCTTGCTCGTGCGCGAACCTTCGATCACCCACTGCAAGAGCGGCTTGCCAGCCACGAGCGCCAAAGGTTTGCCCTCGAAACGAGTCGAACCCCAACGGGCCGGAATCACGCCGATCGCTTTCATGTCTCACCTACTTTGATGAACGTATGGAAGATGAACTCTTCTACGTCTTCGAATCCGGTTTTCTTCAATGACGATGTGACGAGCACGTCGTCGCAACCGGTGTCGGCTTTCATCGCCTCGGCTCGCTCAGCGATCTCCGTCTTCGAAAGTTTGTCGGCCTTCGTGAGGACGATACCCATCGGCAGATCTCGAGGCCCGAACCAATCCACGAGATCTTGTTCGTCTTTCGTCCAATCGCGACGGATGTCCATGATGATGACGAGCCCGACGAGATTGCCACGAGTCGCGAGATACGGCTCGATCATGTCTTTCCACGAGGCCTGCTGATCTCCCGAGCGCGCTGAAAAACCGTAGCCGGGCATGTCGACGAGCCGGTAGTGCTTCGAAGAGTAGAAATTCAACATCGTCGTCTTGCCGGGAGTCGAGCTCGTCTGCGCGATGCGCGCACCGGCGATGCCATTTATCAGTGTGGATTTCCCGGCGTTCGAACGTCCGACGAAGGCGACCTCGGGAACGGTGTCTTCGGGGCACCCCTGCAAATCGACCGCGCTGGTCAAGTACTGCAAACGGTCGGGATTCCGCGCCTGTTTCGGTCTGTTCACGATCTTCAAGTCGTAGCACGCACCCCCCGGATTTCCTAGCGACGGAGTCCGAAACCTCGGACTTTCGTGTCCGGTGGCCGGAACAATGGGACGCTGTCACAACCGCCAGCTGAAAACCAATGCATCTGCGCCTCATCGCCACGGGGCACGGGCCTTGAATTCGCCGACATGAACCCGCGATCACAAGGAGCAAGAAATGGAAACCCAACGAATCACTCTCGAAGCCCCCACCTCGAACGAGGGGTACTTGATCCCTCTCTCCCGCCCCGGCGGCGCCCCTTCGGCCATCGGAGAATTTTTCTCCATCGGGCGCGATCCGTCGGCCCATCTCACGATCGACGATCCCTATGCCTCCAACCGCCATGCGCGGATCGAACGCCGGACCGGCGCATTCGTGATCCGCGACCTCCAAAGCCGCAATGGCACCTTCGTGAACGGCTCGCGAGTCACCGAAGCGACACTCACCGCGAACGACCGCGTTCGTTTCGGCGAAACCGTCTTCGTGTTCTCGGAGGCCGCGGGTGGCGCGACTCGGCTCCAATCGAAATCCGACGAGTGGAACGAGCAGCTCCGTCGCCTCCCCGCTTTCGCCGCGACCGAGTTTCCCGTTCTCGTCTGCGGACCGTCGGGTTCCGGCAAAGAGATCATCGCGAGAGCCCTCCACGATGGATCGAGTCGTTCGCGTGGACCATTCATCTCGATAAACTGCAGCGCCCTCAGCGAGAATCTCATCGAGAGCGAGCTCTTCGGTCATGTGAAAGGGAGCTTCACGGGCGCGACACACGATCGCAAAGGAGCCTTCGAAGCGGCGCGCGGAGGGACTCTGTTCCTCGACGAAATCGGAGATCTTCCGCTGGCGCTACAACCCAAAATTTTGCGAGCCCTCGAGAACGAGGAGATCCGGCCCGTGGGGTCGGATCGCTCGATCGAAACGGACGTCCGAATCATCGCGGCCACCCACAAGAACATCCTCGCGGCGATTCGAATGGGTTCGTTCCGCGAAGATCTCTACTATCGACTCAACGTCTGCCAGCTCCGCCCGCCCGCACTCTCCGAGCGCCTCGAGGACTTCGAAGACATCCTCTACACCTTCGCGAAACATTTTCGCGTTCGCTTCTCGCACAATGCGATCCAAAAACTCAAAGAACATTCGTGGCCGGGAAACATCCGCGAGCTGAAGAACGTCGTCGCGCGAGCGTCCGCGTACTATCCGGGCAAGAACATCCAACCCGAAGATCTCGTGATGATCCTCGAACCGGTCGGCATCGGCCCCGAAGTCCATTTCGTCGCGGAAGGCTCCGGCAACGGACACGGCTCGATCATCAAGGAGATCGAGCGCGAAATGATCGTTCGGCGCCTCGCTGCGAATAGCGGAAACCAGCGAAGAACCGCAGCCGAGCTCGGCATGCCGAAGAGCACACTCCACGACCGGATCAAAACCTACGGGATCAAGGTTTGACGATGATGCTCTTGAAGTAGACGCGGCGGACGCGGCCGGTGCTCAAGACTTCGTTGAGGTTCTTTCGCAAGAAGACCTTCAACTTGATCTTCCCGGCCTCGGTGCCGAGCTCCTCGTAAGTCATCTGCAGGAGTGTCGTCCCGATCGCGTCGCGGGCTTCCGCTTCGCGGTTCTTCAGCTCGATCGCGACGTCTTGGTTCGCGGACTCCACGTAGAGATCGATCAAGGCCATCGGATTCGATCCGGGGCCCGTCGACCGGAGATTCGAGATGATTCGCTCGATCAAGACGACGTGCTCGGGATGGAGAAGTGGATCGTTCAAGTCCGTCCAGGGTTCGTCTTTCTCGATCGTGTATTTCGCGTCGGCAACGGTTTCGAACGTCGTCAGGTACGCGACGTCGAAGTTCGGGAAGATCCCTTCGGTCAGTGTGAAGCGAGCGACGGCGATCGCGACGCCGCCCAAGAGCAAGGCTCCGAACATCAACGCTTTCGATTTTCTCGGCTGCGCTTTGAACCACCCGATTCCGGCTTTCAAAACTCCGACGAATTTCGCGATGCCGTTCTTCAAAGAGACGAGTCCGCTCTTCAGTCCCGTGATCGCCGCCGGAAGACCGAACTCCTTCACCCATTTTCCGAAACCTACGACTTGAGTCCCGAGGAGCGAGAGCCGACGCATCGGGCGCTTCACGAGAAGCAGGACGATTTTCTTGAAGCCTTTCGTCGCCGCCTCTTTACGCTCGCGCTCGACGACCGATTCGATGTCGGCGTCGATCGCGACGCCGTCGGCGGTCAAATCCGAAATGTCCTTCATTTGCGCCGCGAACTCGGGGTCGGCATCCGCGAGCAACCGATCGAGGTCACCGCCGTCATCGTTTTTAGGAGCTGGGGTCGCCGCCGTGGCAGGCGCAGTTGCAGTCGGTGACGCGGACGGCACCGCATCGCCCGGCTGTTGAGGAACCGGAGCACCTGCGACGGCCCCACCAGGCGAACTGGCGGCGTCTTCGCGTAAAAGATCTTCTAGCGACAGGATGTCGTCGGACTTCTCGTCGGCCATGGCCCCACTGGATGATCGTCTAGGTTGTCGAGCTTCGAGATTCCTTTCGAGTATGACAGAACAAACGATCGGTCACCATCGGGACTTCGGTCTCGTTCAACGATCGTGCGAACGTTCCGAAGAGAGACACATGAAACGTACACTTCTTTTCACGACACTCGTCATCTCCGCGATCGCCCTCGTCGGCTGCGGAACGGTTCAACGCTCCCACGACAGCGGTTACTCCTTCCGCGACGAAGAGCCAGCCGCGAAAGGCCGCCGCTCGATGGACAAGGATTACGCTGCTCAAGAGCTCGGTTTCACGTCGCGTGAACTGAGCGACAAAGAAGCCCGCGCGGTCGGCGATCGCGCCGCGCTCACGCGTGCTGAAAAGGCTCTCGAGGGAAAACGCGAACGCGATCAATACTTCAAGAACAAGGCTTACTTCCGAAGCGACCGCGAGCGCGTGGATTTTCTGCAGCTCGATTCTTTCGAGGCCCGCGGCCGATACCTGAACAACCGCGGCATCGACGGAAACCACACGGAAAATCCGCCCGAGATCCAAGCGCTGATCGACGTCAACGACATCACGCTCGGAATGTCGAAGGAAGCCGTCAAGAGCTCATGGGGTGAGCCCGAAGCCGTCGAGGTGGCCGGCGACCCGATTTATGGAAACGAACGCTGGCACTACAGTGAGCAGCTTCCTTCGACGGAAGGCTACCTCACCGAAAACCGCCTCGTGTATTTCGAAGGCGGTCGCGTCGCCGGCTGGGAAAAGCGCTGATCAAGAGTGAGCTTCGTCCCAATTGGGACCGGCGCCGGTATTCACTCTCAGTGGGACTTTGAGTTGGGCGACTTGTTCCATCTTCGAGCCGACCTCGAGGCAGACTTCGTCGGCGTTTTCCGTTCTGACTTCGAAGACCAATTCGTCGTGCACCTGAAGAAGCATTTTCGCGCCCGCGGGCTCACCGACTTTGATCATCGCTAGCTTCACGAGATCGCTCGCCGTTCCTTGAATGGGAGCGTTGATCGCCGCCCGCTCGCCGAATTTTTTCACCATCGGCGATTTGCTGTAGAGCTCGTTGAGATAGCGTCGACGACCGAAGATGGTTTCGACGTAGCCCTTCTTCGTCGCTTCTTCCACGGTATCGGTCATGTAACGCTGCACGCCCGGGAAACGCGAGAAGTAGCGCGTGATGATCTCGCTCGCCTCGGAGCGCGGAATTCGCAAAGTCTCCGCGAGACCGAACGCGCCCTGACCGTACGCCAAGCCGAAGTTCACCGCCTTGGCCTTGCGGCGCATCTCGGGAGTCACGTCTTTCAGGTCGACTTCGAAGACCTCGCTCGCCGTGACGGAGTGGACGTCGACGTCGGACTCGAACGCGCGCGTGAGGCCTTCGTCACTCGTGATGTGCGCGAGGATCCTGAGCTCGATCTGCGAATAATCCGCGGAAACCAAAGTCTGGCCTTCCGGCGCGACGAAAGCTTTGCGAATCGCATTCCCCCGTTCCGTTCGAATCGGAATGTTCTGGAGATTCGGGTTCTGGCTCGAGAGCCGTCCCGTGGAGGTCCAAGCTTGAAGGAAGGTCGTATGGAGTCGGCCCTCGGTGTCGACGAGCAAAGGGAGAGAGTCCACGTACGTCGATCGCAACTTCGTGAGCTCGCGCCATTCGAGGATCTTGCGGGCGATCACGTGATCCTTCGAGAGCTTGTCGAGAACGTCACTGTCGGTCGAGTAACCCGTCTTCGTCTTTTTCCCGGCCGGCATTTTCAACTTCTCGAAGAGAATCGCGCCGAGCTGCTTCGTACTGCCGATGTTGAAGACTTCTCCCGCGAGAGAATGAATTTCTTTTTCAAGCCCAGCGATGTCGCGAGCGAGACCCTCGGACTGCTTCGAGAGAATTTTGGAATCGAGCAAGATCCCTTGTTGCTCCATCGAGAGCAAGATCGGCACGAGCGGCAACTCGATTTCGAACAACACTTTTTCGCCGTTCACCGTCGGGAGCTTCGCGCGAAGATTCGATTCGAGGCGAAGGTGCGCGGTCAACATCTGCGTCGGTGACGGCAACTCCGGCAGCGGCTCGCCGTTGTACGTCTGGAACAACGGTTGCGGCGTCTCGATCTTGTCCGGTTGAATCACGTAGGCCGCGAGCATCTGATCCCACGCGACCTGCGGGCGTTTCACCTTGTGAAATTTCGCGAAGTCCTTGATGTCGAAGCCTTTGTAGACGAGACGCTTTGAAGACAGCATCTCGCCGAGCTCGGGCCCCGAGGCCGCGATTTCCGCGCATGTCCATCCGTCTTTCCCGCTCTGTGCGAGGTAAGAGGCGCGCTCGGTGTGAATCGCCCACGTCTCCGTCTCGGCTTTCAGGAATTTAGTGAGGGCCGCGAGATCCATGCGTTCTTCACGAACGTTCCCGACGCTAAACTGAACCTGTTTGACCTCGGGAAGCGGCGGCGCTTTGCGAACGAAGCTGTTGAGCGGGTTGGCGGAGCCGGCAGAAACACCGATCTCTTTTCTTTCGGGATTCAAAACGTGCGAGAGCGAACCCTCGACGTGCCCATCCGAGCGAAGCACACGACCACCGTCTTCGGCGGGAGCCGGCGCGGTCGAAGCAGTCGGGGTCTGTGGCGCAGCGCCGGCCGTCGCCGCTGCTACAGGCGCCTCACCGAGAAGCGTCCGTGCCATCGTCTTGAAATCGAGCTCGGTCAGAAGTGCCGAGAGCTCGTCGCGATGAATCGGCTTCAAACGTAGATCTTCGGGCTGAACGCCGAGCTTCATGTCACAGACGATCGTGACGAGCCTCTTCGACAAGAACGCTTCGTCCTTGCCTGCGATCAACTTCTTCTGCGTGGCCCCCGTGATCTTGTCGATGTTCTCGTAGATCTCCTCGAGCGACTCGTACTCCGAGAGAAGTTTCTGCGCACCCTTGGGCCCGATCCCCGCGACACCGCAGACGTTGTCCGAGGAATCGCCGACGATCGCGAGGTAATCGATCATCTTGCGGGGTTCGACTCCCCACTTCTCGATGGCAGCGGGCACGTCGTAGCGAACGTCCTTCATCGTGTCGTACATCGAAACGTACGGCTTGATCAGCTGCGCGAAATCTTTGTCGCCGGAAACGATCACCACTTCGAGCCCGTTGTCGCGGCCGAGCTTGGTGAGGGTGCCGATGATGTCGTCGGCTTCGAATCCCGCAGCTTCGAGACAAGGAATGCCGAGCGCTTCGCTCAAACGCCGAAAATACGGAATCTGCGGCCGGAGCTCTTCGGGCATCTCGGAGCGATTCGCTTTGTAACGGGGATCGATTTCTTTTCTGAACGTCTCTTCCGACCGGTCGAAGCAGAACGCCATGTAGTCGGGACGAATCTCGCGAAGCAGCTTCACGGTCATCGACAAGAATCCGTAGAGCGCATTCACCGGCATGCCGGCCGGATTCGACAACGGCCGAATCGCATAAAACGCACGGAAGAACATGGAGCTGACGTCGACGAGGTAGAGCTTCTTCATTTGACGGAATGTGCCTGGCACTTTTTCGGAAAGCAAAAGGTGCCTGGCACCTTTCGTCGGCACGGCGCGATTAAACTTTATCGGTGCTTCTGTTTTGGACGTCGAAATCGTGGATCTGGGAGAGCCCGAGATCCTTCATCATGACTTCCGCGATCGGCACGCGTTGTGTGCGCTCGGCGTTGCTCTCGGCTTGGTTCATGATCTGGAGAAGGTAGCTGCGATAGTGGAGGGGAAGAACGGCACGGCCGGCCTCGATGCTCGAAACCATCGTCGGCTCGAGCTTCAGACAACGCGCCATCTCCGCTTGGCTCCAGCCAAGTCGGTAGCGCAACTGTCGGATCTCTTCAGCGGTGAAATTCAAATTCATTCTCCCTTAACGTTCTTGCTGATCCTGCTATTTTTAGGGTCCGAGTCGTCAAATTGCCAATGAATTTTGGGGTCTGAGGCTTCGCCCTGTCCAAACCCGCTCCGATTGCTGAACCATGCGATTTGCCTGGTGATCAGTTGGTCGAACGTGAAGAATTTTCCGCTATTTCCGTACCGTCGTCCGAGAAGATGAAGACCAAGTCCCCCTCCTTCACCAAGTCGAATTGATCGCGGGCCGCGCGTTCGATGAACTCAGGGCTCTGGGCTTCGTGGATCTTGAAGTCCAATTGCTTGGATCGCGCCTTCGCCTCGATGATGCGCTGGAGCATGATCTCCTGCTCACGGTGCAGGCTCCAGAGACGAATGGCAGTCCCGTCCAGAACGACGCCGGTCGCAGCGAGCGCCATGCAAATCCAGAAAATATGGACGGGTTTATGGAACAGAGCTTTGCAAGATTCGATGATGGACCGGAGCATGGCCCATCATCTCACGACCGAAGTTCCAAAGGCGACGCGACCAAAGTCGTGATCAGCGGCCGAGACCTTCGAGGCCCCAATAGTGAGCGGAAGTGCCGAGATCTTCTTCGATGCGGAGGAGTTGGTTGTACTTCGCCGTTCTCTCCGAGCGGCACAAACTTCCCGTCTTGATCTGCTGGCAGCCGAGGGCCACCGCGAGATCCGCGATCATGTTGTCTTCCGTTTCACCGCTTCTGTGCGACATCACCGTACGCATGCTGTTCCGTTGCGCGAGCGACACGGCTTCACACGTTTCGGAGAGAGTGCCGATCTGATTCACTTTCACGAGAAGCGCGTTGGCGGCACCTTCCTTGATCCCGCGCGCGACGCGCTCGGGATTCGTAACGAACAAGTCGTCGCCGACGAGTTGCAATCGCTTGCCGTTTTCTTGGGTGAACGCGATCCATCCCGCCCAATCGTCTTCACTGAAACCGTCTTCGATCGAAACGAGCGGATAGCTTTGCGCCCATTGAGAGTAGATCTTGCCGAGCTCGCCCGAAGTGATCTTCGAACCTTCCCACTGGTACTTTCCGTCTTTGTACATTTCGGTCGCGGCGACGTCGAGCGCGAGGAACACGTCTTGGCCCGCCTTGTATCCGGCGAGTTGGATCGCTTCCATGAGCAGATCGAGCGCTTCACGGTTGCCCGAGAGCTTCGGCGCGAAGCCGCCCTCGTCACCGATGCCCGTCGACAAACCTTTTTTATTGAGAAGCTTTTTCAACGTGTGGAAGATCTCGGAACCCGCGCGAAGCGATTCGCTGAACTTTCCTTCGACGACCGGAACGATCATGAACTCTTGGATGTCGAGACCGTTGTCCGCGTGCGCGCCCCCGTTCAAGACGTTCATCAACGGAACCGGCAACCGAGAAGCGTTGCTCCCGCCGACGTAACGATAGAGTTGCAAGCCCGCAGACTGTGCCGCCGCTTTCGCCGCAGCCAGGCTCACGCCGAGGATCGCGTTCGCGCCGAGCTTCGCTTTGTTCGGAGTTCCATCGAGATCGCGAAGCATGCGATCGAGCGCGACCTGATCGGCGGCGTTGCAGCCGAGGATCTCGGGCGCGATCGAGTCGTTCACGTTGTCCACCGCTTTACGAACACCCTTGCCGAGGTAGCGCTTGCTGTCGCCGTCGCGAAGCTCGACCGCTTCGTGCGCGCCCGTCGACGCTCCACTCGGAACGGCCGCGCGGCCCATGGCTCCGTTGGCGAGCATGATGTCGACTTCGACGGTGGGATTCCCGCGGCTATCGAGGATTTCACGAGCGTGGCAAGCGGTGATCTCGGTCATGAACGAACTCCTTGGAGAATGAAGGCCCACAGGATGGAAAGAGGGCATCACAAGGTCAAGACCGTAGCTCGAGTCACGCGTCACGCCGTAAGGGATCGGGAACGGAATCGGCACCCGTAACGGTAGCCGTTCGGGGCACCGGTTCCCGTACGGTCGGTCCG